>JASBSN010000083.1 GCA_030148915.1 Thiogranum sp.
CAACTCCGGCGCGCGCGTCTGGGCATCCGTGGTGCGAACTTCCCGCTCGACAGCAAGACCAATTACTTCCTGCTGATTGAGGCCGGCCAGAACGGTATCACCGAGCTTTCCGACTCCGCGGTGGCAGCGACCGATGCCAGTATCACCCTGAACCACATCCCCTATGCCCGCCTGCGTTTTGGCCAGTTCAAAACCCCGGGCGCCGAGGAAGGCCTGCAGGCCATCCACGTGTTCAACTACATCAACTTCACCCTGGCGACCGATCAGTTGCTGCTGGAGCGCTTCTTCGACGGTGACGGTTCCAATACCCAGGACCCCAACCGGCCGAATGGCTCTGTCGGCGCCTTCCGCGATATCGGCGTGCAGGTATTCGACTGGTTCAACTGGCTGGGCTGGGAACACAGCTACGCGGCCATGGTGGGTAACGGCAACGGCCTGAACCGCATGGACGACAACAACGACAAGGATTACTACCTGTACTGGGCGTCCGAGAAAGTTTTTGGTAACAGCAAGGGCGCGCGGCGTGAAGGCCTGAAGCTGTTCGGTTGGTACATCAACGGCAAACGTACCCTGCAATTTGTCGGTGGGACCGCCGCCGAGCAGGACTTCGACCGTAAGCGCTGGGGCTTCGGCACCACATTCCGGAAAGGCAAAATGCGTGCGGCTGCCGAGTATATCGACGCCGACGGCATGATCTTCGCCGGTACTGACGGCGGCGCGGTTCCCGGCAGCCGCAACAACGCCGACACGGCCACCGCCTCGTTCAATGTGTCACCTAACGGCAAGGCCAACGGTTACTACGTCGATTTAGGTTACAAGGTATTGCCACAGCTGGAACTCGACGTGCGCTATGACTACCTCGATCGGGTAAGGAACATCAACGCCCAGGAACGTGAGTTCAACACCTGGACGCTCGGTGCTCAATGGTTCTTCAACAAGAAGACCCGCATGCTGGTTAACTACGAAATCCGCGATGCCAAAGCGCCGAACGCGCCCTCTGCGGCCGTCCCGAACCAGATTCTGGACGAAGTGGATAACCGCGTTACCCTGCAGTTGCTCGCTATTTACTGAGGAACCAGGAACGTCATTCCGGCGCAGGCCGGAATCTATTTCTCTAAGATCTGGATGCCGGAACAAGTCCGGCATGACGTCTCCTGCAGAGCTTCTCCGAGCTCTATTGCCGACGGCGCCCACGGGCGCCGTCGGTCTTTTCTGCCCCGGCTTTTTTGCGCCGATATTGCTCGTCTTTGCTTCGGTTCACCGCCTGAGAATGCCCTCGTGTGCCTGGCTGGCGTATAGTCTCCCGCCACCGGTTGCCGCTGCGGGGGACAGTGAAAGAGATGTACATCGTCAACAGCGTCCTGGGTGACGCCTCGGGCGGTCGCTGGCAAGTGGTTTGCGACTACGCTCGGCTGCTGCAGGCGCGCGGCCACCGGGTACTGAACTTACTGAGTAAGCGGCACACGCCGAATTTGGACTTATTACCGGACGGGTGCGACGTCGAGTTTGTCAGCAGTCACGGCCACTACGACTTGTGGGCCGCCTGGCGGCAACGGCGTCGGTTTACAGGCGGTCCATCGCCTGATCTGGCCATTGCCCATTGCAGCCGCTCCGTCGCCCTGCTCAAGCGATCGCTGGCCGGCCGTGCCCCGCTGCTGGCGGTAAGCCATAGCCCCAAGGTCCGGCGCTTGCTGGCCGCCGACGCCTGTTTGGCGTTGAACCGGGACATTGGCGCGCGCTTCTCCAAGGCCAGCGCCGGCAAGCCCAGTTTTGTGGTGCCGAATATGATTCCGGTCGATGTCCAGGTACTGCCGCCCTGGCGTCGCCGCCAGCCGCTGCGGCTTGGCGCGCTGGGCAGGTTCGACCCGGTTAAAGGGTTCGATGTGTTTATCGACGCGCTCGGTTACCTCAAGCAAACAGGTTATCCGTTCACGGCGCAGCTGGCCGGTGAAGGGGCCGAGAAGCAGGCGCTGCAACGCCGCGCCGAGGCCTGCGATCTGGCCGGTCAGCTGTCATTCCCCGGCTGGATCGATGATGTCGACCGATTTCTCACCGAGGTGGATATTCTCTGTGTCCCGGCGCGCTCCGACGCCTTTGGTCTCACGCCGCTGCAGGCGGCGCGCGCCGGCGTGCCGATGGTGCTCTCACGGGCGGTCGGCCACGGTGAAATGTTCATGCCCGATACCCAGGCGCTATTCGCGGCTATCGGCGACGCGCGTGAGACGGCCGGTCAGATGGCGCGCCTGGCAGAGCATCCGGGGCTTGCCGAGCGGCTGCGGCAGAGCGCCTTCAAGCGGCTCGTCACCCACTACAGTACCCGCGCCGCCACCGAGAGATTAATAGATATTATTGAAAATCAAGTTAAAATATATAGTATCTAATAATAGATAAATATATAAATATAAACAGATTGTATAAATATAGCTGGTAGTCTATATTTATAGCGAACATAGTCGCATCTTCCAAGCTGGGTTGGCCAAGGATAAATGGGGTATCATTCCGCGTCTTTTCATCAGTCGCGGACGGTCGGGCGATGTCCTTCAAGCACAGGTATGAGGTGATTGTGGTAGGCGGCGGCCATGCCGGCACAGAGGCGGCGCTGGCCGCGGCCCGCTGCGGTGCCGATACATTGTTGCTGACGCACAATATCGAGACACTCGGCCAGATGAGCTGCAACCCGGCCATTGGCGGCATCGGCAAGGGCCACCTGGTGAAAGAGATCGACGCCCTGGGTGGCGCGATGGGCCGGGCCGCCGATGCCGCCGGCATTCAGTTCCGCCGGCTCAACGCCAGCAAAGGTCCGGCGGTGCGCGCCACGCGTTGCCAGGCCGACCGCCAGCTTTATCGCCAGGCGATCCGCACCACCCTGGAAAACCAGCTCAATCTGACCCTGTTTCAGCAGGCCGTCGATGACCTGCTGGTCGAGGACGGCCGGGTCACCGGCGTGTCCACAGGCATGGGGCTGGAGTTTTTCGCCGCGAGTGTGGTCCTCACCGTGGGCACCTTTCTGGGGGGGCGCATCCACATCGGCTTGGCCAATTACGCCGGCGGGCGGGCGGGCGACCCCCCGGCCAATGCGCTGGCCGCGCGGTTGCGCGAACTGCCGTTCCGGGTCGAGCGGCTGAAAACCGGCACGCCGCCGCGCATCGACGGGCGCAGTATCGATTTCAGCCGGCTGCAGGAACAGCCGGGTGACGACCCGATCCCCAGCTTTTCCTTTCTCGCTGGCGATAACGCTCACCCGCGCCAAATCAGCTGCTACCTGGCGAGTACCACCGAGCGCACTCATGACATCATCCGCGCCGGCCTTGACCGCTCGCCGATGTATTCCGGTGCGATCGAGGGAGCCGGTCCGCGCTACTGCCCTTCTATAGAAGATAAGGTAGTGCGCTTCGCCGACAAACACGCCCACCAGATTTTCGTCGAGCCGGAGGGGCTGAGCACCCATGAGATTTACCCCAACGGGATTTCCACCAGCTTGCCGTTCGATGTGCAGAACGACCTGGTACATTCCATGCCGGGTTTTGAGAAAGCCGTGATCACGCGTCCCGGTTATGCCATCGAGTATGACTTCTTTGATCCGCGCGACTTGCGCGCGACGCTGGAAACCAAATTTATCGAAGGCCTGTTCTTCGCCGGCCAGATCAACGGCACTACCGGTTACGAGGAAGCCGCCGCGCAGGGGTTGGTGGCCGGCCTGAACGCCGCGCGTCGCGCGCAGGGCAGCGAGGGCTGGAGCCCCCGCCGGGACCAGGCCTATCTGGGGGTGATGATTGACGATCTGGTCACCCGCGGCACCAGCGAGCCCTACCGTATGTTCACCAGTCGCGCCGAATATCGGCTGCTGCTGCGCGAAGACAACGCCGATCTGCGATTGACCGCGCTCGGGCGTGAGCTCGGGTTGATCGGCGAGCGGCGTTGGCGGCTTTTTGCCGTCAAGCGCGATGCCATCGCCGCCGAACAGGAGCGGTTGCAAGGTCTGTGGGTGCGCCCGGGCAGCCCTGCCGCGCTCCAGTTGGCCGCGCATAGCGGCGAGCCGCTGGCCGGTGAGCAGCGCGTGGCGGATCTGTTGCGGCGCCCTACGCTGAGTTACGCCATGCTGATGGCGGCGCCGGGTCTCGGTCCGGGCAGCGAAGATGCCAAAGTCGCCGACCAGGTGGAAATTCAGGCGCGCTACCACGGCTATATCGAGCGCCAGCGCGAGGAAATCGCGCGCCAGCAACGCAATGAACACAAACGCTTACCACCGACGATGGATTACGCCCAGGTCAGAGGGCTGTCCAGCGAAGTGCGTGAAAAGCTCAGCCAGGTCGCGCCTGAGACTGTCGGGCAGGCGGCGCGGATCCCGGGTGTGACCCCGGCGGCGATCTCGTTGCTGCTGGTGCACTTAAAAAAAACCGCGCCGACGCGCCGCACGGCCTGACGCCGCCCGCCGCGCTTGTCATCCCTGCATGCTCAGATCGCGGCCGGTTGCCAGGCTTTGCAGCTGGCGCTGGACGATGTCGCCCACCGCCGGTTGGCCCAGTACCTGGTATTGCTGGACAAATGGAAACAGGCCTATAACCTGACGGCGCTGCGCGATCCACAACAGATGGTGTTGCGCCATATCGTCGACAGCCTGGCCGTGCTGCCGCATCTGCGTGGCGCCAGTCTGCTCGACGTCGGCACCGGCGCCGGGTTGCCCGGGCTGCCGCTGGCCGTCGCCTGCCCGGCGTTGGCGGTGACCCTTCTCGATGCCAGCGCCAAAAAAATCCGTTTCGTCCGGCAGGCCGCCGCTGAACTGGGTCTGGCCAACGTTGAGACGGTCCAGGCGCGCATGCAGGAGTACCAGCCGGGGCGCGCATTTGATATGGTGATCAGCCGCGCAGTGGCGAGCCTGGACGAGCTCTATCGCCAGTCGCACCATCTGTTGTCTCCCGGGGGGCGCATGTTATTTATGAAAGGCGCCCTGCCGGAAACGGAAATGGCGGTCTTTTCACCCGGACCGGCAAGGCTGCATCACGAACGCCTGCGAATTCCCGGGCTGGATGCCGAACGCCACCTGTTGTGGCTGGACCAACAAGGCTGAATGAATCCGATGACGCGCATTATCGCCATCACCAACCAGAAAGGCGGCGTGGGCAAGACCACTACCTGCGTGAACCTGGCGGCCTCGTTGTCGGCCACCCAGCGCCGCGTGCTGTTGGTCGATCTCGACCCGCAGGGTAACGCCACCATGGGTAGCGGTGTGGATAAACGCGAGGTGGAGCTGAGCGGTTATCACCTCCTGTTGGAAGAGGCGCCGTTGCAGGAGATCATTGTCGCTGCCGGCGCCGCGGGCTATGACCTCATTCCTGGCAACGGTGATCTGACCGCAGCCGAAGTGCGCCTGATCCAGGCCGACGGCCGTGAAAGCCGCTTGAAGCGGCGTCTGCAGCCGGTGGCCGGCCAGTATGATTACATTCTTATCGATTGTCCGCCGTCACTGAATATGCTCACATTGAACGCGCTGACGGCCGCCGACGCGGTGCTCATCCCAATCCAGTGCGAATACTATGCGCTGGAAGGGTTGAGCGCCCTGCTGGAAACGGTCGAACAGATTCGCGAGGCGGTCAATCCCGGCCTTGAGGTCGAGGGCCTGCTGCGCACCATGTTCGATGCGCGCAACAATCTCGCCAACGAAGTCTCCGCGCAGTTATTGGAGCATTTCGGTGACAAGGTTTACCGGACGATCATTCCCCGCAATGTGCGCCTCGCCGAGGCGCCCAGTTACGGGGCGCCGATCATCAAGTACGATAGCACCTCGCGCGGCGCCATCGCTTACCTGGCGCTGGCCGCCGAGATGGTGCGACGGCGCAAGGCCGCCGACGGCGGGGAGCAGGCCGCGCCCGACACGCCGCCGGCGCGCTCCTCTGCGCCGACTACCGACACGCCCGCGGCCTGAGGCCGCGCAATGGTATTTGAAGACTGACTATGGCTGCAAAAAAAAGAGGGCTGGGGCGTGGACTGGATGCCCTGTTGGGACCGGCTAAGCCTCCGGCGGCGCCCGCCGGCAGCGAACCCGCCGGGGCCGCGCCGGCGCAAACCGCCGCCGCGGTGAGCCCGGAGGGCGTCGCCGGCGAGCTGCGCACGCTCGGCGTCGAACGTTTGCGCCGCGGCAAGTATCAGCCGCGCATCGATATGCACAACGAAAGCCTGGAAGATCTGGCCGACTCAATCCGCTCGCAGGGCGTGGTGCAGCCGATTGTGGTGCGTCCGGTCAGCGGCGGTGACTATGAAATCATCGCCGGTGAACGGCGCTGGCGGGCAGCTCAATTGGCCGGGCTGCAGGACGTTCCGGTGGTGGTGCGCGCGATGGATGACCGCTCGGCCATCGCCGTGGCGCTGATCGAGAATATCCAGCGCGAAGACCTCAATCCGCTGGAAGAGGCGCAAGCCCTGGCGCGCCTCATTGAGGAATTTGATATGACCCATCAGCAGGCCGCTGAAGCCGTCGGTCGATCCCGCGCCGCGGTCTCTAACTTGTTGCGTCTGTTGGAGTTAAGCGAGACCCCCCGGGCGATGCTGCAAAGCGGCGAACTGGAGATGGGTCACGCCCGCGCGTTGCTGGCGCTGCCGGCCGGCCCACAAGCGGAGGCGGCCCGCCAGATTGTCCGAAAAGGCTTATCGGTGCGCGCCACGGAACGGCTCGTCAAGCAGTGGCTGGTCGACAGCCGGCGCCCTGCGCCGGCCCGGGAAGCACGCCGTGACCCCGATCTGGTCAGTCTGGAGCAGAATATCTCGGACAAGGTCGGCGCGCCGGTCCAGGTGCAGCAGGGCGCGCGCGGCAAGGGCAAGCTGGTGATCAGTTACAACAGCCTCGACGAGCTCGACGGTATCCTGGAGCATATTCATTAGAGGTCGCGGGAATAACCCTATCCCGGCATATAAAATCTTGACCCCACCTATCGACGATCCTTATAATCTCGGCCGCTTCACGCCACCAGTGCCGGTGGTCGGGCGTTCAACCCGGGACTGTCGCCGGAGAGGGCGGGCCAGACACCTTTGGATACGGGAATCGGCAGGCTATTGGCGTACCAGTTTGCACTGGTATCAGCGGTTTCAGGCGTGTTTCTTGTCATTGCCACCCCGCTGGCCGCCGGGTCCAGTGAGTTCGGCGGCGCTATGGCCGCTGTGAATGCACTTTTGCTGACGCGCTGCGCCCGACGGGATGCGCGCGCGCCGCAACGCACGCCGCAGCAGAGTCTGGCGGCTGTTTTTTTATGTGTCGCCCAGCGGTTTCTGGTCGTCACCCTGCTGTTCGCCTTCGGGTTGGGTGTCTTCAAGCTGGAACCCCTTGCATTGCTCGCGGGCTTTGTCGCCGGCCAGCTCATGATGGTTATCATCGGAACGCAACAATTAAAGAAGTAAACTCATGTCCGCAGCGCCAGAAACCTCAGCCCTATACATCAAACACCACTTGACCAATCTTACCTTTGGCCAATTCCCCGCGGGCCATGAACACGCCGGCCATTGGGGTTTTGCCCACAGCGTCCAGGATGCGGCCGGTTTTGGTTTCTGGTCGATCAACGTAGACAGCATGTTGTTTTCCATTGGTCTTGGGGTGCTGTTCTTGTGGCTGTTCCGCATGGCGGCGAAAACCGCCACTGCCGATGCCCCGGGTGGCTGGCAGAATTTCGTCGAATGGGTGGTCGAGTTCATCGACGACAGTGTACGCGGCTCGTTCAGCGGCAAGAACGCACTGGTCGCGCCTTTGGCGCTGACAATTTTCATTTGGGTCTTCCTGATGAACTTCATGGATCTGCTGCCGGTCGACTGGCTGCCCTGGCTGGCCGGCGTGCTCGGCGTGGGACACCTCAAAGTGGTGCCCTCCACGGATCCCAATATCACTTTCGGTCTGTCGCTGTCGGTGTTCGTCTTGGTGCTTTATTACAGTGTCAAGATGAAAGGCGTTGGCGGGTTCGTCGGAGAGCTTACCCTGATGCCGTTCCAGGCCAAGAACAAAGTCGTGCAGACGCTGTTCATTCCGATCAATTTCCTGCTCGAGAGCGTGACGCTGATTGCCAAGCCGGTGTCGCTGTCGCTGCGACTGTTCGGCAACATGTACGCTGGAGAAATGATCTTCATCCTCATCGCCCTGATGTATGGCGGCAGCATGGCGCTCGGCGCCTTTGGCGGATTGTTGCAGCTCGGCTGGGCGATTTTCCATATCCTTATTATTACCCTGCAGGCTTTTATCTTCATGACGCTGACAATTGTCTATCTGGATATGGCCAGCCAGGAACACCACTGATTCGATCCCGTTTTGACGTATTTTAAGTTTAACTTTTAGGAGACAAACCATGGAAAACGCTCTGCTCTATATTGCCGGTGGCCTGATGATGGGCCTGGGCGCTCTGGGTGCCGCTGTCGGTATCGGTATTCTGGGCGGCCGCTTTCTGGAAGGGGCCGCACGTCAGCCTGAACTGATCCCCATGCTGCGTACACAGTTTTTCATCGTCATGGGTCTGGTCGATGCGGTACCGATGATCGCCGTCGGTCTGGCCATGTATGTCATGTTCGCCGTGGTGGGCGCGTAAAGCGCGCCGAGGGCGTTTTGTCCCCGCAAACATTGCACGAGGTGCGAACATGAATTTCAACGCGACACTGATCGGACAGAGCATCACTTTTCTGGTGTTCGTGTGGTTCTGCATGAAGTTTGTCTGGCCACCGATCATGGCGGCGCTCGAGGAGCGCAAGGCGAAGATCGTTGCCGGCTTGGCCGCGGCCGATCGCGGTAAGCACGAGCAGGAGCTGGCGCAGAAAAAGGCCGCCGAGACCCTGCACCAGGTCAAACAGCAGGCCGCGGAAATTATTGCCCGCGCCGAGAAACGCGCGGCGGAAATCGTCGAGGCCGCAAAAGGCGACGCCGTCGAGGAAGGCAACCGCCTGAAGGCGGCTGCCCAGGCGGAAATCGAGCAGGAAGTCAATCGTGCCAGGGAAAGCCTGCGCGGGCAGGTGGTCGAGCTGGCCACGGCCGGCGCCGGGCGCATCCTCAAGCGCGAGTTGGACGCGACCGCCAACGACGAGCTGATCAAAGACCTGGTTGCCAGGATCTGATATGGCGGATGCGAGCAACAATGACGATACGCTGAACGGCGAGGCCGCGCTGGCGCGCCCTTACGCCCGCGCCATCTTCGAGTTGGCCAGGGCCGCCGGCGATTACCGCTCGTGGGCGGAAAGCTTGGCGTTGCTGGCCGTCGTGGTCAGCGACGATGCCATGCGCAACCTGCTGGATAACCCGCGCCTGACTCGAAACGACGCCGCGCAGCTGGTAATACGTGTCTGCGCTGAGGATATCGGCGAGGCGGAAAAAAACCTCGTCGTCATGCTCGCCGAAAACGACCGCTTGGCGCAACTGCCGATGATTGCCGCACTCTACAACGACTTTCGCGATGAGGCCGAAGGCCTGGTCGAGGCCGAAGTCATTTCCGCACAGCCGCTCAGCGAAGCGCAGAAGTCCGCCATCGCCGAGGTGCTCAAGCAGCGTCTTGGCCGCGATATACAACTGAATTGTTCTGTGAACGAAGACCTGGTAGGCGGGGCAGTGATCCGCGCGGGTGACCTGGTAATTGACGGGTCGGCCGTGGAGCATCTGCGCCAGCTGCACAGCGCCCTGGTTCACTAATAGAGGACGCAAGTCATGCAATTAAATCCATCCGAGATCAGCGAGCTGATCAAACAGCGCATCGAGGGTTTTGAAGCCACCTCCGAGGCGCGCAGTGAAGGCACCATCGTCAGTCTGACCGACGGCATCTGCCGGGTTCACGGTCTGGCCGACGCCATGCAGGGCGAAATGATCGACTTCGGTGACAGCCTCTACGGGCTGGCGCTGAATCTGGAGCGAGATTCGGTCGGCGTGGTTATCCTCGGCGACTACAAGCAGGTCTCCGAAGGCGACAAGGTCAAGTGTACCGGGCGCATCCTCGAGGTTCCGGTCGGCGAAGCGTTGCTCGGGCGGGTGGTCGACTCACTGGGCGCGCCGATTGACGGCAAGGGGCCGATCAGCTCCGCGGAGAGTTCGCCGATTGAAAAGATCGCGCCCGGGGTTATCGAGCGCAAGTCGGTCGACCAGCCGGTACAGACCGGGCTGAAAGCCATCGACGCCATGGTGCCGGTCGGGCGCGGCCAGCGTGAGCTGATTATCGGCGACCGCCAGACCGGCAAGACCGCGGTGGCTATCGATGCCATTATCAATCAGAAGGGCACCGGGGTTAAATGCGTCTACGTGGCTATCGGCCAGAAGAACTCCTCGGTAGCTTCGGTGGTGCGCAAACTCGAAGAGCACGGCGCCCTGGATCACACTATCGTGGTGTCGGCCGGCGCCTCCGATTCGGCGGCCATGCAGTACATCGCACCCTACGCCGGTTGCTCTATGGGTGAGTACTTCCGCGACCGCGGCGAAGATGCGCTGATTATCTACGACGATTTGACCAAGCAGGCCTGGGCCTACCGCCAGGTCTCGTTGTTACTGCGTCGCCCGCCGGGTCGGGAAGCCTACCCGGGTGATGTCTTTTACCTGCACTCACGCCTGCTCGAGCGCGCCGCGCGCGTCAACACCGCTTACGTGGAAAAAAAGACCAATGGCCAGGTGACCGGCAAAACCGGCTCACTGACGGCACTGCCGATTATCGAAACCCAGGCGGGCGACGTTTCGGCCTTCGTGCCGACCAACGTCATTTCTATCACCGACGGTCAGATCTTCCTTGAGTCCGATCTGTTCAACGCCGGTATCCGTCCGGCGATCAACGCCGGTCTGTCGGTGTCGCGTGTCGGCGGTGCGGCGCAGACCAAGATCGTCAAGAAACTCGGCGGCGGCGTACGTCTGGCGCTCGCGCAGTACCGCGAACTGGCGGCCTTCGCACAGTTCGCCTCCGATCTCGATGAAACCACACGCAAGCAGCTCGAGCGCGGTCAGCGCGTCACCGAACTGATGAAGCAGGCACAGTACACGCCGCTGTCGGTGGCGGAAATGGCGTTGTCTTTATTCGCCGCCAACGAAGGTTATCTGGACGCGGTGGCGGTCAATAAGGTGGTGGATTTCGAAGCCGCGCTGTTGGCGCATTTCCGCTCCTCCTATGCGGGCGACTTGGAAGCGATCAACAACAACCCCGACTACAACGATGAAGTCGAGGCGAAGTTACGCGCCATTCTCGATGACTTTGCCGCTAACGGCGCCTACTAGGGCGTAACCCAACCAGGCAGGAAGAGCTTATGGCCGGCGCGAAAGAAATCCGCACTCAGATCAAGAGCATCAAGAATACGCAGAAAATCACCAAGGCCATGGAAATGGTCGCGGCGAGTAAAATGCGTAAGGCGCAAGAGCGCATGCGCGCCTCTCGCCCCTACGCCGAAAAAATGAAAAACGTGGTGTCGCACATGGGCAAGGCCCATCCCGAATACCGCCATCCCTATCTCATCGAGCGCCCGGCCAAGCGCGTCGGCGTTATTGTCATCTCCACCGATCGCGGTCTGTGCGGCGGCCTGAATACCAACCTGTTCAAGCGCACCGTGGCCGCCATGAAAGGCTGGCGCGACCAGCAGTTGGAAATCGATATCGCCGTTATCGGCACCAAGGCGATGACTTTTTTCAAGCGCCTCGGCGGCAACGTGGTCGCGGAAACCTCCCATCTCGGTGACACGCCCAAACTCGAAGAGCTGATCGGCTCGGTCAAGGTGATGCTCGATGCCTACGACGCCGGCGCTATCGACAGCCTGTATTTGGCCAACAACGTCTTCGTCAACACCATGACCCAGGCCGCGGATGTCGAGCAACTGCTGCCGGTCGCGGGCGATGAGAAAGACGAACAGATCGCCCACCACTGGGACTACATCTACGAACCCGACGCCAAGCAGGTCATGGACGGATTGCTGATGCGCTACATCGAATCGCTGGTCTACCAGGGGCTGGTTGAAAATATCGCCTGTGAAATGGCCGCGCGCATGGTCGCCATGAAAGCCGCATCGGACAATGCCGGCACGCTTATCGACGAATTGCAGCTGGTATACAACAAGGCGCGCCAGGCGGCCATCACCCAGGAGCTGTCGGAAATCGTCAGCGGGGCGGCCGCCGTTTAATGCACACGCCAACGAATTTTATTTTAATGAGGACTTGCTCATGAGTTCCGGAAACATTGTTGAAATCATCGGCGCCGTGGTCGACGTGGAATTCCCGCGCGACTCGGTGCCGAGTATCTACGACGCTCTGACCGTGGCCGACGCCGGGCTGACGCTGGAAGTGCAACAGCAACTGGGCGACGGCGTGGTGCGCACCATTGCCATGGGTTCCACCGACGGCGTCAAGCGCGGCATCAGTGTGGCCAACACCGGTGCGCCGATCTCGGTGCCGGTCGGGCAGGGCACGCTCGGGCGGGTCATGGACGTGTTGGGCAATCCGGTGGACGAAGCCGGTCCGGTGCAGGCCGACAAGAAGATGCCGATCCACCGCGCACCGCCGACCTATGAAGAGCAGGCTGCCAGCGTGGAGATCCTCGAAACCGGCATCAAGGTTATCGATCTGATCATGCCGATCGCCAAGGGCGGTAAAATCGGCCTGTTCGGCGGCGCCGGTGTCGGCAAGACGGTGACCCTGATGGAGCTTATCCGTAACATCGCCGTGGAGCACTCTGGTTACTCGGTATTTGCCGGCGTCGGCGAACGCACCCGCGAAGGCAACGACTTCTACTACGAAATGAAAGAAGGCGGCGTGCTGGACAAAGTGGCGCTGGTGTACGGCCAGATGAACGAGCCACCGGGCAACCGCCTGCGCGTGGCGCTGACCGGACTGACGATTGCCGAAAATTTCCGCGACGAAGGCCGCGACGTACTGATGTTCATCGACAACATCTACCGTTACACGCTGGCCGGCACCGAGGTTTCGGCGCTGCTGGGGCGCATGCCCTCGGCGGTGGGCTATCAGCCCACACTGGCCGAGGAAATGGGTGTGCTGCAGGAGCGCATCACCTCGACCAAGACCGGCTCGATCACCTCCTTCCAGGCCGTCTATGTACCGGCCGACGATTTAACCGACCCCTCACCGGCGACTACCTTTGCCCACCTTGACGCCACGCTGGTGCTCTCGCGCCAGGTCGCCGAGCTGGGGATTTACCCGGCGGTGGATCCCCTGGATTCCACCTCGCGCCAGCTCGATCCGCTGGTAGTCGGCAGCGAGCACTACGATACCGCGCGTGCCGTGCAGGGTACACTGCAGCGCTACAAGGAATTGCGCGACATTATCGCTATCCTGGGAATGGACGAACTTTCCGAGGATGACAGACTGGCCGTGTCCCGGGCGCGTAAAATTCAGCGCTTCCTGTCGCAGCCGTTCTTCGTCGCCGAAACCTTCACCGGCACTCCGGGCAAATATGTGTCGTTGAAAGATACCATCGCCGCCTTCAAGGGCATCGTCAACGGGGATTACGATAGCTTGCCGGAACAGGCCTTTTATATGGTCGGTACCATCGAGGAAGCTGTGGAGAAAGCCAAGTCGCTGTAAGGCGCGCAGAGGTTCTATACTATGGCCATGACTCTACACGTCGACATCGTCAGCGCCGAAGCGGAGATTTTTTCCGGCACCGCCAACATGGTGTTTGCGCCGGCGGAAATGGGTGAGGTGGGCATCGCGCCGCGCCACACCCCCCTGCTGACCCGCCTCAAGCCCGGTGAGGTCCGGGTACAGGTGGAGGGCAAGGATGAGCAGGTTTTTTATGTCTCCGGCGGCATGCTTGAAATCCAACCGCACGTCGTGACGGTGCTCGCCGATACCGCACTTCGCGCCAAGGATCTGGACGAATCCGAGGCGCTGCGCACTAAAGAGCGTGCCGAGAAAGCCATTACCGACAAGGCCGTTGATTTCGACTATGCCAAGGCGCAGACCGAGCTGGCCGAGGCGGTGGCGCAATTGCATGCCATACAGCGCATGCGCAAGCAGACCAAGCGCTGAGCGCCTCCGGGCAGGGCCAGGGTTCCCGGTTAATGAAACTCAGTGTCATTATTCTTGCTGCCGGACAAGGCACGCGCATGCGCTCGTCGCTGCCCAAGGTTCTGCACCCCCTCGGCGGCAAGGCCCTGCTGAGCCGGGTGATCGCGACCGCCCGCCAGCTCGACCCCGACAGCATCCATGTGGTATACGGCCACGCCGGTGAGCGGGTGCGCGAGGCGCTGGCCGGCGAGTCGGTCGAGTGGGTCGAGCAACGCGAACAACTCGGTACCGGACATGCCGTCGAGCAGGTCATGCCGCTGATCGATGATCAGGGGATCACGCTGGTGCTCTACGGCGATGTGCCGTTGATTTGCGCGAGCACCCTGGCGCCGGTTGTCGAACAGGCCCGCCAACAAGTGTTGTCGGTATTGACCGCAGTGCTCGACGATCCCAGCGGTTATGGACGGATTATTCGCGGCGCCAATGGTCGGCCGGTTGATATTGTCGAGCAGAAAGACGCCGGCGAGGAGCAATTGCGCATCCGCGAAATCAATACCGGCTTTCTTGCCGCGCCTACCGCGCTGCTGCGCGGCTGGCTGAGTAAGCTCGATAACGACAACGCCCAGGGCGAATATTATCTTACCGACATTATTGCCGCGGCCGTGGCCGAGGGCGTGCCGGTGGAAAGCGTCACCGCGCCATGCAGCGGGGAAATACAGGGTGTCAACGACCGCGTGCAACTGGCGCAACTGGAACGTCTGTTCCAGCACCGGCAGGCCGAAGCGCTGATGCGCTCGGGCGTCACGCTGGCAGATCCGGCCCGTTTCGATGTGCGCGGGGAGCTGGTGGCCGGTGTCGATAGCTTTATCGACGCCAACGCGTTGTTCGAAGGTAGCGTCACGCTGGGCAGCGGCGTGCGCATCGGCCCTAATTGTGTGATCAGAAACGCCACTCTGGGCGACGACGTCGAGGTGCTGGCAAATAGCGTGATAGACAGTGCGCGTCTTGGCAAGGGTTGTCGTATCGGGCCGTTCGCCCGCATCCGCCCGGAGACGGAGCTTGACGACGGCGTACATATCGGCAACTTCGTCGAAGTGAAAAAATCCCGCATCGCCGCCGGCTCCAAGGTCAACCACCTCAGCTATATCGGCGACACGCATATGGGCTCGGGGGTGAACATTGGCGCCGGCACCATCACTTGCAACTACGATGGTGCCAACAAGCACCTGACGCAAATCGGTAATGACGTTTTTGTCGGTTCCGACACTCAGTTGGTGGCGCCGGTGACAGTCGGCGACGCTGCGACCATCGGTGCGGGCACGACGGTAACCCGCGACGTGCCGCCCGGCCAGCTGACGTTGAGCCGCTGTGCTCAGAAGACTGTCGAAGGCTGGACGCGGCCGCAGAAGAAGCGGCCCTAACCGCTTCAGTGAGCGATTGCCGCGCCGCTATGCTGACTCTCAGTCGAACAACGGGACAAGCTGAATGTGTGGAATAGTCGGTGCCGTCGCCCAGCGTGAAGTCGCGCCCATCCTGCTCGAGGGTCTGCGGCGGCTGGAGTACCGGGGTTACGATTCCGCCGGTATCGCGGTGATTGGCGCGGCGGCTCAATTGGAGCGCCTGCGCACTCCGGGAAAGGTGGCCGAACTGGCCGCGGCCTACCAGCGCCAGCCGGTACAGGGCTTCACGGGGATCGCCCACACGCGCTGGGCCACGCACGGCAAGCCCACGGAAAAAAACGCCCATCCGCACATTTGCGCCAATCGTGTTGCCGTAGTCCACAACGGTATTATCGAAAACCATGAGGCGCTGCGCGCCACACAGAAACAACAAGGCTTCCGCTTTACCTCCGAAACCGACTCCGAGGTTATCGCCCACCAGATTTTTCATCATCTCGAGCAGGGCGACGACTTGCTCGAAGCGGTGCGCCGCAGCTGCGCTGCCATGCAGGGCGCCTACGCGCTGGGGGTAATCAGCAGCGAGGCGCCCGATCGCCTGGTCGCCGCGCGCCTCGGCAGCCCACTGGTCATCGGTATCGGCATCGGCGAATACTTTATCGCTTCCGATGTCGCTGCCCTGTTACCGGTGACGCAGCGGTTCATCTTTTTGGAAGACGGCGATATTGCCGACCTTTCGCCTTCCGGCATGCAGGTCTACGACCGGGACGGTAAAGCGGTCGGACGCCCGGAAAGCCGCTCCGAGCTGTCGGCCGACGCTGTCGAGCGCGGCGAATACCGCCACTACATGCTCAAGGAGATCTACGAGCAGCCGCGCGCGGTAGCCGATACGCTGGAGGGGCGCATTCACCAGGGTCGGGTGCTCGAAGAGGCGTTCGGCGTTGGAGCCGGGCAGATCTTTGATAAAGTACAGGGAGTGCATATCATCGCCTGCGGTACCAGTTACCACGCCGGCCTGATTGGTCGCTACTGGATGGAATCCCTGGCCGGCATCCCCTGCAGCGTCGAAGTCGCCAGCGAATTCCGCTACCGTAAGCCCGTGGTGCGCAACAGTTCGCTGATAGTCACCATCTCTCAATCCGGAGAAACCGCCGACACGCTGGCCGGTCTGCAGGAAGCCAGGCGTCTGGGTTTCGGGCAATCGCTGACCATTTGCAATGTTCCCGAGAGCTCGCTGATACGTGCATCGGACCTCACGCTGCTGACCCGCGCCGGCCCGGAAATCGGCGTCGCCTCAACCAAGGCATTCACCACGCAACTTACAGCCCTGATGCTGTTGACTATCGTACTGGGCCGGCGCTTTTCGCTCAGCGAGCAAACCGAGCGCACGCTGGTGTGCCAGCTGGAGCACCTGCCGCGTGAAATCGAGAATGTGCTGCAGCTCGATACCCAGATCCGTCAGCTCGCCGAGCGTTTTGCCGACAAGCAGCACGCGCTGTTTCTGGGGCGTGGCGCGCAGTACCCCGTGGCCATGGAAGGCGCCCTGAAGCTCAAAGAAATTTCCTACATCCACGCTGAAGCCTACCCGGCGGGCGAACTCAAGCACGGACCATTGGCGCTGATCGACGCAGACATGCCGGTGGTGGTGGTGGCGCCGAATAACGATTTGCTGGAAAAACTCAAATCCAATATGCAGGAAGTCAGCGCGCGCGGTGGCATGATGCTGGTGTTCGCCGATCAGGACGCCGGGGTACAAACCGACGCGACGACCACGGTGTTGCCGGTGGCGCCCACTGAGGACTGCGTGGCGCCGATTGTCTTCACCGTGCCCCTACAGCTGCTCGCCTATCACGTCGCAGTGCTGAAGGGCACGGATGTCGACCAGCCGCGTAACCTAGCCAAGTCGGTGACCGTGGAATAAGCCCTGCCTGCGAGCTTCCTGGCCCAGCGCCGCGTGTTAGCGTCGTGGGAAGGCGGCCGCCAACGTGACGGTTCGCTACGGCGTAAGTTCTCCGGTCTCCGCCAGCCAATTCTTATTTGTATAGTAAAAACAATAGACTAAGTCCCATTGCCGGGTGGGCTGTAAGCGGCATGGAGTCGATGGATGACGGGTAGTCGGGCAAAAATGTTGCAAATGCAACGAACAACTACTATATATAGCATAGACATCATTTCAGAGTGAGCCCCATGACCACCGTGACCGCCTCTCACGCCGATGCGAAACAGACCCTGACCAAGGCGTTTTTGGCGGCCGGGAAGGCACTGGGTTTGACGCAAGATGAGCTCGGCGACATCGTTGGGCGCGACCGCACCACGATCAGCCGAAAGGGCATTGATCCGCAAAGCAAGGTGGGTGAGCTTGCGCTGCATGTGATCCGCCTCTATCGAGGGTTATTCGCCTTGGTAGGAGGCAGGCAAGAAGATCTCAGGCATTGGATGCACACAGAGAATCGTCATCTTGGCGCGATTCCCGCGCAACGGGTGAAGTCCGTGGCGGGCTTAATTCAGGTGGTTGAATACCTCGACGCGATTCGCGGCAAGGTGTGATGGACATCTGGGCGGCCTGCAGGGCCGCAGTTACCCCCGCTTGCCTGGAAGGCGAGCTGCGGCGGGTTGTTGAGAGCCAGGAGCAGGTGGCGACCAACAGCCTGGTGGATAACCTTGATGAGCAGGCGCTGCTCGAAGCACTGCTGGATACCAGTAAGCCGCCCGCGCCGACCGAGGCCCTCGGTTTCCATTATCTGTTATCGACGCCGTTTCGCTACCCGCCGTTGAAATACGGCTCGCGGTTCGGCACCCGTAAAGAGCGCAGTATTTTCTATGCCTCCGCCGGTGCGCAGACGGCATTGGCAGAAACAGCCTATTACCGGTTTATCTTCTGGTATGGCATGGTGGAACCGCCACCCGCTGGGAAACTTACCAGCGAGCATACCCTGTTCGCGGCCCCCTTTTCTACGCAGCGAGGGCTGCGGCTGCATGCAGCGCCCTTCCTGCCGTTTAAAGCAACCCTGGTTCACCCCGGCCGTTATGCCGACACGCAACAACTGGGTCATGCCCTGCGCGAGGCGGGCATCGAGGCGTTCGAGTATCAGTCGGCGCGCGATCCGGATGAAGGGCACAACGTCGCGCTGTTCTCTCCGCGCGCGTTGGCCAGTAAGGCGCCGAGTTGGCAGAAACCCCTGTTATGTGAAACCCGCGAACAAAAAGTGTCGTTCTATAGCAAAGAGCTGGGCACCCGGGTCTTTCCTTACGAGATTTTCCTGGTCGGCGGTGAGTTCCCCTCCCCCGCTGTATAAAGGTGACCTAGCGGCAGACTTTGCCTGGCCGCGCACACCGCTGCGCGGGTCGATACCCCCACAGAGGGGGTTATTTACCCCGAACGCCTGGCATTATTTAGCTTTGCTAGACTCTTTTATACGTTAAAACATGCTGTTGTGAACCTGGCACGGCGACTGCAACCTTTCAAGATGCAGTTACTGAATCCAAACAACAACAGGAGATCGTTACCATGAAAACGTCTTTAATCGCTACTGCTGTTACCGCTGTGTTCGTTTCCGGTATCGCCGCCGCCGGCAGTTATGGCGAAGAGAAAACCGCTCGTGATATCGAAGCCCAGATCAGCGCCTCTACGCCTGAGTTCAGTCAACTGGATGCGGATGGCAACGGCGCGCTCACCGCCACCGAGGCCCAACAGAGCCCCGAGCTGAGCAGCAATTGGAAAGAGTACGACAAAAATGAAGACGGCCAGCTCAATCGTGCCGAGTTTTCCGCCTTTGAAAAGACCAACCTCGAAGAGCGCGCCAAGCAGTACGAAAAAGGCGCTGACGAAGCCGAGGATCGCATCGATAACGCTAACTAACATCCCGTCGGTGTACGCCGCCGTGTCACCGACGGTGCGGGTCAGTCGACCGCTCAGAGGGTGAGACGGCGGCTGGGATTGTGCAGCCGTGCAACCCTATCTGCACGGCGCGGACGCGCACCAGATAGGAGCCTTTGTGGGTTAAGGAGGCGTCATGTCGCCATGGGCTGTGGTTTTTCTGATCATCGCGCTGACCGCCGCTATTTTGGGTTTTACCGGGATCGCCGGCGCGGCAGGCGGTATCGCGGAAATTCTATTCTTTGTTTTCCTGCTGCTGTTTGTGGTGGCCCTGCTTGTCGGGCGAAGGCCTCTGGTGTGATAATCGAGCGGCACATCTCAAGCTGAATCAGGGGTTACTTATTGACGCGAGCCGAGGTAGGGCGAGTATGTCCTTTACGCTGGAAAAGTGTTATTCAGCACTGGTGAATGAGCACAACGGTGAGGGTGGGCAATACGGGGTCCAGTATCTTCTGATTCGCGCAGTATGGCTGCTGTCGTGGACAGTGGCGTTGTTGTTGGTGATGAGCCTCGGCCTCATGTTGTACAGTTCATGGCGCTACGTGGAGCGTATCGAGCCCATTGCCCAACACCTGCAGTATCTCGCCGAAGTGGATGCCGTCGAGAGCGAATTACGCGCCGGCTTAGTCCGTTTTCTGGAGTCGGATACCGGCTATGTGGCGACCAACAGCCTCAGTAAGCTGCCCGGTGAGCTCCTGAAGTTACAGGCGTCACCGGGAAATCTCGTCGCGCGTTCGCCGAAGCGAATCGATTTCGCGCGCCAACAGCTGGGGCAATTTACCGGTGACAATCGCTCTCGACTGGATGAAGCGTTGGCGGCAGTGCGCAAGGTGGCCAACAGTGAGCTCACCGCGCACCAGTCGATGGTGGGCGCGTTCGCCGAGGAAGCCGAGCGTGCTCAGCGTATTGCCATCGGCCTGGCGGCCACCTTGTTGCTGTTGTCCCTGTTGTTGTGGCTGAAGACACGACAGCTGATCGTCGCGCCGCTGAAAAATCTGGGCAACCTGATGACCTCTCTGGCGCGACGTGACTATACGAGTGCCGCGGTCGATGAGGCTGATCCGATGCTGCGCCCGTTATTGGACAATTACAACCGTCTGGTGCAACGGCTTCACAAGCTGGAGCGTGCCCAGCAGCAACGCCAGGAGACGCTGACCGACGCCGTGCGCAGCGCCTCCTACTTGATGATGCAACAACAGCACAGGCTGGCGCAGGCCGAGCGGCTGGGTGCGGTCGGTGAGGTTGCCGCGGGTGTGGCGCACGAGTTGCGCAATCCGCTCACCAGTGTGCAAATGGCGCTGGATAATCTGCGCCGGGATATGCGCGAGCCGGAACTGGTCGAGCGTGCCGACCTGATTATGAACGAAGTCAAGCGGGCCACGCGCCAGCTCAACCAGCTGCTCGATCAGGCGCGCCAGAGCCCCGAAAAATCCCTGCCGACGGATATCGCCACTGAACTGGACGAGTTGGTTACACTGGCCTCCTACCAACTCTACGAACACATTTCGGTGCGCTACCGGGCCGAGGGTGATCTGATTTGTACGCTGCCCCAGGGGCGCTTGCGCCAGGTGCTGCTCAACCTTATTCTGAACGCCGGTCAGGTGCTCGGCGAAGCAGCGGGAGAGATCAGCATACATGCACGACGAAACGGCGATACCCTGGAAGTCGTTGTGGCCGATACCGGGCCGGGCTTTCCAGCCGAGATTCTCGAGGCCGGTGTGCAGGCTTTTCGCTCCTGGCGTGCCGGCGGCACGGGGCTCGGTCTGGTGATGGTGCGTCGTTTTGTCAGCGATCTGGGTGGCGAACTCGTGCTGAGTAACCGCGAGGGTGGCGGGGCCTGTGTGAGTCTGTCTTTGCCGTGCGCCCACGCCGATGGCTAATACGCTTCTGATTATCGAAGACGAGGCGCTGATCGGCAGCGAGCTGAAACGTCATTTTGAGCGCGACGGGTGGCGGGTGACACTGGCCGACACCTTTCGATCCGCGCATGGTGTATTGGTCGAACAGGCCCAGGCACCGCTGGTGGTCCTCTCCGATATGAACCTGCCCGACGGTAACGCGCTGGATCTGCTGGAGGAAGTGCGCCAGCACAACAGCATCGGCGAATGGATCTTTCTCACCGGCTACGGCAGCGTTGCCGATTCGGTGCGCGCGTTGCGCCTGGGGGCCTATGATTTTCTGGAAAAACCGGTAGATTTCGATCGCCTCGATCTGGTGATAACCGGCGCCATGCGCAGCGCCCGCGCGCAGCGGCGCTTGCACGACCAGCAATCGGCGCAGAGCAACCGTTACACCCCGGACGGTTTTGTCGGCCATGGTGCGGCGGCGCGGCGCGCGCGCGACATGCTCACGCGGCTGGCCTCCGCGCCCTTCTCAGCGTTGGTGATCTCCGGTGAAACCGGCACCGGTAAAGGTGTCGCCGCGCGGATTTTGCATCACAGTGGACCGCGCGATGACGCGCCACTGGTGGAAGTCAACTGTGCGGCGCTTCCCAAGGATCTGCTGGAATCGGAGTTGTTCGGTCACGAAGCCGGTGCCTTCACCGGCGCCAAGGGGCGGCGGCGCGGGCTGTTCGAGCAGGCCGATGGCGGCACGTTGTTTCTCGACGAGATTGGTGAACTGCCCATCGACCTGCAGGCCAAGCTGCTCAAGGTGCTGGAGGAGCAAAGTTTCCGCCGGGTCGGCGGCGATCGCGAAATCAGCGTCGATGTCCAGGTGATCGCCGCCACCAACCGCGATCTGGAGGCCAGTGTCGCCGAAGGCGATTTCCGCAGCGATCTTTACCATCGCCTGTGCGTGTTCCAGTTGCAGCTACCCCCGCTGCGCGAACGTATCGAAGACCTGGACGAGCTGGTGCCGCTGTTTATCGCCGAATTCAACGCCAAGTCCGGCAAAACCGTCTCGCATGTCAGCGCGCGGGCGTGGGAAACGCTCAAGGCCCACGGCTGGCCGGGAAACGTGCGCGAGCTGCGCAATGTCATCGAGCGTTGTGTCCTGTTCGCCGATGATGAGCAGCTGCCGATAGAGTGGCTGCAACTTCAGCCCGCCAGTGACGGCTCGGCGTCTGGGTCCGGACACGCCGGCGCCGCGGCGGCCCCGGGTGGCGCGATGACCGGCGACGGTCACTGGGTGCACTTGCCGTTGGACGGCAGTATGGGGCTGGAGGAGATGGACCGTGCCATTATCGGCGCCGCGCTGGATCAGAACCAGCATAACGTCGCCGCCACCGCGCGGGCGCTCAATACCACTCGCGATACCCTTCGCTACCGTATCCACAAGTACGGTATCACCTTACCCGAGAACGCCTGAAATACGGGGCATTAGCCGTCGGCTCGGTGGGTAATTTCACCCAGCGGGGTATTTCACCAGGCGCTCGTCCCTTATTAGCTATTGTTTTTAAAGGGGTTCATAGGTTGGCATTCTATCTGCAACCAAACCCGTAACAGTGAAATACAGCGCCCTCCCAAGTGCCGAAAAAGGTTGATAGCCTCTGCCTCAGGGGGGGTGGGATGCAGGGGCCAGCCCGAGGCATCCCGGTGCCGTAGGTGCAAGTCCGTAGAGGAGGTCCGTCATGAAGCATGTTGCCAGCAAAGCGCTCGTAGTCGCGTGCGCGCTCGCCCTCGGGGTCGCGACGACGCCGGCGCTCGCTGCGGACGCGCTCCCCTCCGACACCTGGTCGAAAGCGGCTTTGACTACCACTTATGCGCTGAATCGTCACCTTAACCCCTTCCGCATCGACGTCGATGTGAATCACGGCGTGGCGACGCTCCGTGGTCAGGTCGACAGCGAAGTCGATCGGGCGCTGGCCGAAGAGCTGGCGCTCGGTGTCGACGGCATCCGCGAGGTCATTAACCAGCTGAAGGTCGTACCCGGCGATCTCGGCGATCAGGCCGCGCGCGCGCCCGGCGCCCCGGAGCGGAGTTTTCTGCGCAAGGTCGAGGACGCCAACATCACCGCCAAGGTCAAGTCGCAGCTGCTCTGGAATGAGAGCACTCACGGGCTGGATATCAATGTCGACACCCGCAGCGGTATCGTCAAGCTAAAGGGCAGCGTTGCCTCGGACGCCGAGTCTCAACTGGCCGAACAGATTGCGCGCAATACCGGTGATGTGCTCGGCGTGGAAAATAACCTGCGGATCAGCACTCAGACAATCGGACTCGCCGAACGCGCGGCCCGTGAAGGGCGCGAGTTTCAGCAGCAGGTCAGCGACAGCTGGATTACCGCCAAGGTTAAATCCGCGTTGCTCTACAACCGCCACGTCGAGGGCAACGACATCGATGTCGAGACACACAACGGCGTGGTAACCCTGCAAGGCACGGTCGACAGCCCCTTTGAAAAACAGCAGGCGGTTGCCGTTGCCGGCGCTATTCAAGGCGTCAAGCAGGTCCGGGATAAGCTGCGGACCGGCGTCTGAACACAAGTTCCATCAGTCCGGAATGGTCCGGGCGCAAACACTCATCATCAACAGCGAAGGAGATGACCATGAACCACAATACAGTTAACCCGAACGGCCACGATACCCCCGTAGGCGACGCCACTTCGACCAGCCGCCGCGTGGCCGACGCCCTGCATGAACGTCTTGATCAGGCCGCCGAGAAAGGCGAGCGCCTGGAGAGAAAGCTGCATGAGAAAGGCGAGCACGTACAAGATAAATCGCGTGAACTGAACGGCAGTCTGACGCGGCTGATGAACGACCGTCCGTGGGCTGTCGTGGGTGGCGCCGTTGCGCTGGGTCTTCTCTTGGGTGCGCTGACGCGCCGCTAATTGAGCGCCTAGGTTTAGTTTGGCGATGAATGAGTCAATCGCAGACGCCGCCGGTGAGGGCTCGCCTGGCGAGCAGTTACGACGCTCTGCGACCGCGGCTTTGGCCAGCGGTCGCAGACAACTCGCGGGTATCTTGGAACTGGCCACGGTAGAGGCCCGGTATTCGGGTTTGATGCTGGCGGTCGCCGTGGGATCGGCGGTGGCGCTGGCGATAATGTTGCTCTGTGGCTGGGGATTACTGGTGGCCGCCGCGGCGGCCCAGTTGCTCAGTATGGGCTGGAGCTGGGCCGCTGCGCTGGCGAGCCTTGGGCTGTTGCACGGCCTCGGCGCGTTGGGCGCGTGGTTGTTGTTGCGTCGCAGTATCGCCCGTATCGGCTTGGACAATACCCGCGAGGTGATGGGGCTGGGGGCGCAGGATGTATCCGACTAAAAAGACGCTGTCTGCCAGTACCTATCGGGCCTACGAGGCACGACAGCAGGCGCGAGACGCGCGCCGGCAGTTGCGCCAGTCAGCGCGGGTGTTTGCGGTTTCGCCGTTCGGCTTGGCCGCCGGTGGCCTGGCGGGATTTATTACCGGCCGTTCACTGGCCAAAGCCGAACGTCGCCCCTCGTCCTCGACACTCACACAGCGGTTACGAACTGTGTTAACGTTTGCCTCCCTATTACGTTTGTTCTAAGAGCCAAGACGCGCAGCCGGTGACGCATTCGGCGGTGCGCGGATGAGGAGCGGCGATGGACAAGGGCAAGCCGGCCGTTGAGCCGCAGCGCACCACCGCGGATATGCTGATTCCCGGCCCGCCCGATCCGGTTACCTCCTTGTCCACCGGGCGCGCTCTGCGGGCTATTCAGATCACTTTGCTGGTGTTGGCGGTGGTCTACACTCTGGCGTTGGCGCGCAGTTTTTTCATACCGTTGGTCCTGGCTTTCCTGATCAGCCTGGTGCTGGCGCCACTGGTGCAGTGGCTCGCCCGTTGGCACGTGCCGCGCGAACTGGGTGCTGCGGTTGTCGTTTTGCTGCTGCTTGCCACAGTGGGCTTGGCGGTAGCCAGCGCTATCGACCCGATCGATAAGTGGCGGGCAAGCGCGCCCACCATGCTCAAACAACTGGAGCGCAAGGTTCTGCCGCTGAAGAAAACAGTGGCCGAAGTCAGTAAAACCGCGGAACAGGTCGACCGGCTTGCCTCGGTGGATGAGCGCGGTGCCCGAAGCGCGCCGACTACCACGGTCAAATCGGTACATATCAGAGATATTCTCTACAGCAACGCACTGGGGTTGCTCTCGGGCGTGGTAATAGTGACGTTCCTGCTTTACTTTTTTCTTTCCTGGGGCCGCGTGGCGCTGTTACGCATTGGCGATCTGCTCGGCGACAGCCAGCGGCGACGGCGATTTCTGACTCTGACCACGACACTGGAAAGTGAAGTCTCCAAATATCTGTTCACGATCACGCTGATCAACACCCTGCTCGGCGTTGCCGTGGCCGTGGCGCTGTATCTTCTCAAGGTACCCAATCCCGTGCTCTGGGGTGCCGTCGCCAGCCTATTGAATTTCATACCCTATCTGGGTAGCGTCCTGACGGCGGTCCTGATCGGCGGCGCCGCGCTGCTGCATTTTGACGGCGTCAGTGAGGCGCTGGTGGTGGTCGCCGTTTTCGCTGTCTTGACGGTACTCGAAGGCCAAGTGATTACACCCGTAGTACTGGGCCGGCGCCTGGCGTTGAACCCGCTGGTGGTCTTTTTGAGCGTCGCCTTCTGGTTCTGGCTGTGGGGGGTGATGGGCGCACTGATGGCGGTGCCGATTCTGATCACCCTGAAAATCATCGGCGATCATGTACCGGTGCTGAATCCACTTTCCAAGCTGGCTGGTCGTTAGAGGCGCACCTGCATCGTGTTGGCGCGCAACCGCCGCCAGCACGATGCACGCGGGTACGCCCAGCGGTACGCCGATCTGCTCGCCCAGATGGCCCGAGCCTACCCTTACAACTGGTTCAATTTCTACGAATTCTGGCAACCTCCGGAGCGGCTCGGCGACACCACCGAAAGGGCCGCCCCGGTGGAAGAGGCTTCCGGCTGAGCAAAAAACCCTCAGATACTGTTGTTTTGAGGCGCCGGAAAAGCGCCGCTCTATGGCACTGTAAGCTAAGTATTTTATTGATTCTTTTAAAGAAAAATTGATCGCTTGTAGTAAAAATGTTACACTTCTCGGCTTGATAAAGTACCTGACTCAGAGCTCACGAGGAGTACCTTCAGTGGCTAAGGATATGATGTTTTTCTGCATTCCCCAGCAGGCTTATATGCGCACGCAGAACTGCTGTAATTTGCGCAAGCGCCCCGCCGGCAAGGCCCCGGCCGGCGCCCAACCCATGCTGCGCGCCTGTGAAAAGTGCACCATGTATCCGCTGGTGGATCGTGAGAAAGTGCCCACAGTATCACTCGATGCTTACCTGGGTGGCAGCAAACCGAAAATCGCCAATCTACAGACCGCGGCCAACAAGAAAGTCATTCAGGCTGTGTTCAGCGGCTGACACCGCGCGACGACCGGGCGGTCTGGGCGCGGGTTGAGGACATCGCCCCCTGTTCCGCCGTACCCACACCGCTCGACTTGTAGTACCTCCAGGGCTTTGTCAGTATAGCGTGAAGCGGATTTACGGTTGTCTGTATGAGCCCTTATTACGGCGTACGTCGTCTCGGTCCCTATCTAGGCGTGATACAGGTGATCGATGTCGGTGAGGCCTGTGCTTATTCAACCAATGGCAGGACCTGGCGGATCCGCCAGCAGACTGCCTCGGGGCGGTTTCGCTGGGGAGTCACACCGGTAGCGGAAAATAACCTCGGCGATGTGCATCTGGTCGGCGCCGACCGCTTGGTGGAGGCGCTGCAAAAGCAGCCTCAGGTGCCTTTTCCGATACGCGACCGCTTCGAGCTTTGGCTGCTCAACAGCACAACCCGCCAGCCGCTGGCGCTGCTGCGTACCCGCTACCAGGCGCATGACATGGAGCGGGTTACCGATCCGCACTGGCGCCCTTTTCTGATAACCGATACCGCCTTCGTTTCGCCGACGCTCAGCGAATACGAAACAACCCATCCGCGCAACGGCTGTCCAACACCGCATCGCGACCAGCTCGAGAGCCAGGTGAACGTCGCCTCGCGACCGATGCCGGCCGCGCAGTGGTTCGAGCGCCGGGCCGATGGCAGCGGCCGGGGCGGGGAGGGGTTGCGGCTGAGTAGCGAGGAAATCGGCCGTACGCTGGAAGCCGGTGCCTTCCCCGAGCTGTTACTCAGCGAGGACTGGGGGAGCGAGATTCAACGTGGGGTGGTGCGCGACTACCACAATTGGTATGCCGCCTCGCTGCTGGCCCACCAGAATCTGAGTGCAGCCACCCGCCAGCGCCTGGAGCAGGCGGCCTGCCTACGGCCCCAGCCGCTGCTGGCCGTGTATCCGCTGATCCCGGAGGTCATCGACCAGGGTGCCATTGATGTGGCGCTGGTCAGGGCCAAACTGATGAACGCCTCCTGAGACCGGAAAAGTGCGCGCACCGGGCTCCGCGGCGGCGCCCCTCAGTCTGCCGCTGTCAGTCGCCGCGATACCAGTAGTGTGGCGGCCAGTATGCCGATACCCAGGGCAAACACCGCGCTCACCGGTCCGATCCCGAGGACCGTGGACCAGGTATACAGCCCCACGGTCACCAGCATGGCGACGTTCTGGAAAAAATTCTGCACCGCCACGGCTTGGCCGCTGCCCACCCCGTCGTGGCCGATGTGCTGCAGCGCGGCGTTGATCGGGACAATGAAAATACCGCCGCCGAGGCCGACCAGAAAGAGCACGGCCCCGGCTTGAAAGGCGTTCTCAACCAGACCAAATCCCACAATGGCCAGACCCATTCCCCAGGCGGCGAGTCGGGCGCGTTGCAACTGTTCCAGGGGAATCAACCGCGGCACCAGCGCCGAGCCGACCACCACCCCGAGCGCCAGATACAGCACCAGTTGTGAAATGTCACCGGCCGAGCGGCTGGCCAGCACCAGCGGCGCCCAGGCCACCAGCAACACGCGCAGTACGGCCGCCGCCCCCCAGAATAAAGCGCCGCCGAGAAGGGCGAAGCGCGCCCGTGGCGTTCGGGTGAAGGCGCGGGTGGTCTGAGTAAACTGTCTCAGGGCGCCGCGCAGATCGCCACCGCGCGGTTTGACCGTGGGAATCAGCAGCGTCAGCAGCAGCGACAGCAGGTAGGCGACGGCCACCATCCAGAAGGCGCCGGCGACGCTGACATCGGCCAGCTGACCGCCGGCCAGCGTGCCGAGGATAATGGCGCCTATGGTGGTGCCCTCGACCCAGGCGTTGGCGCGCACCAGCGTGCGACGGGCTACCAGTTCCGGCAAGAGGCCGTATTTGGCGGGACTATAAAGCGCGGCGCCCAGACCGACCAGGGCGTAGGCCAGCAGAGGCTCCACGCCGACCAGGATCAAACCCACGCCCGCCGCCTTGATCAGGTTAGCCACCAGCAGCACGCGCGGTTTCGGCCAGCGGTCGGCGAGCGGCCCGACCCATGGCGCGCCCACTACGTAGGCGACCAGAAACACGCTTTGCAACGCCGGAATATACCAGGCCGGCATCGCCTGCGCTTGCAGCACCATGCCGATCGCGGCGAACAGAATGGCGTTGTCGCCGAAGGCGCTGAGAAACTGGGCCAGCAGCAGAGCGTGGAGACCGCGTCCCACTCAGGTGTCCTCGTCCAACCAGTGGGCGAGGTGCTCGGGCAGCTCATCGGGGTGTACGTACTGCTCGGAGATCACTTTATCGCGCACCGAGATACCGGCTCTGTGCACGCTTTCGGGGTCGCCGCTGAGCAGCGGATGCCAGTCGTACAGCGGTTTGCCCTCGGCCAGCAACCGGTAGGCGCAGGTGTCCGGCAGCCAGGTCTGGGTGCGCGCCACGCTCGGGGTCACTTTGATGCAATCGGGCACTAACACAGAGCGCTCGGCATAGTGGCTGCAGCGGCACGGACCCTCATCGAGGTATTCGCAGACTACGTTGGTATAAAAAAGCTGGCCGCTGTCCTCGTCCTCGATCTTCAGCAGGCAGCAGCGTGCGCAACCATCGCACAAAGCTTCCCACTGTTCGGCATCGAGCTCGTCGAGCGACTTATGTTCCCAGAAGCGGGATTCGGGCATGTCAGTGGCGCCTGGCATGGCGTGCGAATTTACACAGTAACGTATAGGTCATAACGTGTCTTCTTGCTGGCCACCGAGGCGGCCGGTTTGGGGCCGTCCAGCGCCGCGGCGCGTTTGGGTCGCTTGATCACCACCCGGCGGCGCGCGCAGGCCAGGGCGCTTTCCAGTAACCCACAGGCATCCTCGTCCGTGCCGATGATCTGCTGTAGCGCGAGCATTTCCTTCTTCACCCGGACGCTGCTTTTGCCGGGCGGGTACATCGGATCGAGGTAAATGACATCGGGGCGTTGCGCGGCATTGAGTTTTGCCAGTTCGCTGCGCGCATCGCCGGCAACCAGCCGCAAGCGTTCGTCGACCCAGTCGGTCAGTTCCGGGTCCAGCGCGGCGCGCTGGAGGCCATCGGCGAGCAGCGCTGCCAGCACGGGGGAGCGCTCGCACAGCGTCACCCGACAGCCGAGGCTGGCGAGCACAAACCCGTCGCGTCCGAGCCCCGCCGTGGCGTCCCAGACGCTGGGGTTATAGCCCGGCTTGAGCCCCACGGCGCGCGCCAGAGGCTGGCCACGGCCGCCGCCAAAACGCAAGCGGTGGCCCATGGCGCCGCCGCTGAACTCGACGCGAACCGCACCGGGAGCTCTGCCGCCGGCCTGGTGCAACTCCAGACCGGCGGCGCCGAGGCAGAGGAAAAAGCCGCTGGCCGGCGGGCGCTGCAGCCAAGCCAGCGCAAAGCGCTCGGCGAGCCGGCGGGCGGCGGGCACAAACAAAGCCTGTTCAGCCGTCAGGCCGATGTCGGGTTGGCGCTCGGACATGGCGCGCAGTGTAGCATCTGCGGCGCGCTCGCCGGGGGTCAGTGCGCGGGGGCGACTCGCGCCTTAATGGGGCTCGACGGGCTGCGGCTTGGGTTCCGCCCAGAAGGTCTTCCCGGGATCACCGGCGCTGAGGCTGGCGGCCTTTTCCTGCGCTTCGCCGAGGGTCATCACGTCCTCGAGATATTTGCCGGCCTCGAACTTTTTCTTCGATCGCCAGGCGACAATATAGCCCGTTTCGTTCAGGTCATGAGGTTCAACGCTTTGTGACATAAGATCCTCCTCGGCTGCGAGCCTGCGGGATGTTCCGGCCCGCTTGATGCTAGGCGCAGTGGGGGCAAAATTAAACCCGCAGGAAACTGCGCGTTTTGCCGCTGGTGCCCGGGCGGGTTTGTTAGAATAAGCCCATGGATGTGTCTTATATTATCGATCCTCTCAACGACGCCCAGCGTCAGGCGGTGAGCGCCAACCAGCAGCCGCTGTTGGTGCTGGCCGGCGCCGGCAGCGGCAAAACGCGGGTGCTGGTGCACCGCGTCGCCTGGCTCATTCAGGTGGAGAATCTTTCACCCTATGGCATTCTGGCGGTGACGTTCACCAACAAGGCCGCCGGCGAAATGCGCAGCCGCATCGAACAGCTGGTCGGCGTGCCGACCCGCGGCATGTGGGTCGGCACTTTCCATGGGCTGGCCCACCGGCTGTTGCGCGCACACTGGCAGGAGGCGGGTCTGCCGCAGGCCTTCCAGGTGCTGGATTCCGATGATCAATATCGCGTCATTCGTCGTATCCTCAAGGCGATGGAGCTGGATGAGAGCCGCTGGCCACCGCGGCAAATGCAATGGTTCATCAACGCGCGCAAAGACGAGGGCCAGCGCCCTCAACACATCGAGCACAAGGGCGACCCGTTTGTGCGCCAGCAGCTGGCCGTCTACCAGGCGTACGAAGAACAGTGCCGGCGCTCGGGGTTGGTGGATTTTGCCGAACTGTTGTTGCGCGCCCATGAGCTGTGGCTGCACAACGCCGATCTGCTGGCACACTACCAGCAGCGTTTTCAACACATCCTGGTCGACGAGTTTCAGGATACCAACACCATCCAGTACGCCTGGCTGCGATTGCTCGCCGGCGGCAAGGGACGCATCACCATGGTCGGCGACGACGATCAGTCGATCTACGGCTGGCGCGGCGCGCGGGTGGAAAATCTGCAACGTTTTGAGCGCGATTTTCCCGGCGCCAGAACCCTGCGCCTGGAACAGAACTACCGCTCCACCGGCGTTATTCTCAAGGCGGCCAATGCGCTGATTGCGCATAACGACGGGCGTCTGGGTAAAAATCTCTGGACCGACGGCAACGAGGGCGAACCGCTGCGCCTGTACGCGGCGCTGAACGAACAGGACGAAGCGCGTTTTGTCGTCGCGCAGATCCAGTCGCTGATCGACAAGGGGGCGGCGCGCAGCGACACGGCTATTTTGTACCGCTCCAACGCCCAGTCGCGGGTGTTCGAAGAGCGCCTGTTGCAGACGGCCATCCCCTATCGGGTCTACGGCGGCCTGCGCTTTTTCGAGCGCCAGGAAATCAAGGATGCGTTGGCCTATTTGCGGCTGTGTGAAAATCGCCAAGATGACGCCTCGTTCGACCGCATCGTCAACCAGCCGCCGCGCGGCCTCGGTGAGCGCACGCTGACCGAGATACGCGCGCGCGCCAGGCTGGACAAAGTGTCCCTGTGGACGGCCGCCGGCGCTCTGCAGCGGGGCGAGACGCTCAACGCACGGGCGCGCAATGCACTGGGCACTTTTCTGGCCACTATCGATACACTGGCCGAATCGCTCTGCGGGCTGGCGCTCGGCGAACAGGTGGAACACACCGTTGAGACCGCGGCGCTCAAGGACCACTACGCCAAGGAGAAAGGCGAAAAGGGCGCGGCGCGCCTGGAAAACCTGGACGAGTTGGTCAACGCGGCGCGCGAGTTCGTCTATGACGCCGCCGAGGACGAGGGCGAGCAACTGCAACCGCTGGCGGCCTTCTTAGCGCACGCCGCGCTGGAAGCCGGCGAGGGGCAGGCCGACCAGTGGGCTGACTGCGTGCAATTGATGACCTTGCACTCGGCCAAGGGTCTGGAGTTCGACAATGTGTTTCTCTGCGGGCTCGAAGAGGGGTTATTTCCACACCAGCGCTCGGTCGAGGAACCGGGGCGCCTGGAGGAGGAGCGCCGCCTGTGTTACGTCGGTGTTACGCGCGCGCGCAAGCAATTGACGTTGTCATACGCCGAACACCGGCGGCTGCACGGCAGCGAAGCCTATTGCATGCCCTCGCGCTTCATCCACGAAATACCCGCCGCGCTGGTGGACGAAATTCGCCCGCGCATTCAGGTCACTCGGCCGTATGCCGGCGCCGGCGCCGCGTACTCGGCATCACCGGCGCCGGCGCCGCTGGCGGGGCTGGGCCTGGGGCAGCGGGTGCAGCACGGCACTTTCGGTGAGGGCACGGTGCTCAACTATGAAGGGCAGGGCGCGCACGCGCGCGTGCAGGTGAACTTCGAGAACGCCGGCACCAAGTGGCTGGTGGTGGCCTACGCCAACCTGCAGCCGGCCTGAAACGGCCGCCGTGGTTAACGCGTGTCGGCGGCGGTGTGCGGCAGACTGTGGCGCAACCAGAAATACCCCAGCACCGCCGAGACGAACGATCCGATCAGAATGCCGATTCGGTCCTGGTTCAGGTACGGCGAATTGGCGCCCTCGAAGGCCAGCGAGCCGATGAACAGGCTCATGGTGAAGCCAATGCCACAAAGAATAGAGACCCCGTACAGAGACGACCAGCTGACCCCGGTGGGCAGTCGTGCGATGCCGAGCTTAATACCGATAAAGCACAGGCCGAAAACGCCAAGTTGCTTGCCCAGCACCAGGCCCAGCGCGATGCCCGCCGGCACCGGCCCGAGGATATCATCGACCGTCATATTGTGCAGCGGCACACCGGCGTTGACAAAAGCGAACAGCGGCAAAATCACGAACGACACCGCGCCGTGCAAGTCGCCTTCGAGCTGATGCAGCGGCGACCAGTTCCGCCCAGGATGCTTCGCCATGGGGATGAACAGCGCCAGCACCGCGCCGGCCAGCGTGGCGTGGATACCGGATTTCAGCAATGCCACCCACATTATCAGCCCCACCAGCACATACAGACTGATATTCATGATGTTGCGCCAGTTGAACACCGACAACACGCCGATACAGGCGAGCGATACCCCCAGGGCCGTCAGCGACAGATTGTCGGTGTAGAACAGGGCGATAATGACAATGGCGCCGATGTCATCGAAAATCGCCAGCGAGACGAGAAAAACTTTCAGCGTACTCGGCACGCGCTTGCCCAGTAGCGTGAGTACGCCCAGGGCAAAAGCGATATCGGTAGCCGCGGGAATCGCCCACCCGCTGAGCGCCGGCGGGTCGTTGCGGTTGATCAGCAGATAGATCGCCGCCGGGGTCAGCATGCCGCCAATCGCACCCAGTGCCGGCAGGATGATTTTCCGTGGCTCGGACAGTTCACCCTCGATGAACTCGCGCTTCAGTTCGAGGCCGATGAGGAAGAAAAACACCGCCATCAGCCCGTCGTTTACCCACAGCAGTAGCGGCTTGGCGATTTCCAGTGCGCCTACACGGACTTGTACGGGAAGCTCCAGGAGCTGTTGGTAGGGAACGGCGAGCGGCGAATTGGCCAGTATCAAGGCAGCCAATGAGGCCACAATCAAGAGTATGCCGCTGGCGCTCTCCAGCCGCAGGAAGTCACGTATGGGATCAATCATGCCTGCATGATACTGCAGGCCGCGCGTTTGTCCACGGGTCAGTCGCTATGGCCGCTGGCTTGCAGACGGGTCACCGCGGGCAAACGGGTGAGGTTCATCAGCGCTTCGCGCGGCTTGCCGATGTAGTTGCCCTGGGCATAGTCCACGCCGTAGCCGCGCAACAGTTCCAGCGTGGCATTGTCTTCGACGTATTCGGCGATGGTCTGTTTGCCCAGCGCGTGGGCCACCTGGTTCATCGATTGCACCATGGCCTGATCAATCTGGCTGTCGGCCATGCCCTGGACGAAGGCGCCGTCGATTTTCAGTTTGTCGACCGGCAGGTGTTTCAGGTAGGCAAACGATGAGAAGCCGGAGCCGAAGTCATCGAGCGCGAACTGACATCCCATACCCTTCAGCGCGGCGATAAATTTTTCCGCGGCGGAAAGCTTGGCGATGGCGGCCGTTTCGGTGATTTCAAAGCAGACCCTGGACGGATCGATATTCGAGTTGTCGAGCAGGCCCTGAATCATCGGCAGCAGGCTGGCGTCTTCAAAGGCCTTGCCGGAGAGGTTGATGGAGAAACGCACCGCTTCGCCCTGGCGGTGCAAACGCGACAGATGATCGAGGGCGCGGCTGACGATCCAGCGGTCGACGCTGTGTATTAATCCGAAACGTTCGGCGGCCGGCATAAAGCCGCCCGGCAGAATGATTTCGCCGTCATCGCAGACCATGCGCACCAGCACTTCGTAGTCCTGCACCTGGTCGTTGTTTAGCGCCATGATCGGTTGATAGACCAACTGGAAGCGGTCGTGTTCGAGCATTTCGCGTACCCGCGAGGCCCAGCCCATGTCGGCGGCCATGCCGGCTTTGTCGCGATCGGCCGGGTTGTACAGTTTGATGCGGTTTCGGCCCTGCGCCTTGGCCAGGTTACAGGCGATGTCGGCGTGCGACAGCGCCTCTTCGGCCGATTCGACAAAGGCATCGATCAGGGTCGCGCCGATGCTGCAGCTGATATTGAAATTCTTGCCCTCCTGCATGAAGACATAGTTTTCGAACAGTTGATGGAAGTGTTCGGCGGCCGCCAGGATATCGGCGCTGTTGATGTTGTAGAGCAACAAGGTGAACTCATCGCCGCCGAAACGCGCCAGCAGGTCGCCCTCGCGTACATGCGACAATAACAGCTGGGTGACCTCCACCAGCAGCGTGTCGCCGGCGGCGTGCCCAAGCGTGTCGTTAATGTATTTGAACTGGTCCAGATCGATGTAAAACAGGGCGCAAGTGGTGCTCGGATTACGCGACACCCGCGCCACGGTGCGCTCCAGCTCCAGCTGAAAGTAATTGCGGTTGAACAGTCGGGTCAGGGCGTCGTGTTCGGCCTGATAGGTCAGTTGCTGGTGGAATGCTTTCTGATCGGTGATGTCGCGCGCCGTACCGCTGATCTGCACCACGCGGCCGTCGGCGTCGAGGTGTGCTTTGGCGTTAAAACTGAGCTGACGGCGGTTGCCCTCCCGGTCCAGGTGGACGGTTTCGTACTGGTAAAGATCGTTGCCGCTGAGCAGCTGATTGAACGATTGTTGATCGGCCGCGAGGTTGTCCGCGGCGCAGAACTCGGCCAGGCGCCGGCCGAGCATATCCTCCGGTTCGCGCCCATAGATCATCCGCGAGGCGCAGTTGAGATAACTCCAGCGGCCTTCGGCATCCACGCTCCAGACCAGATCGTGGGCGGTCTCGACCAGGGCGCGATAGCGTGATTCGGCGCTCAACAGGTTGCGTTCGGCGAGTTTGCGCTGGGTGATGTCGGCCACCAGACAGGTGAACATGCGTTTGCCGCTGATGGCCATTTCCGACACCCGCAGCGAAACCTGGATGTTCGAGGCATTGCGGTGCTTGGCTTCGACCTCGCGTTCCTCGGCGTGCGCATCGATGCGTTGGCGCACTTCGAACACCTGCGGCAGCAGCGTGGCCAGATGGCGGCCACGGATTTCCTGGGCCAGATAACCGAACAGCCGTTCGGCGGCCTGGTTGAAGGTATCGATCAGGCCGTCTTCGTCGACCACGATAATGCCTTCCGCGGCGGTGTCGACAATCGCGCGCATGTGCGTTTCCTGGTCGCCCAGGCGCTGGAAGACCTTGCCGAGTGTCTGCGTCAGATGGCCTATCTCATCGGTGGAGGCGGGTCGCAGGCGCGCCAGCTCTTGATGGGTGGAGGCACCGCTGCGGCTAAAAAGCTCGTGAAACGGTTGCAGCGCCTGGCGGGTGGAGCGGATTGCCAGCAGACAGATGCTCAGCGTGATGACGCCCAGTGCCAGCCAGGTGATCAGATAACCATTGTCCAGCTTGCCGGTATGCAACCAGCTGTAGTGCGCCAGCAGCGCATAGGAAAACAGCGGCACTACTCCGGCCAGTAACAGCGTTCGCGATTTGAGACTGACGTGGATACGCTCCAGGCTCAAATGCCCGGCGAGCTTGCCGAGCTGATGCAGCCCGAAGAGAAAAGCCGGCGTCCCCACCAGCGCGGTGGTGATCAACTGCAGCAACGCGAAATGCCCGAGTGCTATGCGGTTCTCGGCGTCGATGCCGCCATCGAGACTCCAGAACACCAGCGCCGGGGCGACGATCACATGCACCGCCATCAGCGCCCAGAAGTTGCGACTGTAACGCTGCACCAGGCGATGCAGATGGGCCGGAGCGTTACCGCCTTGCGGGTGTTGCACTACCCAGGTGGTCAGTGGTGTGATCAGCCGCTGTTGCTGAAACAGAGAGAAGAACACCAAGGTGAGGGAAAATACCGGGACAATGCCGGCGGCCATGACCGCCTGCAACTGCCAGGGCTGCAGAATACCGAACAGTACCGCGGCGGCGAAACCGCTCAGCGGTGTGACCAGGAAGCCCAGGAAGAGCAGAATGGAAAAACGAGCACCTATGTGCTCCGGCGTATCCAGCATGGCTCCCTCTCTCATTAAGACCGACGGCACCTTGAGATCCCGTTGGCTGTCACCTTATACTTCAAGAAATAGTTATATATTGCGAGGCCCTACAGCTTATTCTGGAACTATTGTGTAGAATAATGGCATAACCATAGACAAATGCAATAATAAAATTATTCCATTCCTGTGACAGTGCTTTCGGGATAATGGCTGGCCAAGTGTATAAAGCCCGGAGGACAATATGATACGAAGACATTTTCTCGGCCGCCTGGCTCAAGGTGCGTTGCTGGCCGCAAGTGGCGCGTTGGCCGCCTGCAAACCGCAGTCACCGGCGACCCAGTCCGGCGCCGCCGGTCCCGCGCCCGCGCGCCGCGGCGAGCCCGTTAAATGGAAGATGGTCACCACCTGGCCGAAGAATTTTCCCGGCCTGGGCACCGGCGCCAATTATCTTGCCGAACTGATCACGCAGCTTAGCGGCGGGCGTATCGAGGTCAAAGTGTACGGCGCCAAGGAACTGGTGCCGGCCTTCGAAGTCTTCGACGCGGTCTCGCGCGGTACCGCGCAACTCGGGCACGGTTCGGCCTACTATTGGAAAGGCAAGAGCGAAGCGGCGCAGTTTTTTTCCGCCGTGCCCTTCGGTCTGACCGCCGACGAAATGAATGCCTGGTTATACCACGGTGGCGGCATGCAGCTGTGGGAAGAGGTCTATGCGCCGTTCGGTCTCATCCCCATGGCCAGCGGCAACACCGGCGTGCAGATGGCCGGCTGGTTCAACCGCGAAATCAATACCCTCGCTGATCTCCAGGGTTTGAAAATGCGCATCCCCGGGCTCGGCGGCGAAGTGTTGGCGCGCGCCGGCGGCGTACCGGTGAGCCTGCCCGGTGGCGAACTGTTCACCTCTTTGCAATCGGGCGCCATCGACGCCACCGAATGGGTGGGGCCTTACAACGACCTGGCGTTCGGTCTCTACAAGGCGGCCAAATACTATTATTACCCCGGTTGGCACGAGCCCGGCACCACGCTGGAGTGCATGGTGAACAAACAGGCTTTCGAGGCCCTGCCCGAAGACTTGCGAGCCATCGTCAAGAATGCTTCGCGCGTCGCCAACCAGGACCTGCTGGCCGAATACACCGCGCGCAACAACCAGGCGCTGAAAACACTGGTAACCGAGCACCAGGTGGAATTACGTCCGTTGCCGGATCAAGTGCTGCGGCACTTGAAAGCGTTATCCGACGAAGTGGTGGCCGAGGTCGCCGCCAAAGACGAGCAGTCACGGCGGGTCTATGAGGCCTTTCGGGATTTCCGCGAACAGGTTAGCGCCTGGAGCGACATTTCTGAACGTGCCTATCTGAACGCGCGTGCTGCAGGCTAGGTGATTGCACGCCCCAACGGTCTAGCCATCCTTGGCGCGCGCCATCAGCCAGGGTAGATCTGCTCCGGCAACCAGGTGGCCAGCGACGGCCACAGCGCCAGCAGACCGAGCGCGGCCAGTTGAATGACAATGAACGGGATTACCCCCCGATAGATATCCGCCGTCGAAATTTCCTTGGGCGCCACACCGCGCAGATAAAACAGCGCAAAACCGAACGGCGGTGTCAGAAACGAAGTCTGCAGATTGATCGCAATCATAATGCCCAGCCATACCGGGTCCAGGCCCATGGCCAGCAGTATCGGGCCGACGATGGGCACCACGACAAAGGTGATTTCGATAAAATCCAGCACGAAGCCCAGCAGAAACATCACCAGCATCACCACCAACACCGCGCCGAAGGTGCCGCCCGGCAACTGCATCAGCAGATCCTCGATCAGAATGTCGCCGCCAAAACCGCGGAACACCAGCGAGAACACCGAAGCGCCGATTAGAATCATAAACACCATGCTGGTGACTTTCAGCGTGCTGAGCACCACCTCGCGCATCACGCGGGCTCTCAGCTGGCGGCGCGTCGCCGCCAGCAGCGTCGCGCCCATGGCGCCTACGGAGGCGGCTTCGGTGGGCGTCGCCAGACCGCCGAGGATCGAGCCCAGCACCGCCAGAATCAGCAGCAGAGGCGCCAGCAAGGCATACAGCGCTGACAGGCCGCTACAGCCCGCCCGCTCGGCTTGCGTGGGCAGCGGCATGGCGGCGGGCCGCCAGATGGACACCAGAACCAGGTAACCCAGGTACAAAGTGACCAGCAGCAGGCCGGGCAGCAGCGCGCCGGCGAACAAGTCGCCGACCGAGACGGTTTTTGGTGAGAACACGCCCTGGTCGAGCTGTGCCTGCTGGTAGGCCGAGGACAGTACGTCGCCGAGCAGAACCAGGACAATGGACGGCGGAATGATTTGCCCCAGCGTGCCCGAGGCGCAGATGGTGCCGGTGGCCAGGCGCGGGTCGTAACCCCGCTTGAGCATGGTCGGCAGTGACAGCAGGCCCATGGTGACCACGGTGGCGCCGACAATGCCGGTGCTCGCGGCCAGCAGCATGCCCACCAGCGTGACCGAAAAACCCAGTCCGCCGCGCAGGCCGCCGAACAGCGCCGACATGGTTTCGAGGAGATTCTCGGCGATGCGAGAGCGCTCCAGCATGACGCCCATGAAGACGAACAGCGGCACCGCCACCAGCGTTTCATTGGTCATAATGCCGTACAGGCGGTTAGGCAGCGCCTGCAAAAAGGCGAAATCGAAGCTCCCCAGCCATTGTCCGGCAAAGGCGAAAACCAGCGCCGTGCCCGCCAGGGAAAACGCCACCGGATAACCGGCCAGCAGCACCAGGAACACCGCGCCGAACATGTACAGCGCGATCACGCCGTCCATGCCGCTCAGTCCGCCTCGCCGGCTGCCGGCAGCAGCGTGGCGAGGCTGTGCAATGCCTGACTGATGCCCTGCAGTATCAGCAGTCCGGCGGCGAGCGGGATGAGTGTTTTCAATAAATAGACATAAGGCAGACCGCCGGTCTCCCGCGAGCCCTCGTGCAAGGCCCAGGCGCTGGCGACATAGTCCCAGCTGATCCAAAGCAAAAAGCCACACACCGGCAACAGCAGCAGCAACGCGCCCAGCAGATCCACCACGGCGCGCCCGCGTGCCGCCAGATGGCGGTAGAAAATATCCACTCTGACGTGGGCGTCCGCCTTCAGGGTATAGGCGGCACCGAGCAGAAACAGGCTGGCGTGCAGGTAGAGCGCGGCTTCCTGCAGAGCGATGGAACCGAAGGCAAACAGATAGCGCAACACCACCACGCTGAAGGTGACCAACACCAGCGCCAGCGCCAACCAGGCAGCTGCGCGGCCGGTGCGTTCGGCAACTTGGTCCAGGCGGTTGGCGAACCGCGTTACCAGCGAATCAGAACCCATTGCGGAATCGCGAGATCGGGCTCCAGGCCGTTGTCGCCGGGCAGGGTGTCGAAAGCACCGTCGCCGTTGCGATCGACCAGGTAGTAGGGCGGTCCGACTTTCGGAATCACCTTGATTTTGTATAACTTACCGTTGATCCGGTATTCCTCGACGGTCTTGTCCTTGCGCCGGATGATTTTCACTTCCGGCTGAAGATTTTCCTGTTCTTTTTCGCTGGGCGCCACGGGCGGAGAGGTATCCGCGGGCGGAGAAGTATCCGCGGGCGCCGCGGCATGCGCCGCCAGGGCGGGCAGCAGCAGAGCAACAAGCGGTAGTAGTGTCAGAGGCAGTCTGGGCATAGTTTACAGCTCGAGGAGAATTTCCTGTTCGGTGGGCGAGGGTTCAAAGCCGCGTTTATCGTAGTGATCAAAAATAGCATCGACCACATCCTTGGGATTGTCCAGCACCTTGAACAGATCCAGATCCTCGGCGTCGATGGTGCCCTCGCTGACCAGGGTCTTGGCGAACCAGTCGATCAGCCCTTCCCAGAACGGCCGGTGAACCAGAATGATAGGAATGCGCCGCGTTTTGCCGGTCTGCACCAGGGTGAGGATTTCCGCCAGTTCATCGAGCGTGCCGAAACCGCCCGGGAGCACCACATAGGCCGAGGCGTATTTGACGAACATCACTTTGCGTGAAAAGAAATGCCTGAAATTCAGGGCGATATCCTGGTAGCCGTTGCCGGACTGCTCGTGCGGCAGCATGATATTGAGGCCGATGCTCGGTGACGGCCCGGCAAAGGCGCCTTTGTTGGCGGCCTCCATAATGCCGGGCCCACCGCCGCTGACCACCGAGAAACCGGCCTCGGACAGCGCGTTGGCGATATCTTCGGCAAGTTTGTAGTAGGGGTGCTCGGGGGCGGTGCGGGCCGAGCCGAAAATGCTCACCGACGGCTTGATCTGCGCCAGCCGTTCGAACCCTTCGACGAATTCGGCCATGATCTGGAAAATCTTCCAGGATTCCCGGGTCAACTGAGTATCGTTGACCTGGCTCAGGCCGGGGTGGCGGTGGCGTGACGGTTGATCCATTGCGGCGTTCCTGATTTGACGGTGGGCGAATGATACCATCGCAACCTGTCTCAGACAGTACACTGATTTAAACGGGAAATCCCTCTATGCCAGCCCAACCCCAACCGTCGCTTGTTCTGGTCGACGGCTCCTCTTACCTGTATCGCGCCTTTCATGCTCTGCCGGAACTGACCAATTCCCAGGGCCAGCAGACCGGCGCCGTGTTCGGGGTGATCAATATGCTGCGTAAGCTTATCGACACCTATCGCACCGAACACATGGCGGTGGTGTTCGATGCCCGCGGCAAGACGTTTCGCGACGACCTGTACGCCGCGTATAAGGCGAATCGCCCGTCCATGCCCCCGGAGTTGTCCTCCCAGGTGGAGCCGCTGCTGGCGATTATCCGCGCCTTGGGTCTGCCGCTGTTGCAGGTGCCCGGCGTGGAGGCCGACGATGTCATCGGTACACTGGCCGAGCAGGCCAGCGCGGCCGGGCACACCACCTTGATCTCCACCGGTGATAAGGACCTGGCCCAACTGGTCAATGCGCAGGTCTCGCTGATTAACACGATGAACGACACCTGGCTGGATCCGCAGGGCGTGCGCGACAAGTTCGGTGTGAGGCCGGCGCAGATTATCGACTACCTGGCGCTGGTGGGCGATACCTCGGACAACATTCCGGGCATCCCCAAGGTGGGTCCCAAGACGGCCGCCAAGTGGCTGAACCACTATGGCACGCTCGACGCGCTGGTGGCGCACGCCGATGAGATCAAGGGCAAAATCGGCGACAACCTGCGCGCCAACCTCGACCAGCTGGCGCTCTCGAAACAGCTGGCCAGCATCAAGTGCGACGTCGAGCTGGACTACGCGCCCGAGGATCTGGTGGTGCAGGCCGCCGATACGGCGCAGCTGCGCGACTGGTATCAGCGCCTGGAGTTCAAAACCTGGCTGAAACAGCTCGACGGCGAATCAGGCGCCACGGCCCCACCCAAGCCGCACGGCCAGGCGCACGGCGAGGCGATACCGCAGAACGTAGATTACCAGACCATTTTGACCCGCGAAGCCTTCAGCGACTGGCTGGCGCGACTTGAGAAAGCCGATTTGTTTGCCTTCGATACCGAGACCACCAGCCTGGATTACATGCGGGCGCAGGTCGTCGGTATGAGTTTCGCCATCGAGCCGGGACAGGCGGCCTATCTGCCGGTGGCCCACGTCTATCCGGGCGCCCCCGAGCAACTGGAGCGCGGCTGGGTGCTGGAGCAGTTGCGCCCATTACTGGAAGATCCGCACCGGCTGAAGCTGGGTCACCATCTCAAGTACGACCGCAACGTCCTGCTCAACCACGGCATCCGCCTGCAGGGCATCGCCTACGATTCCATGCTCGAATCCTATGTCCTCGACAGCACCGCGAGCCGCCATGACCTGGATTCGCTGTGCCAGAAATACCTCTCGCATACCAACATCAAGTTCGAAGAGGTTGCCGGCAAGGGCGCCAAACAACTGTGCTTCGATCAGGTGGCGCTGGAGCAGGCCGCGCCCTATGCCGCCGAAGACGCCGACATGACGCTGCGCCTGCACCGTTTGTTGTGGCCACGGCTGGTCAACGAGGGCCGTTTACAGCAGCTGTTCGAGGAGCTGGAGATGCCGCTGCTGGAGGTGCTGGCCGATATGGAGCGCTGCGGGGTACGGGTGGATGTGGACATGCTGCACCGCCAGAGCCAGGAGTTGGCTGAGCGCATGCATGAAGTCGAGCAGCAGGCCCATGAGCTGGCCGGCGCGCCGTTCAACCTCGGTTCGCCGAAACAGATTCAGGCGATTCTCTACGACCAGCAGCAGTTACCGGTACTGGCCAAGACGCCCAAAGGCGCGCCATCCACCGCCGAACCGGTGTTGCAGGAACTGGCGCTGGACTACCCCCTGCCGCGCCTGATTCTTGATCACCGGTCGCTCAGTAAATTGAAATCCACTTACACCGACAAGCTGCCGGGCCAGGTCAATGCGCGCACCGGGCGCGTGCACACCTCGTATCATCAGGCCGTGGCGGCCACCGGCCGGCTGTCGTCTTCCGACCCGAACTTGCAGAACATCCCCATTCGTACCACCGAAGGGCGGCGTATCCGCCAAGCCTTTGTGCCGGCCGAGGGCAAGCGGATGCTGGCGGCCGACTACTCCCAAATTGAATTGCGCATCATGGCCCATCTGTCGGGCGATCCGGGCCTGGTCGAGGCGTTCGCCCAGGGCGAGGATATCCATCGGGCCACCGCCGCCGAAGTGTTTGCCACCGGACTCGACCAAGTGAGCGCCGATCAGCGCCGTTCCGCCAAGGCGATCAACTTCGGTCTCATTTACGGCATGTCGGCGTTCGGCCTGGCCAAGCAACTGGGCATTGATCGGGGCCAGTCGCAGGCTTATGTCAACCTGTACTTCGAGCGCTATCCCGGTGTACGTGCTTATATGGAGAGCACCCGCGAACTGGCGCGCCAACAGGGCTACGTGGAAACGCTGTTCGGTCGTCGCCTGTACCTGCCGGAAATCAATGTGCGCAATGCGCAGCGTCGTCAGGCCGCCGAGCGCATGGCCATCAATGCACCCATGCAAGGGACCGCCGCGGATATTATTAAAAAGGCCATGTTGTCCGTGGCGGCGTGGATTAAATCCGCTGCTAACGACGTCACTATGATTATGCAAGTGCACGATGAACTTGTATTTGAAATACCGATGAATGGTGAGGGTGTTGCCGCGCAGGCGATTCGCCGGCATATGGAATCCGCGGCCACGCTGTCGGTGCCGCTAGTGGTCGATATTGGCTGCGGCGGAAACTGGGATGAAGCCCACTGAGCGGCGCGCCTGTTAAGCGCTCGCCAGCACCGGTGAACGAGCGAACTCGGGGCCCGTGCATTGCTCCCGGGCGGCGAAAATATGAGCTATATTGTCAGTAACGAGCGGTCGAAGTCTTTTCTAATGAGCGGGGCAACCACAAAGCGTACAGTCAACACGTAAAATTGGTGTCGCCGTCCAACGCAGGAGTGTCGTTGGCTTGACGCTCCCGTTCGTACTGAGTTGAACGGGAATTCCTCCAACCCGGTTTCCCCAAGCCGGGTATTCTTAGCCCCGGTGCTTCCCCTTGCATTCCGGGGTTTTTTTTGCCCCGGCGTTAATCGGCGGCCAACCAGCGCACGAGGGTGTCGCGAACTTCATCGATACCGCTGCGCTTGAGCGCCGAAAACAGTTGTACGCTGGCCCCGGCGTGCAGCGCCGGCAGCTGTTTGCGCAGGGCGAGCAGAGCACTGGCCGCCGGCCCGCGTTTGAGCTTGTCAGCCTTGGTAAGCAGCACATGCACCGGCAGGCCGGCCTCGGCGCTCCAGCTTAGCATCTGCTGATCGTATTCGGTCAGCGGATGGCGGCAGTCCATCAGCAGTACCAGGCCGCGCAACGATTCGCGCACCCGCAGGTACTCGGACAGACTGCGCTGCCAGCGCGCTTTCATCACTTGCGGTACTTTGGCGTAGCCGTAACCGGGCAGATCCACCAGGCGCCGGTTGCCGCCCAGATCGAAGAAATTGATCTGCTGGGTACGCCCGGGCGTCTTGCTGGTCCGTGCCAGACTGCGTTGCCCGGTGATGCAGTTCAGGGCGCTGGATTTGCCGGCGTTGGAGCGCCCGGCGAAGGCGGCTTCGGCGCCGCTATCAGGGGGGGCCAGGTGGGTCGCGGGCACGCTGGTGAGGAACTCAGCGGCGGTGAAACGGATCTCCATGGGCCGATTTTCTCACAGTTTATAATCAGATTCTTATTGACCGCTCCGCGAGCCACTGGTATACAGTTGGCCTCTTTTCCGGGCGCGCTCCACTACGGGTTGCCGGCGTCCTGCCTGAAGTGACTCTGGAGATGGTATCACAATGAATAAATGGCTTGTTTTTACAGCACTATTTTCTATGCTTGGTAATCTGCCACAGGCGTTGGCCGCGGCCGATGCCGCCGCTGGCAAAGCGGCCTCTGCGGCCTGTGCCGGGTGTCACGGCGCCGATGGCAACAGCGCCAATCCGGAATGGCCCAAATTAGCCGGACAGGGCGCCCCCTACCTGATCAAGGAGCTGCACAACTTCAAGGGCGGCGAGCGCAAAAACGCCACCATGGCGCCGATGGCCATGGGGCTGAGCGATCAGGACATGGAAAACCTGGCCGCCTATTTCTCCAGCCAGAGTATGTCCCAGGGGGCGGCTGACAAAGCGCTGGTCGATCTCGGCCAGAAAATTTACCGTGGCGGTAACCCGGCCAGCGGTGCGGCGGCCTGTATCGGCTGTCACGGCCCCACCGGCGACGGCAATCCAGCCGCCAAATTTCCGCGGCTGGCCGGACAGCACGCCAAGTATGTCGAAATTCAACTGCACGCCTTCAAGTCCGGTGAGCGTGACAACGACGCGGGCAAAATGATGCGCAATATCGCCAGCAAGCTGACCGACAAGGAAATCCAGGCGGTGGCTTCTTATGTACAAGGTCTGCACTGAGTAGCCGCCTCAACCGGGCATAAAAAAGCGGCTGCAAGAGCCGCTTTTTTATGCCCGGCGGGGCGCTGGTAGTATTTGTCGTATTCGGGTGATAGGGTGCGAAAACAGTGGCTTAGCCACTGTCACGCGCCGCTGTCGTGCGCCCCGCAGACCGGAACTCTACGCCACGGAAAAGGTCGAATGGCCAACCGGTGACGGGGCGCGGCCGCCGCGTCGGCGAAGATTTTATTCACACGACACCAGCGGGGGGCCGTGTGGCTGTCGGCCTTGCAAATCACCCGGGCTGGCGGCAAGAATGACCGCTTTGCGGTTCGGCCCGGCCAGCGAAGAACGCCTGTCGGTGAGGATCGTACCGGTCAGCAACCACTGCGGAGATACACAATGAAGAAGCTTTTGACCCTGCTGGCGCTGCTGTTCGTGGCGTCACCGAGTTTTGCGGCCTTTGAAGAAGGCGTCCAGTACCAGACGCTTGATTCGCCGCAGCCGACCTCCAGCGGCGACAAAATCGAAGTGGTGGAGCTGTTCTGGTACGGTTGCCCGCACTGCTACCATTTGGAGCCCGAATTGAATGCCTGGCTGAAAAAGCAGCCCGATGATGTCGCCCTGGTGCGCGTCCCGGCGGTGCTGGGCCCCAGCTGGGAGCTGTTGGCGCGGGCCTACTACACCGCCCAGTTGCTCGGCGTGCTGGATAAGATTCACGAGCCGCTGTTCGATCATATCCATAAGGAACACAAAGCCATCCGCAGCGTGGCCGATCTCAAAGCGTTCTTCGAACAACAAGGTGTCTCGGGCGCCGATTTCGACAAAACCTACAACTCCTTCGCGGTGGTCACGCGCACCGGCCGCGCCCGTGAGGCGCATCGGCTTTACGGCGTCAGCGGCGTGCCGACGCTGATTGTGAACGGCAAGTACCGCACCTCCGCCAGCCTGGCGGGCGGCAACGAGCAAATGCTCGAAGTCGTCGATTTCCTCATCGACAAGGAACGCGACGCCGCCAAAACCTCCAGCCCAGTGACCGCGAAGTGATTTGAACGCCGCTCAGCTGCTCGTCAAATGTCTTGAAAACGAAGGTGTTGAATACATCTTCGGCGTTCCAGGCGAAGAAAACCTCGAGCTCATGGACGCGCTGCTGGACTCGGATATCATCTTTGTCACCACCCGACACGAGCAGGGCGCGGCGTTCATGGCCGACGTCTACGGTCGCCTGACCGGCAACGCCGGTGTCTGCCTGTCGACACTGGGCCCCGGCGCCACCAATCTGGTCACCGGGGTGGCCGATGCCAACATGGATCATGCGCCGCTGGTGGCGATCGCCGGTCAGGCGGGCACCCACCGTCTGCACAAGGAGTCCCACCAGGTGCTGGATCTTCAGGACCTGTTCCGACCGGTGACCAAGTACGTCTCCAGCCTGCTGGCGCCGGAAGTGATTCCGGAGGTGGTACGCAAGGCCTTCAAGCTCGCGCAGTCTGAGAAAACCGGCGCGACTTTTATTGAGTTTCCGGAAGATATAGCGAAATTACCAGCGGTATCGCGCCCGTTGCCTGTCAATCGGCCATTTCCACCCGAGCCCGCGCAAACCCAGGTCGAGCGGGCCGCACGCCTGATTTCCGAGGCGCGCCACCCGATGATTCTGGCCGGTCACGGTGTCATCCGCGCCGGCGCCTGGCCGCACTTGGCGGCCTTTGCCGAACAGTTGAATATTCCGCTCGCCAATACGTTCATGGCCAAAGGCGTCACGCCGTTTCGCAACCGCACCACGCTCGGCAGTGCCGGTCTGCAGGCCAACGACTACCTCAGTTGCGGTTTCAGCCGCGCCGACGTGATCATTTGCGTCGGCTATGACCTGGTGGAATACCACCCCTACCTGTGGCACCCGACCCGTGATCGCCGCATTATCCACATCGACCGCACCCAGGCGGAAGTCGACGAGCACTACAATGTCAGCGTTGGCGTGCTGGGTGATCTCAAGCACAGCCTGCCGCGCATCGCCGCATTGGTGACCCCGCACCAGGGGCATCTGATGCGACCCCTGCGCGAAGCGCTGATCGAAGACATGAACCGCCACGCCGAGGATCAGGGCTTCCCCTGCAAGCCGCAGAAAATCATCTGGGATCTGCGCACGGTGTTGCCGCTGGACGGGATTGTGCTGTGCGATGTCGGCGCGCACAAAATGTGGATGGCGCGGATGTTTCGTTGCGAATTGCCGAATACCTGTATAATCTCCAACGGCTTCGCCAGTATGGGCATCGCCGTGCCCGGCGCCATCGCCGCCAAGCTGGTGGCGCCCGAGCGCTGTGTCGTGGCGGTGACCGGTGACGCCGGTTTTCTGATGAACTCCCAGGAAATCGAGACCGCGCTGCGCCTGCAGCTGGCAATTGTCATACTAGTCTGGACAGATGGCGCTTACGGCCTGATCAAATGGAAGCAGATGAGCCAGTTTCAGCGCACCTCGCACGTCGATTTCGGTAACCCGGATTTTGTCCGCTACGCCGAGTCATTCGGAGCGCGCGGCTACCGGGTCACCGGGCCGGGGCAACTGCAGGGTATCCTCAAAGAAGCGCTGGCACAGCAGAGCGTAAGTGTTATCGACTGCCCCGTCGATTACAGCGAGAATCTTAAACTGACCGAGCAACTCGGCAGCTTTGTCTGTCCGATTTGATACAGCATGTCATCAGTGGTTAACACCGAGCCCGCGCAGGAGCAGCCCCGACGGACGCTGCGACTACTCAGCTACAATATCCAGATCGGCATCAAGACACGCCGTTACGGGCAGTACTTCTCGCACAGCTGGAAGCACCTGCTGCACCACCCGGCGCGTTTTGACAACCTCGATCGCATTGCCAAGCTGATGAGCCAGTACGATATGGTCGGCGTGCAAGAGGCCGACGCCGGCAGTGCGCGCTGTGGCTTTGTCAACATCACCCAGTATCTGGCCTCCAGCGCCGGTTTTCCCTATTGGGATGATCAGACCAACCGCCGCATCGGGCGCATAGCCCAGCACAGCCTTGGTGTGCTCAGCCGGTATAAGCCCAGCGGTATCACCGAGCATCGGCTGCCGGGGCGGATTCCCGGACGCGGCGCGCTGGCGGTGCGCTTCGGCGACGGTGCGGAGTCGCTGGTGGTGTTGATCGTGCACCTGGCGCTCAGCCGCCGGGGGAGGATGAATCAGTTCGATTACCTCAGCGATCTGGTCAACGACTACCGTCACGTGGTGCTGATGGGCGATATGAACTGCCGCTCCAACAGCGAAGAAATGGAAATCCTGGTCAACAAAACCCTGATGAGCGAACCGCTGCACGGCATGAACACCTTCCCCAGCTGGCGGCCGCGGCGCAATATCGACCATATCCTGGTGACGCCCACCGTCGAAGTGACCAAGGCCGAAGTGCTCGACTACCCGCTGTCCGACCACTTGCCGATTTCCATGGAGGTGGTGCTGCCCGACCGCGTGGTGTTGCGCACCTGAGGCTGGGCGCCGGTCGCACCGGCCTCGGTCGCCGCGGGCGCGTTGTATCCCACCACACCACGCCGCGCCGGCATGGCTCAGCGGCGGTTTGTCTCCTTTCCAGCCAGCACGCGGCAAAAGCCCCTCCGCTACTAACACAATGATTGCGCCGGCCTTGCCCCCACGCTCATAATAGGTCTCGCATTGAAGGCCCCAAAAATAGAGATTAATCAAAAAATCATGAGCGACCTAAGACAACGCAAGTTCGCCCGCACCCGTCTGGCCTTGGCACGGGTGCTGGCGCAAGCGCTGGACGAAGAGCCGTTTGGCGCCATTGCAGTGAAACGCCTGTGTCGCGCCGCCGAGGTATCGGAGGCCACCTTTTTCAATTACTTCCCGCGCAAACAGGCGTTGATGACGTACCTGGCCCACCTGTGGGTGCTCGAGCTGGGCTGGCACGTGCAGCGCGCCGCCGCCGAAACGCCGGGTCTGCCCGCGGTGCAGCGTTTATTTGCCGAAGTGGCGCGCACCTGCGAGCGCCGGCCTGGCGTGCTTGCCGAACTGCTGGCCTGGATTGCGCGCGGCGGCGTGCTCAATAGCGGTGTGGAAGTCACGCCGTTGGAGAAACAGCTGGCCTTTCCCGAACTGGCCGACATCGAAGCGGTGCCGATCAAGGGTATCGATGCCTGGTTGCTGCCGCATTTGGAAGCGGCCATCGCGCGGGGCGAACTGCCCGAGAACACCCTGCTGCCGCTACTGCTCAATACGTTGCTCTCGGTGCTGTTCGGCGCGCCGTTGACGCTGCTGGGTGTCGACCCGGCGCGCATTGCGCCGGTGTATCGCCAGCAACTGGCGCTGGTGCTGGCCGGTGTGCGCGCGGCGTCCGGGGGGCGATAGCACCGGTATGGATCTGATCGACACCCACTGCCACCTGGATCTGGAAGTGTTCGATGCCGACCGCGAGGCGGTAATGGCCCAAGCGCGGCGCGCAGGCGTGCGACGGATTGTGGTCCCGGGCGTGGACATGGCCCACTGGCCCAACCAACTCAGACTCTGCCGACAACACCAAGGGCTGTATGCGGCCCTCGGCATGCACCCCGCCTTCCTCGCACAGCATCGCCCCGAGCACCTGCCGGCGCTGGCCGCGGCAGTGGCCGAGCACCAGCCGCTGGCGGTGGGCGAAATCGGCCTCGACTATTTTATCGATCATCCGGATCGCGAGGGCCAGCGCGCGTTGTTCAGCGCCCAGCTCGGCATCGCCGCCGATGCCGGGCTGCCGGTGTTGTTGCACGTGCGCAAGGCACACGACGAAGTCCTGCAGTTGCTACGCCAGCAGCGTGTGCGCGGCGGCATCGCTCACGCCTTCAATGGCAGTGTGCAGCAGGCACACAAGTATGTTGAACTCGGTTTCAGGCTGGGTTTCGGCGGTATGCTGACGTTTGAGCGCTCGCGTAAACTCCGTACCCTGGCGGCCGAACTGCCGCTCGAGGCGATTGTGCTGGAGACCGACGCCCCCGACCTGACGGTGGCATCGCACCGCGGTGAGCGTAACAGCCCGGAGTATCTGCCGGAAGTCCTCGCAGCCCTTGGCGAAGTGCGCGGCGAGGACCCGGCCGAGTTGGCGCGTCGCACCACGGCCAACGCCCTGGACGTGTTGGGTCTGGAGGCCTAGCCATGGCGGATGATTTCCGCCAGCGCTTCGGCGGCATCGAACGGCTCTACGGCCGCCAGGCCGCCGAGTGGATCGGCGCGATGCGGGTCTGCGTGATCGGCCTCGGTGGTGTCGGCTCGTGGGCGGTGGAGGCTCTGGCGCGCAGCGGTGTCGGCGCGCTGCTGCTGATCGACTACGACGAGGTCGCCGTGACCAATATCAATCGCCAGATTCACGCCCTCGGCAGCGCTGTCGGGCGTAAGAAAACCGCCGCACTCGCGGAGCGGGTGGCGGACATCAACCCGGCTTGCCGTGTCGAGGTGATCGACGATTTCATCACCGACCGCAACCTGTTCGATCATCTGCCGGCCAACGGGGGCATTGATTATGTCGTCGATGCCATCGACAGCATTCGCTTCAAGGCGGCGCTGATTTATTACTGCAAACGCAACAAGCTACCTATCATCACCACCGGCGCGGCGGGCGGCCTGACCGATCCGACGCAGATCATGATCAAGGATCTGACCCGCACCTTCAACGACCCGCTGGCGGCCAAAGTCCGCGCGCGGCTGCGCGCCCATCACGGCTATTCCCGCAATACCCGGCGCTACTTCGGCGTGGAGTGTGTGTTCTCGGCTCAACAACAGGTCTATCCTGATGAACACGGCCAGGTCGGCACGCGCAAACCCGGTATTCACGGCGTGCACCTCGACTGCAACATGGGCTATGGCGCGGCCAGCTTTGTCACCGCCAGCATGGGCTTTGTCGCTGTGTCGCGGGTGATCGATAAACACCTGGCGATGTGCAGGCGGCGCGCCGATTGAGACCTGAGCATGGCGGCGCGACCCATGCCGACAACGCGGCGGTGCACAGGCCCGGCTATGCACTTCTTACAAAGTCGTGAACGAATTACCGATAAATGTGTGTGGAGCGTGATGGGCGCCGCGCCGGCCAGGGCGGCGCGGCACTGGTCGCGCGGCAGCGCCGCGGCAGACTAACAATGCCCATGCTCTTGGTGGCGCACACAAAAATGGGCGCTACGGCGAAGGTGACGCCGCTCTTGCGTCGGCTTTCTAGCAGCCGGGCACCGCTGCCGGGCGTTGAATTGGGGGCCGGCATGCGAATTGCTTTGTAGATCTTACTTACCCCATCGTCAAGAGAAGGCCGCGACCATGAATGCCATCGATCTATTAAAAGAAGACCACCAGAAGGTGAAAAAACTGCTGACCGAGCTGACCGAGACCACCACGCGAGCGGAAAAAACGCGCCGCCAACTGCTCGAAAAAATAGAGCATGAACTGGCAGTGCACACCCGTCTGGAGGAAGAAATATTCTACCCGGCGTTCAAGAAGGCGGGCAACTCAGAGCACGCCGAGACTTACTTTGAAGCACTCGAGGAACACCGCGCCGTGGAGCAACTGGTGTTGCCTGATTTGAAAAACACAGACACTACCAGTGAAAAGTTCTCGGGGCGGGCCAAGGTACTGAAAGAACTGGTTGAGCATCACGCCGACGAAGAAGAGAAGGAGATGTTCAAAATGGCCAAGAAGGCAATGTCCGCCGAAGAGCTGAAAACGTTGGGAGAACAAATGCAGCAAAGAAAGAGCGAGCTGCAGCGTGAAATGTCCGGCCGTTAAGCTGGCGGCGGCAAACGCCGGTTGGCTGCCTTGAAGCCGGTCCGCGGCGATACGAGACGCATCGCCGCGGAGGGACCTGCTCGACTACTTCTTCTTGGCGGAGCCCGGGATTGGCTTCATCACCAGATCCTTTGCAGTGGCTTTGCCGAACCCGTATGAGGCATAGATGTTCTGCGCCTCATCGGTGCTCAGATAGGCCATATAACGCATCGCGTTGTAGGGGTTGCGGCCGGTTTTCAATGCGCCAAGTGCATAGCCGACTTTGTCGCCCATGTTGTAGGGCGCGGGGATAGCCACGCCGTCGATGGGGCGGCCTTCGGCCTGGGCGTGCTTGATTTCAGTGGCCCAGACAATGCCGACATCGGCCTGGCCGTTTTCGATGCGGTAGGGGGTTTCGCGGTGATGACGCTGGGTAAACCAGGTTTTGTCCTTGACCGCCCAGCAGCCTTTGCATTCGGCATTACCGGTGACTTTCTCATACAGGCCCAGGTCTTTGAGCATCTGCGCACCGTAGAATTTGAAAATACCCTCGGTCAGCGGATTGGGGTGCGACTGCACCAGGTCGTCGCGGCCGAGGTCTTTGGGGCCTTTGATCTTTTTCGGGTTGCCTTTGGCGACCATCAGTTCGAGCTTGTTGTGGGTGTAGATGATGTAGTCGTTCATGGTGCCCGCGCCCTTGAGCTTTTTCAGGTGGCCTAGGTTGACGCTGGCGAACAGATCCGGATTCTGGGCGGTGTCCTTGCCGTTGATCTGGCCCTGTTTAAGAATCTGACCCTTGAGGATCTGGCCCGGGGGGATGGTTTCGACATAAATGCTTTTGATGTCGGGGTTTTTCTTCTGAAAGTCCTTGATCAACTCTTCCATGACCATGAACTGATTGCCGGCAAGGTACATCACCAGGTCGGCTTTGTAGGAGTCGCCGATGTTGCCGTAGTCGATGCCGCCGTCGCTGTTGAAGGTGCGGTAGTCATGCCCCTGGCCGGCGTCTTTGGCAGCCAGTGCCGGGGTTATTGTGGTGGTGAGGGTGGCGGCGAGAGCCACAGCCGCGACCAGGGGATGCCTGGTAATCTTTTCTTTAATCATAATTTTGTCCCAACCTTGGTTTATTATTCATAAGTACCGGAGTGACAACATCCGGCGGTCACGTGTGAGTAGACGTTATTGAGCCCGAAACTATTTCAAATAGTTGGAACGTCTTGCCAATGACCTTAGCACAGCGGTGAGGCGCCGGGTGTGCGCGGCTTAGCGCGGCGCGGCGGCGGACGCCCCGTCGGCGGCCCTGACCGATAGCCGAAAGAGCCCCTGCAGCCCGCTATCGCTGGTGAAATAGAGCGCCCCGTCCGGTCCTGCCGCCACACCCACGGGGCGCGCCAGGCGGCTGCCATCGCCGCGCTGCAGCCCGCCCAGCACCTCGACGACTTCGCCGCTGGCGCGGCCCGCCTCGAAGCGCACCATCACCAACCCGGGCGGGCGCCGGGTGGCCGCATCGCCCCGCGCGCCGCCGTCCGGGCGGGTGCCCCACGAGCCCCGCAGGGCGACGATGGCGTGGTTGCTGAAACGCCGGTCCAGCGCGCCGGCGGGAATAAAGGCCACCCCCATGGGCGCGTTACGCGCCGGGAACGTCGCCACGGGCAGCGACACTTCGGCGCGTGGGCGTGGCGGTTCGCTGTCGATACAAGTGTCGCGTTGCAGGCGTCGGCCATCAAACTGGAACCACGGCATGCCGTGAAACGATCCCGGGGTAAGCCGTGCAAAGGACTCTGGCGGCTGCTCGAAACCGAGGTGATCGGGGCCGTTGTTACTGGCATAGAGCACCCCGGTAAGCGGGTGCCAGTCCATGCCCACGGGATTGCGCAGACCCGTGGCGAAGGGTTTGAAGCGCGCCTTGGCGCCGCTCTCGTCGAGCACCAGGACGCCACCGCGTTGGCGCTCGAAGGGGTAGCCGGCACCGAGATATTCATCGTCGCAGTTGCCGCTGTTGCCGAGCGCCACGTACACGCGCCGATCCGGGCCGATAGCGACGCTGCGGCTGGTGTGGCCGCCGCCCTTTGGCAGCGCCGCCAACAGCTTCACCGAAGACGGCGAAATCTGCGTTTGCCCGAGCCGATACGGCGCCGTGTACAGGCCGTTGGTGCGCGCAATCAGCAGGCGGCCGTCAGCGTAGACGACACTGTGTGGATAGTCGGGCAGCCGCAGCAGCTGTTGCGCCCGGCGGTAGGGTGGTGACAGACGGTAGACATTGCCCGAACGCGAGCCGATCAGCAGATCGCCGTTGGGCAGAAAGTGCATCAGCCGCGGGCTGTCCAGCGCGGTGCTCAGCACCTCCAGCTGCAGGCCTTCGGGTAGCCGGAGGTTCCAGCGTTCGCCCTGTGACACAAGGGTCTGCGTGTGCAGGGGCAACGCCGCCGCGCGGGCCGCGGTCAGGCCGACGGCCAGTAAAGCAAACGCAATAAGCAGTTTCATGCAAGGCTCTCGATTCACCGGCAGTGAGTATAGTCTTAACGGCGGTGTTGGCGCGCAGGGTGACGCCCGGCGCCGGCGACCTGACGCACCGGTTTGGTGACGTTCAGGCCGGGCAAGGCACGCGTTGCGACTTGCCCCAGGCGCGAATAATACCGATCGAGAGGGCCATCCAGACCAGTTCCGGTAGCGACGTGGCGCCCATTTTCGACATGATTCGCGAGCGGTGCACCTCAATGGTCCGGCTGCTGACGCCGAGCAATTCGGCCAGGTGCTTGTTGGAGGTGCCGTTGACAATGTATTTCATCACTTCGCGTTCGCGCGGCGTCAGGCGCTCGAACTTGTGCGTCAGCTCTGCGCGGATGGCGCGCTGCTCCCGCAATGCGCGCTCCTGGTGCAGCGTTTGGCGAATGCTTTCCAGCAGTACTTCGTTATCGAAGGGTTTTTCAATGAAGTCGGCGGCCCCCGCCTTGAGGGCGTGGACGGAATCCTGAACACTGCCGTGCCCGGTAATAAAGATAATCGGCAGGTGGCTGTCGCTGGCTTTCAGTTTGGCCTGCAATTCGAGGCCGGACATGCCCTGCATACACAGATCCAGCACCAGCAACCCGTTGGCGTTGGGGTCGACACCGGCCAGCAGCGCCTCGGCCGAGGCGAACTCCAGCACCTGGAACTGTCTGGATTCGAGAAACAGGCGCAAGGCATGGCGCACGGCGGCGTTGTCGTCGACCAGGTAGAGGGTTTCGCGTTTAGTCATGCGTGTCTTCGAGGTACGGCAGCCGGATGCAGAACATGGTGTCACCCGGGCCCGGCTGCTCCAGCCAGATGGTCCCCTGGTGGGCCTGGATAATCGAGCGGCTGATTGACAGGCCCATGCCCATACCGGACTCCTTGTTGGTTTGGAACGGCTCGAAAAGACGATTGCCGATGTCTGGCGCGACACCCGCGCCGTTATCCGTCACGCTGATCAACAGCGAGGGCGTGTCTGAGACACGGGTTTTCAGGCGCAGGCAGCCGTCGCTGATCCCGGCCTGACCAATCGCCTCGATGCTGTTGCGGATAAGGTTCAGCAGCACCTGTTCGATCTGCACGCTGTTGGCCTGCACCCGGTAGCCGCCGGCCTGCAGATCGAGCTGCAGTAATACCTGGCTGTTGCTCAGCTCCCAGCTGATCAGCTTGGCGACTTCGCGCACCGTTTGGTCGATATCGACCGGTTTTTTGCGGATGTTGCCCTGGTTGACCGAACTGCGTATCTGCTGAACGACCGCCCCCGCGTGGTGAGCCTGCTCGTTGGCGCATTGCAGGATGTCGACCAGCCCGGCCGGTGCCGCGGGCCACTCTTTTAGTTGCGCCAGGGCCATGCCGCAGTAGCTGATCAGCGCCGTCAGCGGCTGGTTGAGCTCGTGCGCCATGCTCGCCGCCATTTCGCCCATGACGCTCAGGTGCATCAGGTGCGCCGATTCCTGCTGGTGCTGGCGGGCTTTTTCCTCGGCGCGCTTCAGCGCGGAGATGTCGCGCTGGATGAGCAGAAAATGGGTGGCTTTACCCTGTGCATCGGCGACCGCCGTGGCCTGGCACTCCATTTGCAGCAGGCGCCCGTCCTTGCACACCAGCTCGATCTCCGCGCGCGCGTGCCCCTGACTGCGCAGCCTCGGAAAGCGGATCATATAAAGTTGACGCGATGACTCGGTAAAAAAGTCCGTGACCGGCTTACCCCTCAGCTCATGCGCGGCGTATCCGGACTGTTCGCAGGCGTAGCGGTTGGTCTCGATAATGTGCCCGCCGGGGTCAATGACAAAGATGAATTCGGCCGCGGTATCGAACAGCGTGCGGAACGGCAGATCGCCAGCTACGCCGCCTGTGATGGGTTGCGGGTGCTCGTTCACAGGGAGACGGCCCCCGCTGATCCGTTCAGGTGGGCATACAGTGGCATTGGCGTCGGTTACGGCTATCCATAGGTGTAGGCTGACACATCTTTATATAATTTTAGAGTCGGCGGGTGATAGCCGGTCTCTGCAAATCCCTGCCAGGGTGTAACTGACTATTCCACACAGTAATTCACTTAGTCTATAAGGGAAACCCGAAATAATTTCCGGTTTGAGTGGCGGCGACCACTCGGCCCAAGCGCGCGCCGGGCGCCGGTTCACTGGCGCTATGATGGCGCCGCTGCTGCGAGAATCGCGTCGCCAAGATTCCATATGCCGAGCCATTTGCGCCCGAGGGCAACTGGTTATCCTGCAAATACTCAGGGTAAGATACCTGCATCCACAGCGACGATCGGATCAGCAATATGATGCCAGCCCTGAAAGCCCTGGAGCGTCTTCGCGACGGCAATCGCCGTTTCGTCGCCGACGTGCGCGGACGCAACCAGCCCCCCAGCCAGACGCGCCGCAATGAACTGATGGGCGGTCAGGAGCCTTCGGCGATTATCCTCGGTTGCTCGGACTCGCGCGTGCCGGCGGAAATCATCTTCGACCAGGACCTGGGAGATCTGTTTGTCATCCGTGTGGCCGGCAACATCGTCGCGCCTTCGCAAGTCGGCAGCGTCGAGTTTGCCGCTGATCGCTACGGCACCCGGCTGGTCGTCGTGCTGGGCCACTCCATGTGCGGCGCCGTACGGGCCACCCTGGAAGAACTCGAGCGCAGCACCGACAGCCGCTCGCCGAATCTGCTTTCCATCGTCGATCGCATCCGCCCGGCCATTGAGGGACTGCTGGAAACCCCACACCGCCACGACCCCGAGCAACTGATGGCACAGGCCGTGCGCGCCAACATCCGCGCCTCGGCCGCCCACTTGCGCCACGGCTCGCAACTGCTGGAGCAGCTGATTCTCAACGACGGTCTGTTGGTTGTCGGCGCCGAATACTCGCTGGAGACGGGCGTAGTGCATTTTTTCGACGGCATGCCGGAGAGCCTGGGGCGAGTTTCCAGCGCCAGCACACAATAAACCGGTATCCCGCTGCAAGCGAACACCTGATACCGCCACCAAGGAGCGTTTCACATGGATGTGAAAGCCACCCTGTCACCCGGTGCCAACGGCACCAAGGCCCTGCTCAAAAAATACGGCGACCAGCTTGTGTGCGTACGTTACCGTTACGACAAGCAGCGGCACAAACGCCTCAAAACCGTAGAACTCATCGTTGAAGAAAAAGACTGGCACCCAGGCACCGTCAGCTACCCTGACCGACGCGTGTACCTGCGCATCGCCTACGGCGAGGCGGAGCTGAGAGAGCTGATCAAACGTCACGGCGGCTACTGGAGCCCGGAGAAGAAAGCCTGGCATCTCAGTTACCGCAAAG
>JASBSN010000106.1 GCA_030148915.1 Thiogranum sp.
AACGAGGTCGAACGCTTGTTTCGTCGATTGAAAGGCTTTCGCCGCATCTTCTCTCGATTCGACAAGCTGGACTGCGTTTTCATGTTCTTTATTCATTTCGCGCTGATTACCGATACCATTATTAGTGTTAACACGCCCTAATCACCTTGTATCCTCCTCGCCATACGCTGGTTTCATTCGTTGTAAAACCGAAGCTGCCAATTCTTTATCCGCTCATGTGTCCGGCAACTTTTCCTCGCCATCTTGTTCGGCGATACGCTGCTCCAGCACCTCGCAGCCATGCCGCTGAAAGTGTTTTTCGGCGCTTATGCAGCCCATGGGAATTACAATCAGTGTGAACAGCGTGGCGACGCCGCCGCCGAACATCAGCGAAACCGCCATGCCGTTGAATATGGGGTCGGTCAATATAGCCGCCGCGCCGGCCATCATGGTCAGCGAGGTAATCAGTATGGGGCGCAGGCGGGTCTTGGCGGCCGCTACCGCCGCTTCGCGAATATCTTTACCCTGCATGACCTCGATCTTGACGAACTCCACCAGCAAAATGGAGATGCGCACGATAATGCCGCCCAGCGCGATCATGCCGATCATCGAGGTGGCGGTGAACTCCGCACCCATTATCCAGTGGCCGGGAATGATGCCGATCAGCGTTAGCGGGATCGGGGCCATGATCAGGCCGGCCAGCGCATAGTCGCGAAACTCGACAACAATAAGCCCGTAGATCAACACCAGCGCCGCCATAAACGCCAGCCCCATGTCACGGAAGGTTTCATAGGTCACGGTCCATTCGCCCGTCCATTCAATACCCGAGTGCTGGTCGTTGTCCGGCGGGCCGAGCAGGTTCATTGGCATACCCCCCATGACGATGCCGTCGGGTGTGGTGTAGTCCTTGAGCTGGTCCTCGACGCCGAACATGCCGTAGATGGGCGCGCCGAGGCGGCCGGTCATTTCTCCAGTCACGTATTCCACGCTGCGCAGGTCTTTATGGAAGATGTAGGGGTCTTCCGGACGCTTCACAAAAGTACCCAGTTCGCCCAGCGGCACGGTGCGTCCGTCGGCCGCCGGAATCGGCAGATTCGCCAGCTGAGACAGTCGTGCGCGGGTGGCCAACGGTGCCTGGACAACGATGTAGGTCGGTTCGAGCGGGGCGCCGCGTTTAACATCGCCCAGCCTGTAACCGCCCATCGCCATCGACAGGTTGCGGTTAACGGTCTCAACCGCCACCCCAACGCGGGCTGCCTTTTCGCGGTCGACTTCGAACTGCCAGTAGGTGTACGGGTCCGCCATGTAGGTATCGACGTCCACCAGGCCGTCGCTCTTCTGAAACAGGCTTTCCAGATCACGCGCGACCTGCCGACGGGTGATAGGATCCGGGCCGTGCACGTCGGCGACCACCGTTTGCAGTACCGGCGGACCCGGTGGCATTTCGACCACCTGGATGCGGGCGCCCAACTTGGTGGCGAGGGGCATGAGCAGTTCACGCACCACCACCGACAGTTCGTGGCTGCTGCGTTGGCGGGCCTTTTTTTCCACCAGCATGGCCTGGATATCGCCCATCCACGGGTGCTGGCGCAAATAGTAGTGGCGCACCAGCCCGTTAAAGTTGAACGGTGAGGCGGTACCCACGTAGGTCTGTAGCGCGGTGACTTCCGGCACTGCCGCCCGTATACTTTCCGCCATCTGGTGAATGACGTTGGCGGTGACCGGTAGCGCCGTGCCCTCCGGCATATTCACCACCACATTGAATTCTGATTTATTGTCGAAGGGCAGCATTTTTACCGCCACGACTTTAAAGTAGAACAGGCTGCAAACCCCCGCCGTCAGCGCGATAATGCCGACCAGGAAGGCGACGCCTAATTTTCGATTATTGATCAGGGGGCGAATGATCGGCTCGTAGTACTTGCCGATAATTTCGTGGGTGCGCTGCTCGCGGGCCGCGGCTTTTTGAAACGCTTTCAGGCTGGCCGGGCGCACCCGTACGGCGAACCAGGGGGTGAATATGAACGCCGCCAGCAGCGAGAAGAACATGGCGGCCGAACCCAGTACCGGAATCGGTCGCATATACGGGCCCATCAGACCGCTCACCCAGCCCATCGGCAGCAGCGCCGAGATGATGGTCATGGTAGCGAGTATGGTCGGGTTTCCCACCTCGCGCACTGCATCTATGGCGATGCCGACGGTGGTGCGCCCGGCTTCCATCCAACGGCGAAATATATTCTCCACCACCACGGTGGCGTCATCGACGAGGATGCCGATGGAGAAAATCAGCGCGAACAGACTGACGCGGTTGACGCTGTAGTCCAGTACCCAGGCCGCCCACACGGTGATAAGAATAACGATAGGAATAACGGTGATGACCACAAAGGCGGCGCGCGTACCCAGGCCGATCAGGCACAGAATCGCGACGGCCACGGCGGCTTCGAACAACGCCGCCAGCAGATCGTTGACTTTGTCGTTGGCGGTCTTGCCGTAATCGCGGGTAATGCTGATGCGTACGTTATCGGGTATCAGGTGGCCGCGCAGCGTTTCCAGTTTGGCCAGAATGTCATTGGCCACCGTTACGCCGTTGGTACCTTCCTTCTTGGCCAGCGAAATGGTCACCGCCGGCTCGGCATTGGCTACCGCTTCATGTTCCATACCCGCCTGCCCGGTAGAGTATGCAACCAGTTGCCGGGGTTCTTCCGGGGCATGAACGACACGGGCGACATCACGAATGTAAATAGGACTACCGTCGCGCGTTGCCACCACCAGGCGGCCAATTTCTTCGGCTGTACGCAAAAAGGTGCCGGTATAGACTGAAAACGCGTTATCGCTGGCTTCCATCGACCCGGCCTGGGTTTGCTGGTTGGCCGAGCGTACCGTTTCGGCGAGCTGATCCAGTGTTAGGTTGAAACCGGCCAGCCGCTGCGGGTTAACTTCGATCTGTATCTGTTCGGCACGGCCGCCAACGACGAAACACTGGCCGGAATCCGGCACTTCCTGCAGCCGCTGCAGCACGTCGACGCCGAGCGTACGCAATGCGGCGTCGTCGACCGAGTCGGACGAAAGTGTAACGGTGACCACCGGCACGTCGTTAATTCCCTTCGGCTTGACCAGCGGCACCGCCACACCGGGAGGAATCTTGTCGAGGTTTGACTGGATCTTGTCATGCACCTTGACGATGGACGGACCGAGCGGCTCGCCGACGCGGAAACGCACCGTGACAATGGCCTGACCCCGCTGACTGGCGGAATACACGTGGCGCACACCTGGAATTTCGCTCATGATGCGCTCCAGCGGCTCGGTTACCAGGCTGGTAACCTGCTCGGCCGACGCCCCGGGATAGCGCACAAACAGATCGACCATGGGCACCGAGATTTCCGGGTCTTCCTGGCGCGGCGTAAACATCAGGCCGAGCAACCCGATGAACAGTGCCGCCACCATTATCAGTGGCGTAATCGGCGAGTCGATAAAGTTACAGGCAATGCGCCCGGCAATACCCAGCGACTTGTTTTCGACTTCTTCCCGATCGCGGATTTCCGCAATCTCCGGATCCGGTTCAGGCAGCGCCTTGTGGTCAGTGTTATCGGTCATGAGGCGCGCGTCGGGTTTGACAGGAATTCATCGGGGACTCTGACTCCACTCCGGCGCAGATCCGAGCGGCGGTATGGCGTAAATGCGATCGCCCACTTTCAGCCCGGAGAGCACGGCGACCTGGTTGCCACTGACGTAGTCACCCAACCGGATAAGCCGCAGCTCCGTGCCGTTATCCGGCGTCGCCGCGTAGACCGCCGGCAGGCTGCCGCGCCACAACACCGCACTGTCGGGGATCACGGGTACATCCTGCATAGTTGCCGAGTCATCCGGCAGCATGACTTCGGCATACATGCCCGGACCGCCCGGCACGCCCACGGGTAGATCGAACTTGACGATAACGGTATGGCGCAGCGCATCGGCGGTCGGGAAGATCTGCGCCACGCGCGCATCGACCCGCAGGTTGCCGACGTCGATTCTTACCGGCACCTGCATACCCGTGCTCAGAGCACCCATGAGTCTTACCGGCACATTGACCTGGACCTGCAGGTAGGTCAGATCCGCATACTCGACCAACGGCTGCCCGGGCTGCACCGTGTCACCCTTCTCGACGATCTTGCGGATAATGACACCGTCAAAAGGTGCGAAAGAACGCGTATCGCGCAGTTGGGCGTCAATTTGTTCCAGCTGGGACTGCGCCGCCCCGAGTTGCGCCTGCGCCTGACTCAGTTGGGTGCCGCGTGCATACAGATTGGCGCGTTCGTCGACGACACGATTACCGCCGTAGGAACCCGGCAAAAAACTCTGCGCAAACGGTTGCGTGAACATCTGGTCGAACATGCCGGGCATACCCATGCCACCGGAGCGCGAAATACTACGATCTTGCGGCGACCAGATTTCCCGGTCGTACTGTACCCGTGCATTGCCGATTTGCGACTGCGCCACGGCAATCTGGGATTGCACCTCTCGGCGCTTGGCCAGTAGCTGCGAGTCATCTATCGCAACCAGAATGTCGTCTTTTTTGAATTTGTCGCCTTCGGTACCCGCGAGCAGATCGATCCGCCCGGAAATCTGTGCCGTCAGCGTGACCTGCTTGTAGGCCACCACCGTACCGCCAAGCGTGACGGCGCTCGCCGTACTGCTCGCTTCAACGGTCACGATCCGATTGCCGCCATTGCTGTTTTGCGCGCTCGACGCCGGTATGGCCAAACCCATCAGCATCCAAAGCAGGGCGATCGAACACACGACAGCCGGTTGTTGCCGCACCCCCGGTTGATAGCCTGGTGAGCTCACGCTTGCCTCCTCGGACACTAATGGTCTTATTGTTTTGTCCTGACGCGATGCGCGTGACGGCGCGTTCTTATTCGGCGACAGGACGTTCGTTAGAGAGAGTTAGCGCAATCGTCATACCAACTTCTCAAGTACATGTATTTGAAGGCCATTCAGGCGTAAGTCGAATAATGCGTTGCACTCCAAAAGGTCAAGTGGTTTGTGCCTTTTCGCCGTTTATCAATTGATGTTTATAAAATTTCTGTCTCTGGGTCCGATTCGCAACGACCGTGCAACGGTTTTTCCGCAGTGCAACGCAAAAGCGTTGCACTTGATCTGCATCAACGTGGCGAAGGGTCCAGAAGCGTAAGTTATTTAACATATAATTAATTACTAATTAAAAAACGACGCGATAAATAAAACGCAACCTAGTGAGGGACGAGAGTATGAGGGCGCTGGAGCAATTCACGCCGCTGATCGACGCGGTAGTTTCACGTATTCACGAAGGCATCATTCTCGCCGACAATACGGGAGCGATCCTGTTCCATAACCCGGCGGCGGCCGAGCTGCTCGGGCACCCTGCATTTTTCTCTGTCGACGGTATCCGGGCATCGACCGGTATCGATTTGCAGCAGTCGCTGACAAGCGGCACCGACAGCACTCCGTGCGGCAATCAAGCACTGGTTAAGAGGGGCAGTTTCGAGCAGTGCATTACGTGCAATGGCAAACCCCGCTTCGTGCAGATCAGCTCCTCCAGCGTGCCGATTGCCGATGAGCCGGCGCCCGTTTCTCTACTGGTGATATCGGACATTACCGACAGGCGTCGTCTGCAGGGTGTGCTGAGCGATGATCAGAGCTCGGGGCTGGTCACCCAGGATCCGCAGATGATCGAAATCTCCCTGATGATGGAGCGCATTGCGCCGACCTGTGCCTCGGTGCTGTTGCAGGGCGAATCCGGCACCGGCAAGAGCCTGCTGGCGCGCATGATCCACGCCAAAAGCGATCGTGGCGATGCGCCGCTGGTGGAAGTCAACTGCGCAGCGATACCGGATGCGTTACTGGAGTCGGAGTTATTCGGTCACGTCAAGGGAGCCTTTACCGGCGCCACGCAGAACCGCAAAGGTCGTCTGCAGGCCGCACATGGCGGCACCCTGTTTCTGGATGAACTCAGCGAACTGCCCCTGCACCTGCAACCGAAATTGCTCAAGGCGCTGGAAGAGCAGACGTTTCAGATGCTGGGCTCGGATGAGAACATTCACGTCGACGTACGCATTATCGTCGCCTCCAACCGCAATCTGCGCGATATGGTGGACGCCGGCAGTTTCCGCGCGGACCTGTACTATCGGTTGGCAGTCATACCGGTTGATATCCCCGCACTGCGCGATCGCCCCGGGGATATCCCGCTGCTGATCCATGCTATCTGCGATCAGTTGATCAGACGCGGTTATCCGCCCGACATGGCCTGTGGCGAAAAAGCGATGCAGTTGATGATGGACTATCCCTGGCCGGGTAACGTGCGCGAACTGGCCAATGCCGTCGAACACTGCATGATCCTGGCAAAGAACGGCCGGGTGACGGTGGATGCTTTACCCTTCGATGTTCGTCACTATCGACACAACGGCGCCGAACCTCGGCAGCCGCAACGAGTCGCCGCTCCGGCCGACGCCGACCCGCATAAACGGGAAATTCTGGATGCCCTGGCGCGAAGCAACGGCAACCGCGCCAAAGCGGCGCGCAGTTTGGGCATAGACCGCAGCACGCTGTGGCGCCGCATGAATCGCCTGTCGTTGATTTGACCGAGCGAGTGACCTTTGCGGTGGCGTTGGACTCTGCTGCCTCGTAGCTCGCATTGATGACTGCCCCTTCGCCGTCGATCACTGCGAGAATCCGGTCGTCTGCGAGATATCCCCACTAAGCAGCAGTCAGCGAGACGTTTGATTTAGCGCGCGTAGACGGCATGACCTGGCATTGATCACGGTCCGCTGAAACTGGTGTTTGCGAGGCAACCACGCTGTAGCAGGTCCAGCAGACTGCGCGCTGCGCGCGGTGCGACAGCGTCAGGTGGCGTACCGAGCGCTAGGCGCACACAGGCCTGCGCAAATGACTGGCCGTCGATCACGGCAGCCAGCAAGGTGTGGCCTGCGGTCGATAGCCGACGAACAGCCGGGCCCCCAGGACTGCGCCAGACCAGCAGCGGCACAGTTGCCGCGGTTTGTCGCTCGGGCAGCGGCTGCTGCCGGCGATGGGCGGTCCATACGTCGAACACATGACCACTCACTTCCAGCAGGCTCACCGACGGGTGCGCCTCGAAATGCAGATCCTGCCACGCCGTAGGGGGGATGTGCGCCATAGCGGCCACGCTCAGCGCGCTGGCGTCGGCGGCGTCGAAGGCCTTGAGCACGGCCCATTCCAGGCGCGCGAGATCGGCCAGCTGCGGTTTGTTCCGGTTAGCCAGGTAGTGCGGCAGTTGTTTGCCGATGTAACGCACAGACGGTGACGTCGAGGGACAGACTTTGAGATAGGCGGCCATTTCCCGCCCGAAGGCCGCCTCCCCCATTTTCATCAGCAAGGCCGGAAAATCCTGTGCCAGCGCTGCGTGCAGGCGGATATGGTAGGCATTGCGGTAGACATCCAGGCGGCGGGTCGCGTCGATATTATTGGCGCCGCGAATTTGATCGGCAAGTACCGCTTCATTCGCGCCGCTGAACAGATACTGTTTAAATTCAGCCTGTAATTGCGCCAGTGTCGGTGCGCTCATGCAGCCTGTTCCTGCGCATGGAGGGTGCGCGCCATATCCAGTTCGGCCAGCAGCTCAGCCAACGGCGGGATGGCGTCGTCGCGCTCGATCATAGTGGCTGTCGCACCGATTTTCCGGGCTGCCTGCGCGTACAGGCGCCAGACCGGGTCGCTGACCGGGTGATCATGGGTGTCGATCAGCAACGGGCCGCTGATGCTATGTCCCGCCAGGTGAATTTGCCGGATACGTCCAACAGGAATTGTTCGCAGATAGGTCTCTGCATCAAAGCCGTGATTATGCGCACTGACGACGATATTATTAATATCCAACAGGATCAGGCAGTCGGCGCGCTCCGCGACCGCCGTCAGAAATTCGTATTCGCGCATGTCGCTGTGCGCGTATTCGGCATAGCTGGAGACGTTCTCGATCAGTATCTGCCGCTTCAAGCGATCCTGCACCCGCAGGATGCGCTCGGCAACATGAGTCACGGTGTCCTGCGTATAGGGCAACGGCAACAGGTCGTGCAAATGGTGGCCGCCGTGGCGGGTCCAGCACAGGTGATCGGAAACCCGCACGGGTTCACAACGCCCGATCAAGGTTTCGAGTCGATTGAGATAAACTTCATCGAGCGGATCGCTGCCGCCCAGGTTGAGGGATACCCCGTGCAGGGCCACGGGGTAGTGTTCGCACACGGCGTCCAGAACCGCCAACGGCTTGCCGCCGTCGACCATAAAATTTTCGCTGATGAGCTCGAACCAGTCGAGCGCCACCTCGCCGCGCATCGCCGGCGCATAAAAGGGCGGCCTCAGGCCCAGTCCGAATGTTGGTTCCGCCAACCCCTGCCCCCTACACGCCCTGCCTAATGCACCTGCCGGCGTTCTGCCCGCCGAAGGCCTCACCGCTACGCCGGCTAAGCCGGGTCCTTTCGACGCGGCCGAAAATGTCGCCGCCCGCTTTCATGACACCATCGAGCCGAGATCCGAGGCGTAGCTTGGATAGGCAAAGATAACCGCTTTCAGCTGGTCCGCCGTAAGCCCGGCGCCCATGGCCATGGCGAACAGGTTTATCTGCTCTTCGGCACCCGGCCCTATCAAGTGTGCACCGACGATGCTGCCGGTGCCTTTTTCCAACAGCACCTTATAAGCGGAATACGTCTCGCCAACGCGCATTGACGAATACCAGTCGCCGGTCTGTTGAAACTTCACGTCAAACTCGATACCTTGCCGATTGGCCTCCTGCTCCAGCAAGCCAACGCGGGCCACCGGCGGCAGGGTGAATACGACGCTGGGTATGGGCGGGTATTTGATCGGCCGCGCATCCTTTCCGGCAAGCAGATTCTTCGCGACAATTCGCGCCTCGTTTGCCGACACCGGCGTCAGATTCGGCGCACCGGTATCGGCACAGTCGCCCGCGGCGAACACGGCTGGATTTGAGGTACTGCGCATATACTCATTAACCTTGATCCCTTTGCGCCCGACTTCGACATTCGCCGCCTCGAGGTTCAGCGCATCGATATTCGGGACACGACCCGCAGCGTGCACCACAAGGTCACAGCTAATCGTCGCACGGCCGTTCGGCGTGGCAAATTCAACCTGCAATTCACCGCCGCGGTTGACGATTTTTTCGACACACGACTCACAGCGGATGTCGATGCCCAGCTCGCGGGACCGCGCCATCTGTATATCGACAAGATCCGCATCGAACTGCGCCAGCGGGCGTTTGCCCCGCTGCACGATAGTGACCTCGGCCGCGCCCGCGCGTTGACTGATGTGGGCAAATTCGAACGCGATGAAACCACCGCCCACAAATACCACCCGCTTTGGCGTCGATTCAAGCTCAAGGAACTGCGTACTGGTGGTGAGGTGCTCCTCGCCGGGAATATCCAGGGTCATCGGTCGAGCGCCGGTCGCAATGTGCACGTATTTGCTCTGAAGCTTCCGCTCCCCAACCTGCACGACCCCGGGCGCGAGAAAGCGAGTAGCGCCATGCAAAGTTTCAACGCCCGCTTCCTCAAGGCCGTGTTCCATGTGCCCGGGCCCCGGATCGGTAAACGTTCGCTTGAAGGCTATCATTTTGGCCCAGTCAATAGTTGCCCCATCGTTGTGTAGCCCCTTGCTCTCCATACGCTCGGCCCAGTCCTTGCCTTCTGTGACAGCCACCAGCATTTTCTTCGGGTCACAGCCCCGCAGCATGCAGGTGCCGCCATACGGCAACGCGTCGACAATCGCCACCTTCCAGCCGGCCTTGGCACAAGGCCGCGCCACACCGGCGCCACCGGTGCCGGCACCGATGACAATAAGATCAAATGGGTCGGTATCGTTCATCGCCTACACTCCTTCGTTCCGGGATCGATTTTCCGTTTATACCGCAAAGGTCGCTGTGGTGATTAGCCCTTGGCCGGGTCGCCTTCCGAGCCTTTCAGTGGGACACCGCCTTGGGTATAGCATTCCTTTTCGGGTACGTAGATGTAGCCACGTCCACGGCACTCATTGGCGCCGGTACAGGCGTTGAAGGCCGTGGTACACGCCGTTGTACCTTTACATTCGTTCACTCCCCAGCAGGCAATCTCGTCATCACCGGCTTTCTGCACGAACACGTCGACCGATTTATACAGGCCGTAGAACGCCGCGGCGGCGCCGGCACTCAACGCCGCACCGGTTGCCGCGCGGCGAGCGAAATCGATAGGTTTATCCGTATCGCCGGGAGCCTCGCAGACTGCCGTCGCGCACGCGGCGCTATGCCTGCCGTTGACATAATCCCAGACGCTACCGGCCACTAGAATACCGAGCCCGACATACACCAGCCAAGGCATCGGGTGCAGCCCCGTGACCATAAACCACAGTGCCGCACTACCGATGATAGCGCCGAGCAGGCTCAACCAGAAAGGCGCAAGGCTGCCGTGTGCCCGTGCCGAACGGTACAACAGCCACAGACTCAGGCTCACAAACCCGACAAAGATCGGCAACAGGTAGGCGTCATGCACCAGAAATCCGAGCCCGGCCGCACCCAGCATGGTCAACACCACCGGCAACCCCAGACAACAGGCGGCGGCGATACCGGCGCCGATCAGCCCGGCGAATTGTTTGAAAAACGCGTTCATATGATCTCCTTAGTACTGACTACCGGTCGACATTCATCGGGCCCGCCGCGATAAACCGGTCGCGGTACGAGCCGAGGAGGTTTTCTGTGCAACTGGAATGGTACGCATGGAATGACGGCTCACGTCACTTAACCCGCGCAGCAGGACAGTTGCTTAACGTCCTTATTGAAGGTTTGGGCACACAACTTCAGCCCTTCGACCAGGGTTAAGTAGGGAAACAACTGGCCGGCCAGGTCTTCGACGGTCATGCGGTTGCGCACCGCCAGCACGGCTGTCTGGATAATTTCACCGGCCTCGGCCGCCAGCACCTGGGCGCCGATCAGACGGCCGCCGTCTTTTTCCGCCACCAGCTTGATAAAACCGCGGGTGTCGAAGTTGGCCAGCGCGCGCGGCACGTTTTCCAGGCCCAGCGTGCGCGAATCGGTCTCGATGCCTTGATCGTTGGCCTGCTGTTCGGTCAATCCGACGGTCGCTACTGCCGGTTCGGTGAACACTACCGCGGGCATGGCGGTCAGATCGAGTGCGGCATCGCCGCCGGTCATGTTGATGGCCGCGCGGGTGCCGGCGGCGGCCGCCACATACACATACTGCGGCTGATCAGTACAATCGCCGGCGGCATAAATATGCTCGACCGACGTACGCATGTGATCGTCAACGACGATGGCACCGTTACGCCCGGTAACGACGCCGGCCTTATCCAGGTCCAGTCGATCGGTGTTTGGCTGACGGCCGGTAGCGACCAGCAACCGATCGCAACGCATGTCACCGGCTTTCGACGAAAGGATAAATTGCTCGCCGTCGTGCGCCACCGAATCGGGCAGTGTATGCAGCAACACGCGCGCGCCCTCTTCCTCGAACACCTGGATCAGCCCTTCACCGATGGCTGGGTCTTCTTTTGACAGGAACAGGCTGCGCGCCATGACCGTCACTGTGGCGCCGAGTCGCAGGAACGCCTGGGCCATTTCCAGCGCCACCACCGAGGCGCCGATCACCACCAGGTGCGCCGGAATCTGCTCGGCAATCAGGGCTTCGGTGGAAGTCCAGTAGGGTGTGTCTTTCAATCCGGGAATGTCCGGAATCGACGGCCGGGCGCCGGCGGCGAGCAGAATACGCTCTGCGTTCACGGCTTTTTTCGACCCATCGGCCTGGTTGACAATCAACGTATGCGCATCCTGAAAGCGCGCCCAGCCGCGCAACAGATTGATACCCGGGTTGGATTCAAGAATACTTTCGTATTTCGCCTGGCGCAGTTCCTCGACACGGGCCTGCTGCTGTCTGACCAGTGCCGCACGATCAATGTTTGGCCGCTGTCGGGCAATGCCGTCAAACGCATGGTGCGCCTGCAGGTGAGCGATGTGCGCCGCCCGGATCATGATCTTGGACGGCACGCAACCGACGTTCACGCAGGTGCCGCCGATCACATCACCACCTTCGATAATCGTGACCCGGGCGCCGCCTTCGACGGCCTTGATGGCGGCGGCGAAAGCGCCGGAACCGGTGCCGACAATGGCGACGTGCAACCCCCCGCCGTCGCCGCCGCTGACGACCTGGCCCACATCGTCCAGCAGGCTGGCGCCATAGCCTTTGGCCTCCACGGCCTTGAGCAAGTGACCGGGGTCTACCTGACCGGCGGTTTCCACCTTCGCCAGACCTTCGTCTAAGGAGACGGAAGCCTTCACACCCTTCAGGGTGTTGAGGGCTTCTTCGGCGCTTTTGGCGCAATGGTCACAGGTCATGCCGGTGATTTTAATAGCGAATGCTGCCACGTTTCTGTCCTTATAAATTCATTACCGCCGGTTATATAAGCGAGGGGCTATCGTCGCAGTGCCCATAAAATGCGAGAACAACCATGCCCGAACCATCTTGGTTATCCGCTGCAGTGCGTTGGATACGGCTTAGGAAAAGCGCTGATTTAAAACTAACATCCGTACCCTGGTACGGAGTCAAGTTATCCAAAGTGATCAGTAATAACGCGGGTTTTTGAAAATGCAAAGCATCAAAAGAATTCATGGATGCCGCTGAGCCTGTCAGATTAGCCTCTGTGCTTATTAAACCTATAGGCTATAATGACTCATAATATTTACAATTATTTGATCAGGGTAAAAGCTTGGCTTCTAATAAAGGAAGGGTCTACTTCGCGCTTAGCGGCTATCATTTCAATCCCGATAACATCACTCGCTTGCTTGGCATAGAACCCACCTCAGTGGATGCTTCCGGTGCAGGCAGCAGATTGGACAAACCCGTGATTAGTTCATGGGAGTTATCAACGGAAACGATGACTGACGATGTGGACGTTTATGATTTAACGAACGAACTTATCAAGCAAATTGAACCGGCCAAGGACAAGATCCTTGAAGTGATAAAAAGCCACAATTTATCACCCCGCATTGGCGTGGTCCTGATTTTGTCAGTCGATAAAAACGAACCAGCACCCGATGTTGGTTTCGGCGCCAGAGCGATTCGTTTTCTGGCAGAGATTGGCGCTTTTATTAATGTGGATTACAAACTGTCTGAGCGTATTTAAGCGTTAACTATTGTATTTCACAAATAACGGGCAAAAAAATCCCGTATCACGGGCTGTTCAGACTGAGTCGCCGCGAGACCCTTGCAGAGTCTCGCGGCTGACTGTCTTAGGGCTTCTTGGGGGTCTGGTAAGGCACTTCTTTCTGGAATGGTTTCCACGTGGTTGTATAGCCAACATGAAACTTGCCAGGCACGATCTCTTTCTGGGTCGTTGTCACATAGTCTGTGACACCTTCAGGAACCTTAGGTCTGGTAAATGGCGTAGCGCTCATAATCTTATCTCCTAACTAATTGAAAATGGAAGATTTTTCAGGCTATGCCAGCCCCTCCCATTAAAACTGACGAAATTATACATTAACTAACCAGCGTGTGTAATATGCCTTTTTAGGCAGCACATGGCGCACATCCCCTGCGGGTTTTCGACATCGCCCTCATAACGCGGAATCATGTAAATATGGACATGGAAAATACTCTTCCTGATTAACTTTGTAAGGCAGAAACTGCTCCTGCCATTGTCCGCATCTTGTTCAGCCCTTCCTCACAATGTTTTAAACATAGTGGTTGCAGCGCATGCGGAAAGCACTCAATAATCAATTCAAACTCATCGGCCACTTCATCAGCAAGGGCAGTATCCCGCGTTAACTCAGCCAGACCGCTTTGTGCAGTGGTCTTATTGACCCGACAAAGCACTGCCAGGTGAATCGGCTGTTGTTGCTCCATGCAGACTTGCCACGCGGTCTCGTATGAGCGTATCGCCTCTTGCAGGCGCTCAGCATTTCCTTCAGATTCAGCCAGATTATGCAGCACAGCGCCACAATTATTGTGCGCGGCCGCTAATTCAAACGGATAATTATCGGCATCGAGTTCAGCTATGGCATTCTTATAGGCAACAACAGATTTCTGAAATGTGCGGTTACCTTTTAAAAGTGTCGCGTAGGCATGAAAAGTCGCGCCCAGCTGCAGCATGATTAGCTTCCATTGTTCAGGTGCCTCTTTCTTCGTATACACCAGCAACGCAGATGTATAAGCATCAACCGATTTATTAAGACATTTTGCATCAGACTCCAGCCTGCCCAATGCCTGCAGCGCCGCACCCAGGTTAGCCTGTGTCTCCGCCCAATCCAGTGGCGAATCCGCCTGACTAAATTCTTCCAGCGCATAGTTAAAACACTGAATGGCTTGTTCAAACAATGCAGTATCGTGTTGCTGCTGAGCCAGCGCCGCCAGGATATTGCCCAGGATATTCCGGGTTTCCGCCCAGGCCCTGGGCGCCTGCTCACGTTTGTTATCGGTCAGGAAGACCTCAGCCGCCTCACGAGCACTTTCCAGAATATTGGTACTAAATCGTTGTTGTTCAAAATTACCACGCGTGTGCAGAAAATTATCCGATGTGGTCACGCCGGTATCCGGTCTTGCCGCTTCGGCAGATTCGTCACCCAGCATGGCTACAGCCCTGGCTATTGCCGCTTCCAGTGCCCTGTTGTCAGGGTGGAAAATGTAAGGAGTTGAGTATTTCATTGTGCCCGGTCGAGTATTTCATGTAATTCAGGATCAGCACCAACCGCGCCACCAAGCTCGATTTCTTCATCGGTCGCTTCGCGTATAGTCAAAACCTCCACCTTGAAAGTGACGTCTCTACCACACAGTGGGTTATTGCCGTCGACAGTCAATGTTTTGTCATCAAAACGGGTGACTATAAAATCTCTGGGTTCACCTTTATCATTTTCCATGGTGATAGTCATACCAATTTGATGAAATTCCTCCGGGACATTTTCGATATTATCGGTAAATACCAGTGACTCATCACGTTCACCATATAGCAATTTTGTATCAATCGGCACTTCAATGATATCGCCGACTTTTTTACCATACAGGTATTTAGTCACTTCTTCTGACATGACATCGTTGACACCATGAACATAACCCAGGGGGTAGTCTACAGTGACCAGCACATCGCCGGTTTTGTCATCGACGACCTTATAATTTAATTCAACGAATTTTTCGTCTTCAATGATATCTGACATATCTAATAAAACCTGTTTTGGCTAACACTGTGTTAGGGCAGCCCACCTTAAAACAAAGTAGCGCCAAAGATTCTAACTCGCTCTTTTTCATAACCGAGTACCATCCTGCCCAGCCATTCGCCTTTATTCTTTTTGTTTATGACTTTATAGAGAACAGTGACATATTCACCTCGGCGTATTATGCCAAGATAGGAATAATCTTCTGACAGGTTTTTCGCCAGGTCGCTTCTTGCAAACTGCTTACCCATTTCAATTTCGTTCGCACCCTGAATAAATGAAGACGAGAAGTTTCGAGTGAAAGCACCATAATTCCCTTCATTCGAGTACTTAACAAGATCAGCCCACATTGGATGCGCCAACTCTAAAATTTCTTCATCAGTTTTTTCAATAATATTCATACAGGCAAAATTCCATTAAAAAAACGATTCTGTTTTTTAAAATTATCTATGCGTGATTTAAACTACTCGCTGCATAGAAAAAAAGGACCAACACAAAATATGTCAGTCCTTTATTAATGCAAATAAATCACAAACAGCCTGGTTTACCATTACAGTAAACCAGGCATTTATTTGCTTTAGTGGTGTCCTTCCGCTTTCAGTTTAGCCAGGTCTTTATCCTCGATATCACCTACCAGGTGATACAGAGGCGCCTTCTCCATGGTGTATTCACCAGACTTAGGGTCGCGACGAGAAACGGTTAATACGTGCCAGTTCTGATCATCCAGCTTCATGGCATCACCACGGTAGTAGTAACCAGGCCAACGAGTCTCCTTACGGAACAGAGTGTGTTGGAATACACTCTCAGAAGTCAGGAAACGATGTTTCAGTTCCCATGCACGTAACAGTTCATGGATATCTGAAGCAGCAACTTTATCCAGATCTTCCTCAAGAGCCTTCATCTTTTTAAGACCGATGTGGAGAAGCTTGTCGTTGGTCATGTAGTTAACACCAAAACCACCACAATACTCATCCATCAGCTTCTGCAGACGATCCAGACCCTGACGCGGGTTAATGTAGTTCGGGTTAACAGAACCAGCAACAATTTCGTTACGGTTTACAGTATAAGTTTCCAAAGGCTTGTAGATTTCTTTTCTACGGCGTTCAATCTGCTCGCTCGAAACCCTGATGCCTTCGGCCTTACCGTCGTCGATGTACTTACAGGCAGCCTTGGCAGCCAAACGACCTTCAGTGAAAGAGCCTGAGGAGAATGCGTGCGGTGTACCACCGACAGCATCACCGGCACCAAACAGACCTTCAATGGTCGTCATGCGGTTATAGCCCCAGTAGTACTCCGGAGGTGAGACGTCTTCAGGACCCGAGCACCATGCACCACAGCCGGTTGCGTGAGAGCCCATGACATATGGCTCGGAAGTGGTTAATTCAGGGTTTTCGTATTTCGGATCCACATCGGTAGCAGCCCACAGTACCGCCTGACCAACCGTCATACCGAGGAAGTTGTGCCAACCGATTTCTTCAAGATGCGGATCCTGGAAGGCTTCCATGGTCACCATGTGAATCGGACCACGACCCGCATTCACTTCACTGATGATGGCATGGTTACGCAGACAGGTTGGAATTGGACGGTGCGTGGTGTGAGACGCTTCCGGATCCAGGTATTCTTTACCAACCCTTTCCTGTAGCTCAGGGAACCATTTTGATTCGTACTCTTCACCGTAAGCATTCTGAGTGTAAGTTTTCAGATGCAGGAAGTAAGCGCCCACAGGGCCGTAACCGTCTTTGAAACGGGCCAGCACGATGCGGTTTTCCATTTGTGTCATCTTCGCGCCTGCTTCGATCATAAGACCATAGGCAGAGCCCGATGACCAAGGTGCATACCACACACGCCCTGCGCCTTCACCCACTGAACGCGGTTTGAAGATGTTAGAAGCACCACCCGCACCACAGATAACAGTTTTAGCCTTGAATACGTGGTAGTTGCCCGTTCTAACATTGAAACCAACAGCACCCGCGACGCGGTTCTCTTTTGAATCGTCCATCAACAGATGGGTTACGCACACACGGTTGAATACTTTATCCGCTGATTTTTTAGCGGCTTCGGCAACGATAGGCTTGTATGATTCACCATGAATCATGATTTGCCAACGACCTTCACGCAGATACGCGCCGGTCTTACTGTTGCGCATAATCGGCAGGCCCCAGTCTTCGAAGTTGTGAACAGTGGAGTCAACGTGACGCGCCATATCGAATGCCAGATCTTCACGCACCATACCCATTAAGTCGATACGTGCATAGCGTACGTGATCTTCCGGGTTGTTCTCGCCGAAGCGGGTACCCATGTAACAGTTAATGGCGTAGAGGCCCTGGGCTACTGCACCAGAACGATCTATATTGGCTTTTTCTGCAATGACAATTTTTTTGTCCTTGCCCCAATATCTCGCTTCAAACGCAGCACCTGTGCCACCGAGGCCGGCACCTGCCACCAGAATGTCGATATCGTCTTCAATAATTGTCTTGTAGCCCATTAGTAGTACACCCCTTCTTTAATTTCCAGGCCATTTGATTCCAGCGTATGCAAACCGCCGTCATCCATGCGCACATACTTAGGTTCGTTAAACAATAACTCACCGTCACGCATCTCTTTACTTGGCGCAGATGCCTGAGCTAAATCCGGATAGCCTGTGCCCCAGGGCTTGGTGGTGATAGGCGCCAAAAGCTCCATGTCTTTTTTGCCGTTGCGGAACTTGATGCGCCACGCAATGGTGCCTTTTTCTTCATCGCGCAGAACACGAACGCTGTGACCGAGCGGAGCAAAATCAGCATAGCCACGTACGTCAATGGCCTGATGTGGACAGGCTTTCACACAGGAATAACATTCCCAGCACATGTTAGGTTCGATGTTGTAAGCACGACGAAGCGTTTTATCGATGTGCATGATGTCAGACGGACAGATATCAACGCACTGGCCACACCCATCACAACGAGTCATATATACAAAAGTTGGAATAATATATTCTCTCTATTCCTAGATAACGGTAATTAATTTGATGTCAGTAGTGGTTTGGTGACTCACGCTTGATACCGTGCCCCATGTAAGCTGGGTTTTTGCCCATATATTCCGGGATATCCGGAAATTTCGCTTGCACTGCGGGATCTGTCAGATCGTAGTCAGGGGGTAAATTCTCTTTTGAACCATCGGCCCTGGTAACACGTTTTTGAAAAGCCGCAGCAGGCTTAAAGAACATATGGGCGAACTTCGACCACAGTACGCTGCCAAAAAGTGTTGTGCTGGAAATGATAAACAAGACGAAGAACAGCGTGGACCAACCGGTAATGCCCTGCGACTGTGTAAAGGACCAGATTAACCCGAATGTCGAGGTAGCGAGCAGCGAGAGAATAAACAGATCCGCACGCTCGACGCGATACCAGGGAAGCCCCTCTGCAGAGACATCGACGCGAATAGCAAACCAGAACCAGTAGCCGCCGACGGCCAGCATTAGCGCGCCGATATGCCAGAGTAATGGCAGGATCGTAGGCGTAGAGGCCTCTGGTGTTGCGTAGCCGAAAATCAGAATGGCGGTAGTCACAACGAATATAATGAAGCCATACATGGTCAAAAGATGGGAAAGTCTGCGTTTTACGTTGCAGAATTCGCCGGAAGTTAATACTTCATTAACCAGCACCTGAACGGCAATCGATGCCTTTTCACCGGCGCCAACGGACCGTTTTGCGCTCTTTTTCGCTTTTTGCGCGTTCTCGAAAAAGTACTGCGCACTTTTCTTATGGATCATATCAAGTACAGTCCCGCCTATGACCAACAGGACCATCAAAATGATGTATGCCTGCATTACTATGACTGGTATAGACGCCGAAAGCTCGGAAAAGGGATTGCTCGTGAACATTAAATTATCCTCAAATTTGTTATCTCAAAACTGTTACCCAATTGTTGCGGACCAAGCTACCCGCGATATGGCCAACTCACCTCCACGCTCTGACCAGACGCCCATGTGAGATAGCCCAACGAACAGGCATTGACCAGCTAGCATACCACATGCCGGCAATTCGCTGTAGGTGGCAGACTTAGAATTATCAACTGAAACCGCTAATTTAAGACTCGCCCCAACACACTAAATGCCCGCCTAAATTGGCATTGCCAAAATAGGGTAATTGCCATCTCCGTTTAATCGTAAGCTTCCCTACCCTGCAGACAGACGATAACGGGCGCTCCCCGACACTCCTGGCCAAGGAAGCTCACCTGAAAAAGTCCCGATGCACCGAAACCGGGACGGTCGGGATTCTCTATGAGGCTGAGTCTGGAATCAAGGCCATAGCCTGACCCGCCTCCCATTTTGACTCCCGGGGCGAGTGCCTGAACGAACACTGGCGAGTCATGCCAGGGCCATGATCCAGCCACGGCGAACCGATTACCGCGAACAACATTTACTAAACTACTCGGAGCGATCCACCACCACCCTTTCATCGACGCTTATATAACCGTCACTAAAAGTGAGCGACATGCGGAGACCTTCACGCGCCTCTCTGGGCGAATACTTGCCATATATCAATAATTATTTATTGACTTACGATAATTTCTTGCTAACCTTGACAGGGTGTTTCATAAAAACGGAGAACCGGCGCGATGAAATTCCCTCTTGCCGCAGCATTCGCCCTTGCCCCCGTCTGCGTGAGTAATCCGGTTTTCGCGCAAGATACAACGCCACAACGTATTGATGGCGATCGAAAACTCAGTTTGGGGCTTGGTATTCCCAAGGCTTTCAATTTTCATGGTCGTATCGGGCTGGCGGTCGGGTTGCCGCTTCTTGAGGGGCGGGCTTGACACAGTTCGATGCAGACTCAGGATTTAAAGATATCGGTTTTCAGATTGGCGCCATCTATTCTTTGTCCGATACTTTTTTGATTAACGGACAAATTGGCTATCAGCGATTATTGAATGACGCTGCTGATAGCCCGATAGTCGATACCCACAACGGCTCACCAAACCAGTTCAGAGCGTTATTTGGCGTGGCGTACAAATTTTGATGAGATGTTGTGTCGTGAGACTCGCAAAAGCGAAGGATATAAACTATGGCTGATAACACCATTCGTCATGTACAGCGCGTGAGTCGGAAGTACCTTGTTTTATTCAACGTGCTTCTTATTGTTATACCGGTAGCAGTTCTCTTGTACTGGATTTTCTTCAACCACCTGCCCGAAGGATTTCATACCGATCTTCCTGCAAAACCAACACAAGCACTCTCTTTATCCCAGCTATTTTTAGGCGGCCTTGTCAGTGCATTACCACTGGCGGTCACATTGTACGGCCTTATAACATTGAAAGCGCTGTTTCGACTGTATGCCGGTGGCATCCTGTTTTCGGCTGAGAACGTTAAATATTTTCGTCGTCTGGGGTATGTTTTTATTGCCTGGGTGATGGCTAACACGATATTCACACCGCTGATTAGTTTGATTATCACCTATGCTAATCCCGCCGGTAAAAAGACGTTGGTCGTTCAATTTGGGATGGTCGACCTGTTTACGTTGATTATTGGCGGCATCATTCTGGTCATTGCCTGGGTGATGAATGAAGGAAGAAAGCTTGAAGATGAACAAGCGTATACGGTATAGGAGATTTCATGACAATTGTTGTTAATCTCGATGTGATGCTGGCGAAACGGAAAATGAAATCTAATCAACTTGCTTCCCAAATAGGCATCACCGAGCAGAACCTTTCTATTCTAAAAACGGGCAAGGCACGGGCGGTCCGCCTCACCACGCTCGACGCCATTTGCGAAGCGCTCGATTGTCAACCCGGCGACCTTCTTGAATATAAGCGCGACAGAGAGCAATGACAGGACAGCACACCATCCGGAGACGAAAGATCGCGCTTGAATTCAAGCGTCTTGCCTTCGGGTCGCTTTACCAGGTCAATGAGATCCACAGCTCAGAAGTGCACTCTGAAGCGATAAGCAATGCCAGACTTCAGGGCTGTTCGGGAAGCATCTCCCCTTTTGTGTGCTGTTCTGACGTGAAACCGTGATACTTGGTATTTTTGAAAGAAATCAACCCATGGATTTCTTTCAAAAGCGCGGCATGGGAAATCACTCGCTGCACAACGCGTGGCGCCTCTGCGTGGATGCCGTGCCTAGGATACAGTACCGTGCAAATCGCACCCCACGTAAGCACACCCCTTAACCGTGCGCAGTCTCCCAGCACAGACCAAATCGCTTGTGTAACGGTAGACAACCTGGTTTTTCACCCGAATTGTCGCCAAGCAAATCAACCATGCCCGAAAATCATAAGCTGCTGATTGCATAACAAATACGCTATACGTGTATGCCGGAGCAACGGGTTCCAGTCAGCACAAATCTGGCACAAAAGAGAAGGAGAGCAAATCGCAAGCAGTCGGGCGCACTCCTCAACAACTTGTTTTTATTGAATAATAATGGCGCGTCCGGAAGGATTCGAACCTCCGACCGCCTGGTTCGTAGACACACTTCTTGGTTCATGTAACCATATGAAAATAAAGACCAATCCAGATTTTTAATTCCCAACAAATTTGCTCTAAATGGCCACAAATGAGCTTATTTGGCTG
>JASBSN010000107.1 GCA_030148915.1 Thiogranum sp.
CGACAGCCTGGTCCCCCAACTGCCGGATTTCGACGACCCGCTGCAAAAAAGGGTCAGAGTAGGATCTTTGAGAACACCGAGTTGCAAAAAAGGGTCAGAGTAGAATCTTTGAGAACACCGAGTTGCTGGGCCTGGCACAGCACGCCCTCAGCCAGGCCCAGCTACAAACGATCGGCGCAGCCATGGCGCGGCGGCGCCAACGCGGCTAATCCGCCGCCCCCCCCTTGCCCGGCGCCGAGCGGTCGGGCACGGTAGTGTGGCGGCGCGCCCAGCACCGCGAGCGTGCAGGGCAAAACATCCTGGTTTTCGCCGACAACGGCCCGACCGGCGCGACTGGCGCGCCGGCGCGCCGGCGCATCGGCGAACCAGTCACACAACTGCGCGGCCAATGTCTCGGCGTCATCGCCACGCCGCGCCGCGCCCGCCGCCTGCAGACGCGCATAGAGCGCAGTAAAATTGCCCGGGTACGGACCATAGATCACCGGCACCCCGGCCAGCAGCGCCTCGATGGGATTATGCCCGCCCCGGTCGATCAGGCTGCCGCCGATAAAGGCCGCCTGCGCCACACCGTAGCACGGCAGCAGCAGACCCAGCTGATCGACAATGACCACCGCCGCGCCGGATAACGGCGGCGCGCTGGAAAAACGCCAAGCCAAACCCGCCGCGTCGCACTGCCGGCGTAGCTCGGCGGCGCGCTCCGGATGCCGGGGCACCAGCAGCAACAGCGCCTGCGCAAACCGCTGGCGTATGCGCAGGTGCGCGCTGAGTACGATGGACTCTTCACCGGCGTGGGTACTGGCGGCCACCCAGATCGGCTGCGCCCCGCTTAATCGCGACTGCAACCGAGACACCTGCGCGCTAAAACCCGCCGCGAGACAGGCGGCAAACTTTAGATTGCCACACACGGTGATATCCGCGGCACCGACACCCAGCCGGCGCAACCGCTCGGCATCCGCCGCGCTCTGCGCGGCCACGTGAGCGATGCAGGCAACCGTGGCGCGCATCAGACCGGCTGCCCGTCTATAGCGGCGCAGGGAAGTTGCCGTTAAACGCGCATTCACCAGATAAAGTGGAACCTTGCGCGCGGCGATCGCCGCATAAAGATTGGGCCAGAGTTCCACCTCGGCGAACACCGCGACCACCGGCTGCCAGGCGCGCAGAAACCGCTCTACCGCGCCCGGCAGATCGTAGGGCAGATAACGACACGCCACGCGATCGCCGAACAGCTGACGGACGGTCTCGCGCCCGGCCGGGGTAGTGACGGTCAGCAGCGCCGGCCGGGCCGGATCGCGTCGCAGCAAGGCCTCCAGCAGCGGGGCGGCCGCGCGCACCTCACCCACTGATACCGCGTGAACCCAAATCACCGCTTTGCGGGAGGCGGGTTGTCGCGCAAAACGCTCCCGCCAATGCCGACGATAACCGGGCACGCGCCGGCCTTTGATCCACAGACGCAACACCGCCACCGGCGCCAGCAGATACAGCAGCAATGAATACACGCCTCGCATGGCGGCCGATCATATCATCCGACCCTTTTGATACAATCGCCGCCGTGCATGCCGATTCATGTTGCTGGTGGTCTCGCTACCTGCATCCCCGCTTCTGGCCGACGTGGGCGATGTTTTTGCTGCTGTGGCTGGTGACCCGTCTGCCGTTTATGCTGCAACGCCAGGCCGGGCGCGCCATCGGCTGGCTGGCCGGCGGCCTGGCCCGTCGGCGCCGGCATATCGCCCGGATAAATATTCGTCTGTGCTTCCCACAGCTGGGTGACCGTCGCCAAGCCCGTCTGGTGACCCGACATTTTCGCTCACTGGGCCAGGGCGTGGTAGAAACCGCGCTGTGCTGGTGGGGCCGTGAGGCCGGCTTACGCAACCATTACCAGTTGATCGGCGAACAGCATCTGCTCGCCGCCCGGCAACGCGGGCGCGGCGTCATTCTGCTCAGCGCCCACTTCACCACCCTGGAACTCGGCGGTCGTCTGCTGGCGCTCACCCAGTCTTTTCATGTGCTCTACCGGCGCCATAAAAACCCGTTGTTCGAGGCCGTGATGCAGCGCGCCCGTCAGCGGCGCTTCGCCTCCGCCATCCCCCGTGAGGACACGCGCGCCCTGCTCCACTGCCTGCGTGACAATCAGGTCGTGTGGTACGCACCGGACCAGAATCACGGCGGCAGTCAGTCGGTGTTCGCGCCGTTCTTCACCATCCCTGCATCCACACTGACCACCACCGCGCGCCTGGCAAAACTCAGCGGTGCCGCCGTGGTGCCGTTCTTTCAGATCCGTCTGCCCGGCAACCAGGGTTACCTGCTGACGCTCTGTCCGGCGCTGGAGGACTTTCCCGGCGACGACCCCGTAGCTGACGCCGCGCGTATCAACGGTCTGATCGAAGCGGTGGTGCGCGAAGCGCCGGAGCAATATTTATGGGTACACCGGCGTTTCAAAACGCGCCCCGACGGAGAACCCTCCCCGTACGACGTATAGCTGCACGGAACATACCGGCGGTTACAGCCGCAGACGCGCCTGTAATTGCTGCGCCAATCGTTCAAGCGGTGACACTTCCAGCCGCGCCGTGCGTGCAGCTTGTAGAGGCCGCGTATCCGCGGCCAGGGCGGCGATGGCATGGCGGCTGATCCAGCCGTTGGCGGAGAAACGCTGCAACATGGCGCCATAGCGCCGATCCGCACGGGCCTCGGCCGGGCGCAGACTGACCACCGGTCGCTGAGAATAAATGGCTTCGGTGAGCATCGTCATGCTGTCTTCGGTAACGAAGACCTTTTCCGCCGCACCGAGGTAGTCGGCCACGACGCTGGTGCCCGCGGCCTCCGGATACCAGCAATTGGCGGCGATACGCGAACCGTTGGCGTAAGACTTGAGCAGCTTTTCCGCCCCCTGGCCGGTTCGCCTGGAACTCACCAGCAGCCAGCGGATACCGTGCATGGCGGCCAGGCGATTGAGCAGCGTCGCCAGCGCGCGCCAGTCCTGGTGGCGATAACGGTAACCGGCGCCGTCGCCACCCAACAGCAGCGCCCATAGGGTCTCGTCGGTACTGTTCAGCCGGTTGCGCAGGTCGGCGCCGCGGGCATCGAGCACCCTGGCATCCAGCGGACAGGGCGGCAGATCCAGCACCAGATTGCTCGGCGCCGCAGGTTGCAGCGGTTCCAGCGTCAGCACTGCATCGAACAGCTCGGGCGACAGGCGCCGCAGCGAACCGGCGAAGATATTCTGCGCGCC
>JASBSN010000109.1 GCA_030148915.1 Thiogranum sp.
AGACCCGTGCCGCTGCTGAGCAGTGGCGCGTGCTATTGTGACCTGCCCCAAGGTTATGACCACTAAATACTTTAACCCACTGAAAATACCAAAATATTTCCGATATGGATTTTATACCCCCGGATAGATATCTCCGTACACCGGAAAGACTGTTGACTATATTAACCACTAATTGATATAGTGTTGTTTATTTTTTACATATCATGCCAGATAACGTCACCACTCTCTCCACAGGCACAGTCAACGCGTTAAGGACGCTGGGCGCCATGATCAAGGCAGCCCGCCTGGAACGCGGCATGAGCCAGGCGGAACTGAGCCAGCGTCTTGGCGTCAGCCGCTACACCGTGATCTCTCTGGAAAAAGGCGATCCGAAAGTGAGCGTGGGCAGCGTGTTTGAGGCGGCAACAATTGTCGGTATTCCCCTGCTGGCCGCCGATCAGCGAGAGTTAGGCAAACTGGCCACCACAGTGGCGAACCTAACCACCGTGCTGCCCGAGCGCGGCCGGCGCAAGAAAGTTGCACTGGACGATGACTTCTAACGCCACGGACGCCTTTGTCTGGGTCTGGTTACCGGGCAAAACAGCGCCGATTGTTGCTGGTCGTATTGAGAAACACGGTACGCTACACCACTTCACCTATGGCCGTTCGTACCGTGAGCGCGAGGATGCGATTGCCTTGTCGCCCTTCGAACTCCCGTTACAAGCGGGTACCTTCGAACCCGTAGGCATGAACACGATTCATTCGTGCCTGCGAGACGCTGCACCCGATGCCTGGGGTCGCCGGGTGATCGGCTATCGGCATCCGGATCTTGCCGCCGATGAGCTGGACTATCTATTGTTGTCCGGCAGTGACCGCATTGGCGCGCTGGATTTCCAGGCTAGCGCGGCTGAGTACGTACCGCGAGAGGCCAACCACTCTAAACTGGATGACCTGCTGCAAGCTGCACAGCTGCTGGAAGCCCAACAACGGCTACCGCCGGAACTTGAGCACGCCCTGATCCGTGGCACCAGTATCGGCGGTGCCCGCCCTAAAGCACTTATCGATCAGGGTGGTAAACACTTCATTGCCAAGTTCGCTTCGAGCACCGATGTCTACCCTATTGTCAAAGCAGAATACATCGCCATGCGCCTGGCGGCGCTGGCAGGGCTTAGTGTCGCGCCCGTATCATTGACATCCGCTCTGGGTAAGGACGTACTACTGATCGAACGCTTTGACCGAGCGGATACCGCCGCTGGCACCATACGCCGTTTTATGTTGAGCGGTCTCAGTCTGCTGGAACTGAACGAGATGGAAGCCCGCTACGCCAGTTACGGCGAGCTGGCCGACCGGGTTCGTCAGCGCTTTGCCGATCCGAAACCCACCCTCGAAGAACTATATCGACGGTTGATTTTTAATGTGCTGGTCGGCAATACAGACGATCACGCGCGCAACCATTCAGCATTCTGGGACGGTCGTCAGCTCAGCCTGACACCAGCCTATGATATATGCCCTCAATTGCGTACCGGACAGGAAGCGACGCAGGCCATGAACATCGGAGGCACAGCAGGCAACGCTTCTACACTAGCTAATGTGCTTTCAGTGTGTGACAAATTCCAGCTACGGGAAGCTGACGCCAGAACAATTATCACTCAACTGATAACGGTCCTTGAAGATCAATGGCAGGCTGTTTGTGATGAAGCAGGTCTTGCGCAGACTGAGCGCACGCGACTTTGGGGACGAGTGGTATTGAATCCTTATTGTTTGCAGGGATGGCCATTTGCAACCTAACTGTACGCGGCATTTGCGCAGGAACACGCGTGGGGCTTGCGTATTGAGAGCGGCAGCAAGGCGAGGCGGAAGAAATAGGTAATTATTCCTCCGCCCCAATTTTCATTCTCTGATCCCTATATTTGACAGTGCTCTGCTTACCGACTAGCTAGATTTAGCTCTTCAATCCTAATTGCCATTGCTGCTGCCGACACGCCAAACTGCTTAGCGAGAGAGTCAAAAAAACAGCCGTTATACTGCTGGGCGCTAGCGAGCAATGAGGTAAGATCTCTGAGCGCGCGGCATTTTTTCTCCAGTGCCATGACATCGCCATAGCCTAGCGAATGCGCAGTGAGCTCGTTAATGACAAATCGAGAAGTGAGAAACATTTCTTTGAACGCTTCTGTGACTAGCTTTTCAGGCATTAAAAAGTATGCCGCGAACATATCGGCCTCAGCCTCGGTTTCGTCGCGAGGGGATTGATGGGCTCCGCCATCTTGCGCTCTATCACGATGGAGACCAGTCTCTTGGTGAAGAACTGCGTGACCTAATTCATGCGCCGTCGTAAAGTTCCTTATGTCTGGAGAAAATCGCCTTGATATCACCACATGTTTTTTCGACTCGTCGATTGTTCCGGCGACTTCAAACAGCTCGCGTCCACGCGAGTACTGGCCGAGAGATTCTTTTAACTCCACCTGGTAACCAAGGAGCTTCAAGCCTAACTGGGGGTCTACAACATCGTGTGGAGTGATTTCATCTTCGCGAGGAAAAATAGTAGTACGCTTTTTCCATACTTCAATCTGAAATCTGCGCACGATTTTCTGAATTTCACTTTTAGAAAAGCCATCGCCCTTCTGCTTGCCTCCTAGTAGCCCCTTAGGAAAAAGCGCACTTGAAAACACCCGCCCCAAACGCCTACGCGTTTGGGGCTCGGTAAACCCATTGTCCGGAGTCAAGGAAGCATAGGGGTTTCCTAAATCGCGAAGGTGTGCGCTTGAGTCGAAATCAGTTCCTGAAACCAGTGCATCGAAGTTACCTTCGCCATCTAAAAACGCATAAGGATTACGGAGCACCTTTCGGCTCTCGCGAATCTGATCTGATAACCGTTCGACCATATTGTCGGCCCTACAAATTCATTTACAGTAGTTAATTATGCCATGGCAAATGAAAGGGCTTGGAATTAGGGCTTAACTATATGATATATATGGTGTAAATTGATATTCAATAAACGACATCAAGGGATAGAGTATTTGAAATTATGAAAGCCTAGTGAACATTAGTTGCGGTCACTGGTTCAATCCCAGTACCGCCCACCATTTTAAGCCATCCGTCGAAACGAGACCGTCGCCGGTCAAAAGTGCGAAACAAATCCACGACACCGCGAACGCCCCTTGCAGGGGATCTGGCGGTAATTGTGCTCCCCTTTCGCTACCTCTCAAGGCACGTGGTATCTGCGCGCTAACCCGGTCCGCAACGTGCGTCTGTTGCCCAGCGACATAATCCATGAGTGGTGTTAGTAGAAAGTCCGCCGACGATTTTCGCGCCGTTCATAGCGCCAGCATCCGCAACGCACTCACACCATTAGCTTTCGACACTGTTATTATTGGTCGGATCGCGTTCCCTTCAACAAACCATTAACACTCAAATCTTCGTCAATATCAGGCCAATGAATGCCCTGGCCATCCCCAAGAATTTCCCAATTGCCGAGCTCGGCCTCTGTCGCTTTGGCGAGCCGAGGAAACCATGCCAAAGGGACAGATATCTTGCGCCCATCGACAAGAGAAACGATCAGCTCGTCTTCGGAGCACTGAACATCTTCCGCCAAGGGGTTTACATCAATCGCTAAAGTACTCATTCCAGGCCTCCAACAAATCGCCTTGATTCTCTTCCACCAACTTACTCAACTTGCCTAGCTCATGGGCAGCGAATCGAGTCGAGCTCGCGAGTGTTACCGGATCTAGCCAGAACTTTGCCAACTTGCGGTCCGACTGTATGTGAATATGAGGCGGCTCTCCCATTTCATTGCTCTAGAAGAAAAACCGGAACGTCCCTATTCGCATTATCGTCGGCATGGCAATAAAGTATACACTCACAGCCAACCGATTGAAGAACTGGGAATAACACCCAACTCACGAAGCTATAGCTGCCACGCTTAGCACGTAGCTCCCCTGCCCCACTTCGCTCACAAAATCAGCAATCCCCACCCGGATCGAACATTTCCTGACGAGACGGTATGTGACGGTAAGTTCTTGTACCAACCTATAACCAATTGAAGCAGAACGAGTTTGACGACGAGTTCACACGGCAGGGGTCACTGGTTCGATCCCCGTACCGCCCACCATTTTAAGCCGTCCGTTGAAACGATACCGCCACTGGTTGCGGGAATAACGGAAAGCTAAGTCCACCACGCTGCCCAAGCCCCTGGAAGGCGATCTGTCGGTAGTTCTGCTCCCCTTTTAGCCACTCGCAAGGCACGGAGTCTCTGCGCCCTAAGCCGGTCCGGAACGTATGTCTATGGCTCTTCAACAAAACCCGTGCCAGGTGTTTGCGCAACGTTCGCCGCCTATATCGCGCTATTCGCAGCGCCAACACCGACAGCTCGCAGTTTCACGGCTTGCGGGGTGCGAGTGTATGCTAAATTCTCAACACGCCTCAGTTGATGTATATTTCGCGTAGAAGAAGATCATCATACTCAGAAGAATATGGGCAGTGAGTCCAATGAAACTCCGATCGACACTGGGCCTGTTGGCTCTAAGCTTTGCACCCCATCCCGCCAATGCTGACCACCCTACCGTTGCCTTCGGCTCTGAATCCGCGGGTCCTATCGGCACCATTTCCACAGCGCCTCTACCTGCTGGGAAATGGGCTGCGGGTTTTCGCAGCGAGTATGTAAATTTTGCCCGCTTCTCAGACCAGGAACTTGCCGGATTTGCCGAAAATGGCGAAGCAGACGTACATAGCGTCGACAGCATTCTCAATGCATCGGTATCGTTGGCCTACGGTCTGACCGATGACCTGACGCTAAGCCTGCGCCTGCCCTACGTGAAGAGACACAATATACGTGAAGGCGAAATAGATGCCGGAACGGCAGAGGCTCATGATCATGGCGATGCGGCCGGCCTCGGCGATTTGTCGTGGCTGGCACAGTACCGGTTTTTCAATGGCGAGCGCGTTGCGGCGTCGCTCATTGGGGGGCTTAAAACCCCCACCGGAAGCACTCATGAAAAAGACGGGAATAACCGGCTCGAAACCGAGTTCCAACCCGGCACCGGATCTTGGGACTGGCTCCTAGGCGTATCGTCCAGCGCCGGCGTGGGCGGACTGGGATTTCACGCTAACCTGCTCTATAACCTGACCACAGAGGGCGCCCGGAATAGCGAAATCGGGGATGCGTTTTTCTATAACCTCGGCATCGTCTACAGGCTTTTCAACAGTGAGGACCCGGGAGCCCAACACCACGATCACTCCCATGTCACCTGGGATGTCATGCTGGAAGTTAACGGCGAGAAGCGACAAAAGAATGAAATTGCCGGCGATAAAGAGCGCAACAGTGGCGGGGATGTGATTTATCTATCGCCGGGGATTCGGGTGTCCTCTTCGTCAAGCTGGAGCCTGTTTATGTCGCTCGGCAAACCGATATACGACAATTTCAACGGCAGACAAACGGATAATGACTATCGACTGGTGGGCGGTGTCGGTGTTGCGTTCTAGACTCGGCAAGTAAAAACGCCACCCCCTGCAATCAGGGGATGGTGCTCAAAACCAGCTGGCGTGTTAGTTACTGGCTACCTGTCATCAATCACCAGGAACCGAGGTCACCGTCGCACCGGTGTCCCCCCGTCCCAGCCAGGACGGACCGGCGCCGAACACCGGTTGTACCTCACCGAAGGTCGAATCAGGCACACCGTCGCAGTTCTGATCGATAGCCGGCGGTGTATCCGGGCAGCCATTGTAAGGCACGGCCAGGGTGTTTTTGCGTGGCGGGCCGTTGGCCGCTTCGGTAATAACATGCGTCTTCAGGTATTCACGCAGCACCTGGGTGGGGACCCAGAAATCGTCCGGTGCAACCTGCAGTACCGCCGGGGCGCGGGTCGGATCGACAATGTTTTCCGTATTCAACGGCGCACATAATCCGACGACGCTGGGAACGCTCCGATCCGGGTTGAAAGCGCCGCAGGGGAAGCGCATGTTTCTACCACCCGAAGTGCGGCACTGACGGTCGACCCCTTCACCATTGGGATAGCAACTGACGACAGTGTAGGTCTTGCTCGGGTCGACTTCCTTGCCGTTGAGTTCCATCGACAGGATTCTGCCGCCGAGGGTCTGCAGTGGCACGGAGGTCGGTGCACTTTCAAGATCCAGCACAAAACGCATATTGTCGGAAAAACCCATCCACCAGCCGCCGCGATGACGGAACGGATGGGGATCGAAGACGCCTTCGAGGAAACCCTCGTAGCGACCGCGCAACAGTCCGCCGGTAAATTCGACGATCGACACCGCCGGGGTGAAGGGCATGAAGTTGTAGAGCTCTCCGACGGTGATGGCGCCGTCAGAAACTCCGCCGCTTGCCAGCGGCGTGCCCATGCCGAACACCGGAATGTCAAAACGGAAACCGTTGCTGATGGCGAATGAATCATCCAGGGTAAGCGGCGCCCCGGTGCTCACGCCGAGCTCCAGCGTAGCGTCGCCGATTAAGTTGTTCATGTAATCACCGAGTACATCGCGGCGCTCCAGCTCAACTTCGGTGTAACCCGCGACTTCATCCAGAGGCGTACACAGTTTGTGACCTCTGCCGAAGGGAAAGCCACCGGGACCAAAGGTATGACACTTGAAATCAGGACCGGAGTAAAACTCTTTGGTGTTCTCGGCCACCAGGGCCTTGATGCCACCCGGGACAAAGTAGTCTGAGGTGTCTTCGGCGACTTCGTTGGTCATCTCCAAAAGTTTGAACTCAAAGTCCTTGATTTTACCGCCGGCACCGATTTCCAGATCAAGCCGCCCCAAATAGGCGTCTTCGCCGGACTCCACGATAATGGTCTTCCCGCCGTCCTTCCTGGTGACCAGGATCGGGTTGGGCAGCGCTTCATGGGTATCACCGCTGAGGAGCACATCAATGCCCGAAATCTCCTTGGCGATTTGAATGTTATCGCTCAACCCCAGTTCGGTCGCTAGCACGATGATCTCCGCGCCCGCCGCTTTGGCGTCGGCGATATCCTGAGGCAGCTCATTAAACCCCTTGGTAAAGCGAAAGCTGAGGTTGAACAGCGGGTTTTGTACCGGCAAACGCGTCGAGGTGATACCGACAAAACCCACTTTAACGCCGTTGGCCTCTCTGATCACCCACGGGTCGAAGACGCGGTTAGTGGTGCTCAGATTGGGTTTACGCGCCGCCCCCGTGCTGCGCTCGTTAAAGTTGTAGACATTGTTGGCCAGTGCAGGATAGTTGGCCGCAATCACCACACACTCGCTTGGGGGTGCGCTGCCGTTACAGGCGGGAATGGTCGAGCTGAGCGTGGTCTGGTTATTGCCAGACATGCGGATTTTGCCTTTTTGCGCCTCGACGTAGCGGTTGCGCGTGGTGCGGTTACCGTAGGCGAAGTCCCAGTTACCCATGACAAAACCGTCGATGCGCAGCGCATTGAAGATGGGCATGATGGCGTTGCCGAGCGTAAACAGCACTTCAGCGCCACCGTGCGTTGCATCGCCAACCATAAAGAGGAGGCTGTTGGCTTCGCCCACTTCTTCTCTGATTTGTTTGATACCGGTCGCCAGCCTGGCGACACCACCGCTGTTCTCTCTGTCTCCCGAGCTGATAAAATCTTCATCGTGCGGGAGCATATGGCCGTGAACGTCGCTCAGGTGGATCAATGTGATTTCTCGATCTGCCCCTGGTTTAGGCGGTTTTTTTCCCGCCGCAGCGGGCATGCTGGCCAGCGTCAGCGCCAGTAGGCCGGCGATCAAGCCCGGCTTGTAGTTGTAGTCAATAAAGCTCATGAGCATTTCCCTCGTTTTGATGTTCAGACAACACGGTCTTTACAGCACCTGCCTGATGGGTTGTTGTTAGTCGGCGTACCTAGATAGCAAACGCCGTTAAGAGACATCTAGGGATTGTTTGCGTTACTGGGAGTATTTTGTTTCAAATACGCCAAGTTTTTCCTGTAGGTGACTTAGGGCACGGATAAACATAGGGTCAACCCGAGGTTCGGACCGAATTTGCAGGAGAGGCTGGATCGGCTGTCGTTTTAAGTCTATGTTTCACCGGTGCGGTCTCAACACCGACAAAAACTCTGAATATTAAGCAACGGGCTGCCCTCTTACTAGGTATGTGGCAAAAAGCAAACAACGCCGGTGACAGGCCGGTGCTCGTTATGCTCTTCAAGCGGTTAGCCTCTGGGCTGCTCGGATGCACGCTGGGCACGGCGCTCGTACCGCCTGGAGGCGCGACAGAGCTCACCGAGCGGATTGAGGCGCAGGAGCAGGACCCGATTCGCATCGGTGTCCTCGCCTACCGGGGGAAAGCGCAGGCGCTGGCGCGCTGGTCTCCTACAGCAAACTACCTTTCTCGCGTGATCGCCGACCACCGTTTTGAGATTGTGCCGCTCAATCTCGATGAAATCGCCCGTGTGATTGAAAACGCCGGCATCCACTTCACCCTGACCAACCCCGGTAACTACGTCGATCTCGAGTCGCGCTTCGGTGCCTCGCGGATCGCCACGCTGCAGACTCGCGCCAGTGAGGAAATACGGGTGCGCTTCGGCGCGGTGATTGTTACGCGGGCGGATAATGCCGAGATAAACACACTGGAGGATTTACGAGGGAAATCGTTTATGGCGGTCAGTGCGCAGGCCTTTGGCGGTTTTCAGATGGCCTGGCGGGAATTAAAGGAACACAACATCGACCCATTTCGCCACCTCGGCGAGCTACGTTTCGTCGGCTTCCCCCAGGACAAGATCATATTCGCCGTTTATAACGGCACGGTCGACGCGGCCACCGTAAGGGTGGAGACACTGGTGCACATGATCGAGAGCGGTAAAGTACCGCGGGACGCCTTGCGCATTCTCAACGCGCAGCCACAGGATCACCACGCCTATCCGCGCAGTACGCGCCTCTATCCGGAATGGCCGTTCGCCACCCTTAAAAACACCCCGCGGCGCCTCGCCACCCGAGTGACGCAAGCGCTGCTGTCGATGCCGGCTGACCATCCGGCGGCCCACTCATCGCGAACCGCCGGATGGACGATTCCGCTCGACTACTCCCCGGTACACGAACTGATGCGGGTGTTACAGATCGGCCCCTACGAGGTGCTGCGACAGACCTCGCCGCTGGCCATGGTCAAGCGCTACAGCCCCTGGTTCGCGGGCGCCGGATTTATGCTGCTGCTGCTGATTTTTTTAAACGGCTATATATCGCGCACCAACCACCGGCTCAAAGACACCGAACGCAGCCTGCGCCGGGAGATCGTCGGACGCGAACGCTCCCAGGCCGCCCTGGCACGCTACCGCGATACGCTCGAAGAGCAGGTGGCGACGCGCACCGAGGATCTGCGCACCACCAATCTGGCGCTGGAAAAAAGCCGTGTTGCGCTGCGTGAGCTGGTCAAAATAACCAGTGCCCCGGATCTGTCTCATGATGAAAAACTGGCGCGTCTGCTGGACACCGGCCGCGCTTACTACGGGCTGCCGGTGGCGGTGCTGGCGAGTATCGAGCAGGGTCGGCAGCGGGCCTGTAAAATTTCCGGTGACGCCACACTGGTGCGCACCCGCGCCGGTCCGCTCAACCAGCACTGCGCGGCGCAGTTAATCGAACGCGGCGGGCAGCCGCTGGACATACCCGACATGGATAAGCACTCGGGCGGCGACTGCATCAGCCTAAAAAACGGCTGGAAAAGCTATCTCGGCGCGGCCGTGTTGGTCGAAGGTCACCTACACTGCACGCTGGAGTTCGCCGGTATCGAGGTGCGCCCTACGCTGTTGAGCCAGTGGGATCTGGAGCTGCTCAAGGTGATGGCGCAATGGATCGGTGATGAGCTTGAGCGTCAGCTGGCCTGCGAGGCCGAGCAACGCCACCAGGCCGAATTCGCGCATGTCTCGCGCATCAATGCCATCGGCGAGTTAGCCGCCAGCCTGGCGCACGAGCTCAACCAGCCACTTACCGGTGCGATCAACTACAGCAGCGGTTGCCTGCGACTTCTGCGCTCGGGTAAGGTCGACCCCGAGAAATTGGCCGAAGGTATCCAACGCACGATTGAGGGCGCCACGCTGGCCGCCGATATTATCCGTCATATTCGCGAATTCGTGCAAAAAGGCGATACCGAACTCAGTCCGCTGGACCTGAACACCGCGGTCAGAAACGTGACCACACTGATTACGCTCGAGGCGCGCAGGCGCAATGTCGATCTGGTCCTGGATCTAGCCCCGGACCTGCCGCCGGTAAACGGCAACATGATCCAACTCGAACAGGTGATCCTGAATTTTATTCGCAACGGCGTCGATGCCATGGACGGACTGAATGGCCGACAGCATTGCTTGACGGTGACCACCCGACACATAGAAGGCACGGTGCAGCTCACGGCGATGGATACCGGTGAGGGAATTGCCAAAGAAAGCCTGAACAAGATTTTTGATGCGTTCTATACGACCAAACCCGACGGGATGGGCATCGGGCTGTCGGTCAGCCGTTCCATAGTCGAATCTCACCACGGCAGGATCATGGCACGATCGCGCAGCGGCAACGGCGCCGAATTCACCTTCGAGTTACCGGTGGCGGAGCGGGCCTGAGTCATGGAATCCACCGTCTATATCGTTGACGACGACCGGCTCGCCAGGGAGTCGCTGCGCTGGCTGATCGAATCCGCGCAGCTGCCAGTGAAGGTGTTTAGTAACGGGCTGGATTTTCTTGCCCGGTATGAGCCGGGATCGGCGGGCTGTCTGCTGCTCGATGTGCGTATGCCCGCTATCAATGGCATGGAACTGCACACCAAGCTCAAAGCGCGGGGCGTCACCATGCCGGTGATTATCGTTACCGGCCACGCCGACGTACCGATGGCGGTACGCGCCATGAAAGCACGCGTGTATGATTTCATCGAAAAACCCTACAACGACTCGCTGATGCTGGAGCGTGTGCAGAGCGCCATCGCCTACGAGCGGGACAACCGGCGCAACCAGGCCCGCATCAACGATGTCCGTAATCGTCTCGCCCGCCTTACGCCCAGAGAGCAGGAAGTGCTGCGCGGTGTACTGGGATCGAAACAAAACAAAGTCATTGCCGCAGATCTCGGCATCAGCATCAAAACCGTGGAACTCCATCGGGCCAATCTGATGACCAAAATGAAAGCGACTTCACCGACCCAACTGGTGCGCCTGGCGCTGATCGCGGGCCTCGATTGAGCCGCGCCCGGGAATGAGTCCGGGCGCTGGGGCCGACCCTAGGTTGGGGTCGGGTAACACCCGATTATCTTTTGCCAACCGCCTGCCTAGACTGACCCCGCTTGATTCAGATTAACAATGATAGGACGGAGGGGTAACAATGAGATTAAAATCGAAAACATTAACCGTGGCGATTTCACTGGCCGGTGTGTTGTGCGTAGGTGCGGCCGATCTGGCCTATGCCGGCAAGGGCAAGAACAAAGACAAGGACGACGACGCTCCGGCGGTTTCCGGCAACTGCGCACAGCTCAGCGCGGACCGTACCACCGAATTTCACGGCAACCCGAACACCAGCTCGCTGAACCTGGCCATGGCCGGCAACCAGTGGGTGGTCTTTAACAAGGTCATGCAGGCGTTCAACGAAAAGCGCGCCGCCCAGGGCGAGAATATCGATCTGAGCGCCATCGGCAACCAGCCGCGTACGCTCGCGGGCCTCAGAAAAAAAGGCGCGGATTATTTCATCGAGCTGATTCCGCCGGGTCAGGAACGCAACCAGATCAAGAGCGGTTGTATGCTGCTCGGCAACGAGGACGACCGAAATTTCCTGCCGACCAGCGTGCAGGTGGATTTCGACCTGTTTACCAGCACCAACTTCAACCTCATGCGTGATCTCGCCCGGAGCGGTTTTGTCAAAGAGGCCGTGCCATATATCCGTAACCAGCTGACACTGATGACGAATGCAGCCAACAGTGCCGGCATCGGCACCGGCGCCACGCAGGGCGAGGTCATTGTTGACGCCACGCTGGATTTGCTGAACCCCGGTATACGCGTCTCGGAGGTCGACCACATCAACGAAGGGATCCATCGAGGCATTAACGCCATGTACCAGCGGATGGACGAATTCGTGCGCTTGAATGGTTCGGCAAGTGACATCTCGGCACTGGATTCGGCGCTGGCCGCAGTCAGCACCCCGCAAGCCGGTTCGCCTGCCGCTACCCGCACCGGCGTCAGTACTAACTTTGACCTGAGCACCAACGCCGCCTGTCACTACACCGGCCATGCCTCAATCGCCGATGGCACCCTGCGCCTGTGCGAGTTCGCCATCCTGAACAAGGCCAATACTCACGAAACACGGGTCCACCACGTTGAAACACCCGGACGTATTCTGGCCGGTGAATCCGATGTAGGCCCGGTCTGGGTCTCCGAGCTGCAACTGGCGGTGAACAACGGCGACGCGGTGGGCGGTTCGCAGATGCCCGATAACGTCAACCGCCCGGTGGTCTACTCCATCGCGTTCCTGACAACAATGGACGACGATCATCAGGACCTGGCCGGGGATTTCTTCAACTTTATCCGCGGTGAGGCCCAGCAGATCTACATCGACGGCGGTTTTTCCGGCCTTACCGGCAGTGAACTGGCTGAGCGCTATTCGCTGGACGCCAACGGCAATCTGGTCATTCAGACCTTCACCCCGTAAGACGCCTACGCATACACCGGCCCACCCCATGGGGTGGGCCGGTGTATTTTTTTCAGCGTGGCCCCAGAACCTGATCGAGCAGCTTGGGCGGCGGCGCCCCCTGCAGACTTTTCAGATCGCCCGCGGCGTTGCGGTAAAAAATGGCCGGAGTCGCCGAGGCACCGAGTTGTTGCATCAACCGCTGGTTACCCTCCAACTTGCCGCGAGCCGATTGCGGAATTTTTTGCAACGGCTGGAGATCTTGGTGCCGGGCCTCATAGGCGGCCAGCGCCGCACTGGGGTCCTTGGCCGAAAGGATGGCGGCCGCTTTGCCGGCACTGGTGGGTTTGAGAATCGCCACTAGAACGTGACGCAACTGCACGCGACCGGATTTAACCCAAGGCCGGGCATCCTCCCAGAATTTATGGCAATAGGGGCACTCCGGGTCGGTAAACACATAGACGACGTGGGGAGCATCGTCTTTGCCGTCGGCAATCCAGGCACTGTCTTGGAGCTGTTTCCAGATTTTTTTGGTCAGCGGTTGAGTTACGAGGCGCTGCAGCGGCTCCTCACTGAGATTTTTGCCCTTCGCATCGATCAGCGTCCCGACCACCGCCTGTTTGCCGTCAGCGGTGACATAGATGGCCAGCGGCTGTTGACCGACCCGACCTGCAAAGCCACTCAGCCCGCCCGGCGCAGCAAACCGCCCGGTCACCTCCACGCCTTGATCTATCAGCGCCTTGACCGGTGCCGGCCAGTCCTCCTCCGCCCGGGCGCCCGTGATAAGGCCGATCCAGAGCGTAAACAGCATCAGCAGGGGCGCTGAATGCGGCTTCAAGGTGGGATAAGTAGCATAACGTAACAAACCTGACATATTCGTCTCCAATACAAGGACAGCGCGCAGCTTCGCAGGATAAAATAAAAAGAGCATTAACATTGACTGATGCAGCCCGAGGGTGGTTCCCGCCATCGCGCCGGAAGCTAACATTTTCCGCACAAAATTAGAAACTTGCAAAATGGGGGTCAGTGTAAGAACCGCACCCTAATGGGGGTCAGTGTAAGAACCGCACGCTCGAATAGGGGGAAAACTACGTTTGCGGCGCTGTCCTACTCCGACAGGCCTGACAATTCGGCTATGATAGCGACCCATGATCGAATCTCTGCTCCTCACTGCGGCCCGCCTGGTCACCTTCAATCAGCAGCAGGCGCTGACCAATGCCAGCGGTTTTTTCTTCGCGCGCGATGAACGCCTGTTCGTGGTGACGAGCCGTCACGTGTTAATCGATGAACCGAGCAAACACTTCCCCGATCGGATAGAGATCGAGCTGCACACCGACGCGCAGAACATCGCCGTCTCCACCGGCTTTTCCATTCCGCTCTACCGCGATGGCAAAAGCATCTGGCGCCAGGGTCTGGACACCGCCGGAGAGATAGACGTGGCGGTGATCGAGATCGAACGCGACGCCCTGCCGGCCACCGCGCTCTATCACGCCTACACGCCGGAGCACCTGAGCACTGCGGATGATCACATCGAGGTGGGAACGTCGCTGTTGGTGGTGGGCTTTCCGCTGGGTTTTCACGATACCCTGCACCACATGCCGGTGGTGCGCCAGGCGGCGATAGCCTCATCGTTTGGCTTGCGCTTCCAGGGCGAAGGTTACTTTCTCACCGACGCCCGCACGCACCGTGGCAGCAGCGGTGCGCCGGTGGTCATGCGCGCGCCAAACGAGGACGATGGGACACAAGACGGCCTGCCCTGGACGCTGCTCGGGGTTCATTCGTCACGGCTCGACGTCGGCACGCGTGACCTCAAGCTGGACGAGGCGCTCGGACTGAACTGCGCCTGGTATGCCGACATTCTGCTGACACTCACCGAAAGTTGAGCCGGGCCGACCGCCGTCTTCACGAAACGCGCTGCGCATGGCTAAAAGCCGCGATCCTGTTATTGATCCTGATTTATCTGGTCGCCGGTTTTTACCCGTTTCAACTGCAAACTACGGCCGACAAGCGCGTGGACAATGGCGCGACGCTAACCGCTGACGGTGTCCTCCATCTGCCTTCACCCGGAATCGCCTATACCCCCCAGCCGCCCGCATGGCTGGCCCGGGCGATGGTCGGCGCATCCGTTGAAATAATACTGGAGGTCCGTCCGAGGGGGAACAAACAGGACGGCCCGGCACGGATTTTTACCCTCTCCGAGAGCACCTACCGACGTGATCTGACGGTAGCTCAGTACGCCGAGCATCTCATTGTGCGGGTGCGCAGCGCCACCACCGACGACAATGGGTTGCCCTCCTACCGCATCAATAACGTTTTCGCCGCGCCCGGTTGGCATCGCATCACGCTGCGTATCACGCCAAAGGCGGTGGACATTCGTGCTGACGATATCCGTCTGATAGTGCCGCTGGCGGCCCATTCACTGGCCACGTGGGACGCCGATTTTCGCCTCGCCCTGGGCAATGAGCTGACCGGTAAGCAACCCTGGTTGGGCGACATCCGCGAAGCACGGGTACGCGTGGATGCTGTTTCTTACGACTATCTGGCGCCCGGCGCACTGGTATTGCCTGAGCAGCTTGTCCTCAGCCCCGATCGGTTGCGCGTCGTCACCCCTTTTATGCATACGGCCTTTAAGCGGGTGGTCGCCGTCGACTGGTTGCTAAACCTGACGGGGTTCCTTCCTTTCGGCTGGTTGGTGAGCGTGCTTTATGGCCCCCGCCGGGGGCCGTGGACGGCGATTGTATTGGCGGCGCTCATCAGTCTGGCCATCGAGGCCGGGCAACTGCTGGTGTTCGCCGATCGGATACCTTCGAGCGAAGACCTGATACTCAACACACTGGGCGCGGCGCTGGGGACCCGATTGGCCCTCCGGTGGCGCTATAGATCAGGCCGTGGCGGAAGTCTCTGACTGCGACTGAAGCCGCCGTGCCTGGGCCTTCATAAGATCAACAATCGCATAGACACCGACGTGACGGTTGGGCGACAGGTGTTCGCCGAGCTGCAGACGCGCAAAGATTTCATCCATGTCGATGGCCTCGATCGCCTCCACCGTGCGCCCGGAACTCAACTCGATGAGCAGCGCCAGCACTCCTTTGATGATCGCCGTATCGCAGTCACCCTGATAGATGATGTGGTCGGGGTTTTCAGCATCCGTATGGGCCGACACATACACCGTACTCATGCACGGCTTGACATGATTGTCTTCGTTACGCAGCGCATCCGGGTAGGGCGGCAATTGTTCGCCCAACTCGATGAGATACTGGTAGCGCTGATCCCAGTCCTCGAGCAGATCGAAGGTCTCGACGATATCGGCCAGCTCCGTCATGGTCGCACTCCTCGCCCGCACTCAAACACTGAACGACTCCCCGCAGCCGCAACTTTCTTTGACATTGGGGTTACGGAACTCGAAGCCTTCGTTGAGCGCATTGGTGCGTACATAATCGATTTCCATGCCTTCCAGGGCAGGCAGGCTGGCCGGATCCACCACCACCTTAATGCCGTGACTCTCGAAAACCTTGTCATCAGACCGGATTTCGTCGGCGTAGTCGACAACATAGGCATAGCCGGTGCAGCCGCTTTTACGGGTGCCGAGGCGCAGACCGAGTCCGTGTCCGCGCTTCTCCAGCATGGTTTCCACGCGTTGTGCCGCGGCGGGTGTCAGTTCAATAGCCATTGTCAGTGCTCTCCTGGCGTTTTAAGGTCACGGGCCTACATCAGGCCCAGTTCGAGGCGCGCCTCGTCGCTCATGCGCTCCTGCGTCCAGGGTGGATCCCAGACCAACTCGACACAGGCCGATTCAATACCCGGCACACGCAGCGCGGCGCGCTGTACCGCCCCCGGCATACTGCCGGCCACCGGGCAGGCCGGCGCTGTCAGTGTCATCTCGATGTCCGCGTGTTTACCCTCTTTAATCTCGACTTTATAGATCAGTCCGAGATCGTAGATGTTGACCGGTATTTCCGGGTCGAAGACCGCCCGCAGCGCGCTCACCACCTGTTCTTCCAGCGTATCACCGCTGAGCGGCGGTGGATCCGGATTGTCCATGGCGGTTAACGGATCGGCGTCAAAGCGAACCACTCGTTCATACATACTCACTCCTCCTTACCGTTGAGGGTGACGACAGTGTCTTCCAGGTGCTCCTGCAGACGCCGCTGCACCCGCTCGGTGAATCCCGTTACTGAACAGTCCTGCAGCACTTCGGTGGCAAAACCCAGACATAGCATGCGCCGCGCCACACCCGCGGCGATGCCACGCGAGCGCAGATAAAACACCTGCGCCGGTTCCAACTGCCCCACTGTCGTGCCGTGACTGCACTTGACGTCATCGGCATAGATTTCCAATTGCGGCTTGGTGTCCACCTCGGCGTCGCGCGACAACAGCAGGTTATCATTGGACAGATGCGCGTCGGTCTTCTGAGCATCGGGCTGCACGCGGATCAGACCGTCAAACACCGCCCGGCCGCGCCCCAGCACAATGCCCTTGAAACGCTGCCGGCTATCGCAGCCCGGCACGCCATGTTCGATCTCGAGGTGCACATCGGACAGTCGGCGGTCGCCGGCGACGTACAGACCGTCGAGATCGCAACGCGCGCCGGTATGCTGCAACCGGTTATGGTACTCGCAGCGCGACCAGAGTCCGCCGAGGTTCACGCTAATGCCCCGATAGTAACTGCGCTCACCCTGCTCGATGAATACATTACCCATATGCCGGGCGCCGGCGCTTTCATCCTGAAGACGGGCATGCTCCAGGCGCGCGCCGGCACCGAGCAGCACTTCGCTCAGACTGTTGGTGAAACAGGGCGTGGCGTCAAGGCTGGCGTAGTGCTCGATCACGGTAGCCTGAGCACCCTCCTCCAGTACCAGCAGATTGCGTGGATGGATCGCCGTGCGCTCCTGCCCGACAGTCAAGTAAAGTATTTCAATCGGTGCCTCCAGCCGCGTATTGGCGGAAACCTGCAGCCAGGCGCCGTCATCGAGCAGTGCCGTGTTGAGCGCGGTAAAACTCGATTGCCTCGAGCGTGCCGCCAGACCCAGCCGGTGCACCAGTTGCTCGGGCTGTTCTTCGAGTGCTGCGCGCAAACCACCCACCTGCACCCCGACGGGCACCTCGGTGGCTGCGGAGGACAACTCCGGCATCCAGCGCCCGTTGACAAACAGCAACCGGACGCAGGCATCTTCAGACAACCGAAAACGTGCCAGATCCGCTTCTTTCAGGGTGCCGACCGATTCAGCCTGCGGCGCCCAGGATTCTTCCAGCACGCGCTCGAGGCCGGTATAGCGCCAGGCTTCCTGCTTGCGGCTCGGGAACCCCGTCTGCACAAAATGCTCGAGTGCCTCGGTGCGCTGGGCGACCAACCAATCCAGGTGCGCACCGGGTAGCAGCGGCGCGGCCGCGTCCACCAGCGCCCGGTAGCGTTCTACCGGCTCGAGCACGGCGTTCATGCCGCCGCCTCGCCTTCGTCCAGCCACGCGTAACCGCGACGCTCCAGCTCCAGTGCCAGCGACTTGTCGCCGGTGCGCACAATGCGACCGCCGGACAGCACGTGGACGAAGTCCGGTTCAATATAGTCCAGCAGGCGCTGATAGTGCGTCACCAGAATCATCGACCGATCGGGCGAACGCAGGGCGTTGACCCCGTCGGCGACAATCCGCAGTGCGTCGATGTCCAACCCCGAATCGGTTTCATCCAGGACGGCCAGTTTCGGCTCCAGCAGCGCCATTTGCAGAATTTCGCTGCGTTTCTTTTCACCGCCCGAAAAACCGGTGTTGACCGCGCGTTTCAGCAGCTCCGGGTTCAGCTCCACCAGGCGCGCCTTCTCGCGCAGCAACTTGATGAACGAGGCGGCATCCAGCGCGGGTTCGCCGCGTTCGGCGCGCACGGCGTTCAGCGATTCACGCAAAAACACCATAGTACTCACCCCCGGCAGTTCGACCGGATACTGCAACGCCAGGAACATTCCCTTGCGCGCGCGCTGCTCGACATCGAGCGCCAGCAGATCCTCACCGTCGAACAGCACCTCTCCGCCGGTGACGGTATAGCCTTCGCGCCCGGCCAATACATGGGCGAAACTGCTCTTGCCCGAACCGTTCGGCCCCATAATGGCGTGTATTTCCCCGCGACCGACCTGCAGGTCGAGTCCCTTGAGTATCGGCTGGTCATCCACGGTTACTTGCAGATCTGTCACTTTCAACATCTGGCGTGCTCCTTTGCAGAGAATATGGGGTTAGCCGACGGCGCCTTCAAGGCTGACACTGAGCAGTTTCTGCGCCTCGGCGGCAAATTCCATCGGCAGCTCCTTGAATACCTCCTTACAGAAACCGTTGACGATCATCGACACAGCGTCTTCTTCCGCCAGACCGCGGCTGCGGCAGTAGAACAGCTGATCATCGCCTATTTTCGAGGTGGTGGCTTCGTGCTCGGCCTTGGCGGTCGGGTTGCGCACTTCGATGTAGGGGAAGGTATG
>JASBSN010000124.1 GCA_030148915.1 Thiogranum sp.
CGCCTCTACGCCCAGACCCACGATCTGGCGTTTCGTGAAGACGTCCACCTGTTGGTCGATGGATTGAGCCGCCTCGGCGTCACCACCCTGGTCACCGCTGAACGCGATGCCGCATCGACCGAGTCACTGGCGCATGAACGCTTTGTCTTTGACACCATCGTCAGCCTGACACTCGACGAATACCGCCGCAGCGTGCAACGGCGGGTGGCGGTAATAAAGTCGCGCGGACAGGACTTTATCACCGGCACCCACGCCATGCGTATCGAAGCCGGATCCGGCATCGAGGTATTCCGCCGCGCCCAGTCCCAGCCAAAAATCCAGGAAGACCAACCGACGTCCACCACGCGGATTTCGACCGGCTGCGAGGAACTGGACGCGCTGATGGACGGCGGGCTCTATGAAGGGTCGATCACCATGGTCACAGGTATCTCGGGTACCGGCAAAACGGTGGCGGGCACCCAATTCCTGAGCGCCAACGCGCTGCAGGGACGATGCGGCCTGATGGTCACGCTCGACGAGCACCCGCGCCAGCTGATCCGTAACGCCGGCACGCTGGGCTTCGATCTTCCCGAGTTGATGAACCAGGGCCGGCTGTTCATGCATTACGAGTCGCCGCTCGAACTGGATCTGGACGTTCACTTCCACCGGGTGGCCAAGCTGGTCGAAGAGCACAATATCGATTGCGTCGTATTCGATTCAGTGGCGGTTTACGAAATGGCCTGTCCCGGCGAAGCGGCGGACTTTCTCTATGCGCTGGCCAACCTGCTCAAAGAACGGCTGGCGACCGTCTATTTCAACTACGAAAGCCCCGAACTGCTGGGTGTCTCGCAAATCAGCGAGGAGCTCAAGGGCTCGCACCTGGTGGACAATATCATTTTGCTCAACTACGTCGAGGTATCCACCCGGCTGCGGCGCGCCATCACCGTCCCCAAAGTGCGCGGCAGCCGCAATGTCCAGGTGACGCGTGAATTTTCTCTCGGCCGGGGCGGACTGACCCTGCTCAAAGAACAGACCCATATAAACGGCAGCGATACGGCGGTGCCGCAGCTGCCCTTTTCCGCCTACTACGGCCTGTTGGCGAGGTCGCCGGCGCGACGCAGCCCGATTATCGACGAAGCGGTGCTGCAAGGCGATGAGTTGCCCGAATCCACCCAGCCGCCCGAGGGGCCGTGAACGTGAATGCCTTTCCCGCCGGCGCCGGTCCCCCCGAACTCGACTGGGAGCGATGGGCGACTATTTTGCAGCAGTACGCCGGCGCCACGGGGCTGGTGGTTTCTGTCTACGATCGCCAGCTGCAGCGACGAATCGGCCCGCTGCACTCCTCGCGGCTGGCGCGCGCGTTCGCCACAACCCGGTTATGGAGCCAAGACGGTCCCGGGTCTGCGCTGGAGAAAAAACTCGCCGCGCTCTGTATGCAAAACGACACAGTGGAGTCTCAGACCTATTGCACCGAACTGCACCTCAGAGCGCTGCCGATCACGCTGTTTGGGCAGGTCAGCGCCGCTATTGTCTACGGTTGGGTCTATTGCGGCTTCCCGACGGCATTGGCCAACGAGCAAGTGGCCCACGACCTCGGCGTATCCGCGCCCAAGCTCTGGCGGGAGGTCAGGCTGGAAGCACCGATCAGTCCCTCGCGGCTGACAAGTTTCTGCGAACTGCTGGAAACCCTGGTGGCCTCCAATATTCACCAGACCGAGGCCATCGAGGACTTACAGGCGCTGGCGAGAATGCGCGAAGTCTTTCTGGCCCGCGTTTCGCACGAATTGCGCACGCCGCTGTCAGCACTCTCGTACCGGCTTCAGGCGCTGCTGCTGGGTCCCCTCGACGATCCGGTGAAAATCCGCACCATGCTCGAAAATATGCAAGGCAGCATACGCGAAGAGGGCCAATTGATTGAGGATCTGATCGATGCCGCCCGCACCCGTACCGGAAAACTCAGCGTCAGCACCGTCGCCACGCGGCTGGTGCCGATTCTGGAGGCTGCGGTGGCGGCGATTCAACCGCAAGCGGAGAGTAAACAGGTGCGCCTGCACCTGCAGGGCGTCGATGCCGCCCACGGCGCCCCCCTGGCCGCCGACGAGCAGCGGCTACAACAGGTGTTCTGGAATCTGCTTTCCAACGCGGTGAAATTCACCCCCGCCTCCGGCACCGTGATGATCGAACTGAGCGTGCGGGAGGAAACCTACGCCGTCAGCGTGACAGATACCGGGGTAGGCATCGAGGAGAAGCTGCTGCCGCGTCTCTTTGAAACCTTCGTCAAACAGGAAAAAAACAATGAAAAAGGCTTAGGGTTAGGGCTGTCCATCGCCCGGCACATTGTCGATCTGCACGGCGGCAGCCTGCAGGTGTTCAGCGCCGGGCGCGGCAAGGGCGCCACGTTTACGGTGGTACTGCCGCGTGACGGTAATGCCACGTGCCCCTGATCAGCCGTAGCTGCTGGCTTCCATCATTGGCAAGTATCCGCGCCCGGGCATACACACCGGCCCCCCGCGCGGCGTCCAATCCCCCAAGGCCGTTTCGCTGCCCTGGGGATGGTGCTGAGGCTTAGCATTATTTGTCTGAGCAATCACCTTGCGCCTGGTCACACTCGCCGAAACCCAGGACCTCCACGGTCAGCAAGGCAAAATCCTTCTCCAGCGTCGCATCGGTGGCGGCCTCACCCAGGCTCTGCGTCGCCTGATCGGCCACCCGCGCGGTGTCGCCGGCGATATTACTTAGGAAAGAAGAGAGGCCGCGACTGGCGTCAGGAGTTATTTAGTGGGGGAGGTGGTTTTTACCGATTCGACCAGAGCATTGAGTTTGGTCGTTTCATCATGCAGCTCGGTATCCTGAGAAACCGGCGCTTCGGTTTGAGAATCAGCGTCGGTTTCCGCGCGCAGCGCGGCTATAACTTCGTCTGTGATGTCGGCTTGTGGGTCAAACCAGAGCACTTCGCCGCCGCTCAATTGAACCACTTTGGCGCCCCGTTTCCGGGCGACTTTCGCAGCTGCTTTCTTTACCTCTACGCGGAACTCCGTGAGCAACTCGTTCTGCTTACTGGCCAGCTTGAATTGCGCGGCCTGTTGCAGTTGGCGCAACTGGTCGGCGGCACGCTCGGTGAGTTGCGGCAGATTTTCCTGGTCTTTGGGAGACGGTTTCTTGCTGTGGTTCTGGTTTGCTCGTTCAAGTTGGGCGTTCAACTGGGCCGCCGCGTCCTGCAGCTGTTGATTGAGCGCCGCACGTGTCGTCTCCAGGTTGGCGTTGATCTCGCTGTCTTTGCCCATTGCGCGCGCCACGGCTGTAAAGTCCACGACCAGGGCATTGGTGTCGGTGTCGGTCGCGCCACGGTTTGCGTCGCAGCCGCTTGCCGCCAGAGTCAGGACTGCAACCACCGCGATCGGCAATTGTTTAAGTCTCATGCGAGCTTCGGAATGAGTATATCGAGGGGGCGATTATAGATGTACTACGACGAATTTCAACAGCTCGCTTGAATCTTTAAGCAAGACTGAGACCTGTCATCCGACCGTAACATTTGATCGTCAGACTTTCGTGCTCTAACACTTACTGACAAACGGCTTCACTCACTATGCGATTCTTGCGCAGTATGACGTACGTCCTGATGAGCCTGATAATCGCTACGGCTGGCCTGATGACGGTATCGGGTCTCGCCGCAGAGACGACCGCAGACCCTTCCGCCCCCGCCCGTTTCGATATCTGGCAGTACGATGTCGAAGGTAGCACCCTCCTTGACGCAAAACTTGTCGAGCGCACTGTCTATCCTTACCTCGGGCCGAACCGGACTATTAAGGACATCGATAAGGCGCGCGAGGCGTTGGAAAAGTTCTACCGCGACTCCGGCTACCCCACGGTGGTGGTCAACCTTCCGGAGCAGCAGGTGGCGCAGGGGATCGTGCGGCTGCAGGTTATCGAGGGCAAGGTCTCGCGGGTACGTGTCAGCGGCTCCCGGTATTTTTCGCTGGATCACATTCGAGAGGAAATACCGTCCCTGGCTCCTGGGCAGGTGCCGCGCCTTCCTGATGTTCAGGCGCAGCTGGCCGACGTAAACGCGCGAACCCCCGATCGTCGGGTCACTCCCGTATTCAGGCCGGGTCGTACACCGGGCACCGTTGAGGTGGATCTGAGAGTGAAGGACGAGCTGCCGTTGCACACCGATGTGGAACTTACCGGGCGGAACTCGAAAGACACAACCAGATCGCGGCTGAGTCTTACCCTGCGCTACGCAAATTTATTCCAGAAAGCGCACAGCGCATCGCTAATGCTGATGACAGCGCCGGAAAACACCGACGACGTCCGCGTGGCCGCCTTCACCTATGTGGCGCCGCGCGAGAGCAATCGCGACGTGTTTGCCGGTTATGCGGTCGTCACCCGCAGCGACGTGGCGACGGCCGGAGATATTACCGTACTCGGCGACGGCACCATTCTCGGCGGACGTTACATTCATCCATTACGCGCGCATGGGACCAATTTCTCCCACAGTCTGACACTGGGTGTGGACTACAAGGACTTCAAGGAGAACCTCCAACCGGGGGGAGTCGAGCCGATCAAGACCCCCATTGATTATTTCACCTTTAGCGCCGCGTACCGGGGCGGCTTGTTAACATCCGTCGGACGCAGCGAATTCGGAGCTGGCGTTTACACCGGCGTGCGTGGCTTGGGTAACACAGAGCGGGAGTTTGAGGATAAACGCTTTCGTGCGCGCCCTAACTTCATTTATGCAAAACTTTTCGCAGAACATGAACACAAGCTGCCGCTGACAGCCAGTCTGTATACTAAAATAGACGGTCAGATTGCGGACTCGCCCCTGGTGAGTAATGAGCAATATAGCGCCGGTGGGGCCGAATCCGTGCGCGGCTATTTTGAGAGCCAGGTGCTGGGCGACAATGCTTTGCACGGCACCATCGAACTACGCAGCGGCGCGCTTTCCCGTTATCTCTCCAAACATCTAAACAAATTCAACGTGTTTATTTTTGCCGACGGCGCCAAGCTGTATGTGATCGATGCGCTTCCCGGTACGCCCTCGACCGAACTGCTCTACAGTGCCGGTGGTGGCATTCGCATGAGCGGGCCCGGCGGATTCGAAGCGGACCTGGCGCTGGCCTGGCCGTTAAAAGCCAACGGCAAGGTCGACGAAGGTGAACTACGGCCGCATTTCAGATTGCGCTACGGATTTTAGTGCAACAGGCTGCAGCATTGTCATACAAATCAATTACGCTTTCCCATTTTCGTAATAAAAGCTTCAACATGCATTCACTGCCGTTTCATATAATAAGCCTAGTATCCATGGTGTGCCGGATCGGAGTGGAGGAGTACGGATCTACCTATCGACCGGCATGAGCGGAGCTTGAGGGTGATGCCGAAGCATCGCCGCTTCCACTCGCTCCATGCTATTAAAAAACCTACAGATCTTAGGAGAAGCACAAATGTCCATAACTCTCAGAGCCGCCGCCGCCGCCGCTGTCGCGCTGGCTTTAACCGGCACCGCTAATGCGGCGTTCACCTGCAGCGATTGCATCAAGAGCGACCAGGGCCAGACTGGCGACGGCGAGCTGTTCATCAATATTTATCGTAACACCAGTAACCCGGGCACTATCGTCCTCGACACCAATGTCAGCGCACTGGACTTGAATAGTGGTGCCGTAACCAGCTGGACCTCGAACGCCGTGCAGACGCAGGCCGTTTCGGAGTTTCTGTCTACTGCTTCGCTTTCCGACTTCCTGTTCGATGCCGGTGCCAGACAGAACAGCCCCGACGTAGCCGAGTTTGGCATGTACCTGACCAATACAGATCCAACGATTACTCCTCCCGACGCGTTCAATAATTTGGCCGCATTCCAGGGCTACCAGACACTTATGGAAACCTGGATCGATTCGGTCAACCAGGGCAATGGCAATGCCACCCCCGATGGTATGTTGGTTCCAGCTGCCGCGGGACAGCAGGGCGATTGGGCGGACGGTTTTCGTGGATGGAACGGGAACGACGACACCTTGGGTTGGAATAAGACCACCGACACGGCTGTCACCAACGATCTTACGCTTTATAGGTATCACTACGATCCCACCACATTCGCATCATTAACTACTGACGCGGGTCTTCTTAGCATTGATACCGCGACCGGCCAAGTTTCCTATTCCAACGCGTCGGTTGCGCCGGTGCCTGTGCCTGCGGCCGTTTGGTTATTTGGTTCAGGATTGGTGGGTATGGTCAGTGTGGCGCGCCGCCGCCGCCGCGCCGCTTAGTTCGAGTTCGATAAACAATTTCACGAGGAAGTCATTCCATGCAGAATTTCAAGCTTAATACCGCCGCTGCCGGCGTAGCCCTGGCACTGTCGGGCACGGCCAATGCATCGCTGCCCGTCGACGTAGAAGTGTTCATGTCGGGTGCCAGTGCGCCTTCCAATATGCTGCGTGAAAACGTGGTGCAGTTCGGCTGCGACAAGAACAAGACCATCAACGTCTACGCGGATTTCGTCGACCAGGCGCCGGGTAACGGTAATCCGGCACAGGCCGAGCCGATCCTGGAACACCGCAGTTTCTGGGCAGTACAGTGTACGGCTAACAGCAGCCTGGGTACCGCTGCCGGCAAGACCATTGCCTTCTATAAGTCCGACGTTGGCGGTTCGGGTAACGGCACCACGCCGGTTCTCAACAGAGTGCCTGTGCAGTTCATGGACGCAAATCCGACCAACTGTTCACTTGTCACTGCCGGTCAGGCCGGAGGTAACGGCACTACTTATAACCTCTATGCCTGCGATCAGAACGACCTGGTCAATCAGATCCCGGACATGGGCGCGGCCGATATCGAGGCGAGTAAGTTTGTCGGTCAATTGGCCCCTGCTTCGGGCGATTTCATTAATGACGGTTCCGTGCAGGAAAAAGTCGGCCCAGGTCTGGTCTTCGGTGTCGTCGTGACCAAAAGCATGCGCGACGAGTTGCAGGCTGATCAGATCAGCGCCGGGCTACTGCCGAGTTCCTGCAGCACGTCCGGTCAGGAAAGCGAGCTTTGCATGCCGTCGCTGCCGTCTACCGTGGCGCGCAGTCTGACCTCAGGTAAATACAACAACTGGTCGGATATCAGCGTGTATGGCAAAGTGCCTAATGTGCCGAGCAGCTTCGGCGATCCGAAGAAGAACAATGTTCATCTTTGTCGCCGCGTTCAGGGCTCAGGTACCCATGCTGAATACCTGATCCACTATCACCGTACCAACTGCTATACCGCCGCTCAGCCAATACTCTCGCAGCCCGGCTCCGGGGCGACGGGATTCGGCATTGGGCCTCTGGTGTATGAGAACTCCAGCTCGGGTACGCTGGGTAGCTGCCTGGACGCGCTCGACACCGGCGTGGGTTTATCTTCCCCGAAGATCACCCCGGATATCACGTCGGGCACGCAGTCCTTCGGTATCGGTTATCAGTCAACCGAGAAGAACATGGATCTGGCCAAGAACTACCGTTTCGTGAAGATCGACGGTATCGCGCCGACGGTTGACAACGCGATCAAGGGTGACTACCGCCAGGTCTACTACTCGGGCTTCCAGAACCGCACCAGCGGTTACAACACCGGGCCGCTGCGTTCGACCATCAACTCGACTAAAACCACGGCTATCAAGGATATCTTCAATAACGGCACCAACATCAACGCCAGTATTGTCGCCGTCCTCGATCAGGGCTTTGTGCACAACTGGGGTCAGGGCGGCTTCATCGTTCCCGACGCCACCGCGCCGGCGAAATACACCCCCGGCAGCCCGAAGACGCCTTGGACGCGTGAAAAGGCCAATGGCGCCGCCGACAGCTGTCAGCCGCTGTTCAAGAAAAAGTAATTTAACCAGCATTGGCAGCGCAACGCTGCCGGGATAAACGGTCAGGCGGACCCGCGCAAAGCGGGCCCGCCTGAGCTGTTTTCACATAGGCTGCGAGTATCGTCGCCGCATAGGTAGATAAAGATTAAGACCGACTGATGAGTTCCGCGATAATTGTAAATAGAAAAAGTGCGACTGAGCCTTCGGCTAAGGTTTTGCGCAGCGGCGTACGTGTGCTCCGGCTGGGCATCTGCCTGGCGCTGATGGGCGCGCCGATGGTTAGGGCGGAGCTGCCGGTGCCGGTGGCGTCCGGGGATAACTACCGCTGGAAAGGCGCAGAGTTGCCTCAGATCGATGGCAACCGAATGACGGTGAACCAGACTGGTAACAGCGCGGTGCTGCATTGGCATAGCTTCAATATCGATCCAAGCAGCAGTGTGCGTTTCGAGCAACCGTCCTCGTCGGCGGTCGCGCTCAACCGGATTTTTCAGGCTGATCCCAGCCGAATTATGGGCAAACTTTCTGCCAATGGGCAGATCTTTCTGGTCAACCAGAACGGGTTTCTTTTCGGACGCGATTCCAGTGTTAACGTCCAGTCACTGGTGGCCTCCACATTGAATATCGACGAACGTATTTTCGAAGACGTCGGTCTGCTCGGCGCGATTAACGAACCGGGGAACCTGCCCGCGTTCCAGGCCGACGGAGATATGGGCGAAATCCAGATCGACGCCGGCGCGCGGCTGCAAACGTCCGACGGCGGGCGCATTATGATCCTGGCGCCGAAAATCACCAACAGTGGCAGTATCGAAACGCCCGGCGGCCAGGCGATACTCGCCGCCAGTCACGACAAGGTGTATCTCGCCTCTTCTGACGACGCCGATGTGCGCGGGTTATTGGTGGAGGTGGAGACTGGGGGGGATGTGAACAACCTGGGCTCGGTAATCGCCGAACGCGGTAATGTGTCCTTGCTGGGGCTGGCGGTCAATCAAGACGGCCTGGTGCGCGCGACGACCAGCGCCACACTCAACGGTTCCATCCGCCTGCTGGCGCAGGATACCCCGACGTTTGTGCAAGGTGCCGACGGTGTCAAACCGAAACAGCCGCTGGCGGGAGGGCGGGCTGGCGTCTTGACGCTGGGCGCTGACAGCCGTACCGAGGTGCTGGTGGATACGGTTACCGCCTCGGAGCAGGCGCCCGACAGCCAGCTGCAACCGCATTCCTCGGTCAAGTTGGTGGGCCAGCAGATTACCGTGCGCGGCGGTGCCCAACTCACCGCGCCATCGGCGGACGTGCAGATCAGCGCGACCAGCCGACCCAACAGCCTGCAGTCGACCAGCCGTGCACCCCAGGCAGGTGTGTCGTTACGCATCGAAAAAGGGGTGCAGATCGATGTCAGCGGTACCACTGACACGGTCTCGCCCGTCTCCAGCAATATCATCACCGTGGAGGCTCGCGGCAACGAGCTGGCGGATTCGCCACGCCAGCGAGATGGCGTGTTGCGCGGCGAAAAGTTGCGCGTGGACGTGCGCGAAGGTTCACCGTTGCTCGATATCAGCAGCGCGGTGGCCAACCTCCAGCGCACAACCAGCGAGCGCCTGTCGACCGGCGGCACGCTGTCATTGAGTTCCGACGGCGATCTGGTGGCCGAGGCGGGCAGCCGTCTCGACATCAGCGGCGGGAGCGTCACCTATACCGGCGCGCAGATGAGGACCACCCGATTGGTCACCGACGACTATAAGATCGTCGACATCAGCCAGGCCAACCCCAACCGCGTCTATCTGGGCGTGGCCGGCGATCTGCAAGTGGTGCATGCCAAGTGGGGCGTCGTCGATCGTTTTGGCGCCAGCGCCTTCTCAGTCTACGAGCCCGGCTACATCGAAGGTCGTGACGCGGGCAGTCTGTCGATCAACAGCCCCCGCTTGGCCTGGGCCGCGGACATCATCGCGGGCTCGCACGCCGGTCGCTGGCAGCGTCAGCTGACCGAGGGGAACAGCACGCAGGCGGTACGCGCTTACAATCAAAGGCCGTTCGGCGGTAGCGTCGATATTGTTCTGGCCACCACGCAAAACAATATTCTGTCCTCCCTGGTCACGAGCGCCGATGATCGCTTGCAGCCGCTGCCCCAGGCGGGCGAGGTGATCGCTCCGCAGCTGGCTACGTCGCTGTCCGCGGCTATGCTCAATCGCAGCGGCCTGGGGCGCATCAGCCTCCGCTCGCCGGGGGAAATTCGCATCGAACGCGGCGGCGGTCTAGATCTGGCGCCCGGTGCCGAGTTGTCCCTGGATGCCGGTCGCATTGTTTTTGACGGCAGCGTGCGTGCGCCGGGCGGTTCCATCAGCGCCACGGCAAACAGGACAGCGCCGGCCCAGATTCCGCAGGGGGAGGTCGGTATCGACGTGGCTTCCGACGCCGTGCTGGATGTCAGCGGCCTGTGGACCAACGACTCCCCCCTGTTGAACGCGGGCGCCGAGTTGGCGCCTGTTGTCGTCGATGGCGGCAAGATCGAATTGCGCGCCGAGGGGGCTCTGAATCTGCAATCGAACAGCCGTTTGGTGGCCGACGCGGGCGCTTGGCGGAACGCGGAGGGAACGGTCAAGGGAGGCAAAGGCGGTGCCATGGCATTGGCCGCCGTACGATCGACGCCAGATCCTGCCGCCTTACGCCTCGACGGCGCAATGAGTGCCCGCGGATTCAGCAACAACGGCACGCTCTCCATCGACGCCGAAGGCTTCACCCTGGACGGTGAGCAGATTGCAGCGGGTGTGTCCCTGGCGCTGGACGGTTTCAGCAGCTATCGTTTCACGGCACACCGCAACGGTGTCTACATCAGCCCGGGCGCGCGCCTGCGGCTGCAACAGACCAATTTGCAGTTGGACGCCGGTAACGAAAGTGTTCGCAGCGCAGCACCGTTGCCGGCGACCCAAGTCCGCCTGCCGGATTGGAAACGCAAGCCGGTGAATCTCGAATTAGTCTCGCTGGCTGATTCCACTTCTTACCAACGGGCGCCACTGCTACAAATGGGTGAGCGGGCGGCGGTGCTGGCCGATCCCGGCGCGACGCTTGTCTTGCGCAGTGATTCCTCCCTGCAAGTGGACGGTAGTCTCGTGGCCAAGGGCGGTCGTATCGCCCTGACGCTGGAGACCAATGCTGATGAAGTTTACCAGCCGGAGCAGAAAATCTGGTTGGGCGACCGCGCCCGGCTGGATGTCTCGGGTGTTTATGTCGCCGAGCCGAACGACGACGGCCGGCGTATCGGTCGGGTATGGGACGGCGGCCGCATCGAGCTGACCGCCAAGCGCGGCAGCATTGTGACCCGGCCCGGTTCGCTGCTCGACGTTCACGGCGTCGCCGCGACCCTGGATCTGCCGCGCGCCGGCGGTGCGCCGGGACAGATCCGCTTCGCGCCCGTCGCAGTCGCCGGCCGTGCCGGCGAGGTGGCGATGCTGGCGGCCGAAACGGCCTTGTTACAGGGAGATTTCGACGGTACCAGCGCCGCCCCCACCGCGGAAGGGGGGCGCTTCAGGTTCAGTTTCGATCCCAACTTGCGGCAGGCGCGACCGCAACAGGATGAGTTGAGCAGCCCTCCGGCGGAGCGGTTTCCGCGGACTCGTCGCACTTTGCTGCTGACGGGCTATGAGGGCGACTTGCCGCCCGCCGGTGACACGCTATCGCCCACCCTGAACGGTCAGGCCTTTGTGCCTGCGCAACGGCTTTTGGACCGTGGTTTCAGCAGCCTTGAATTGACAAGCCGGCCGGCTGAGGAAACCGGTTCTTTGGCGACCCTGGATTCCCTGGCCAGCATCCGCTTTGATCAGGACCTGACGTTGCGCGCCGCCCGCTCGATAGTGTTGGACGCGCCGCTATTCGAGAACGCCGGCGTGAACGTCAGTCTGGTGGCGCCCTATGTGGCGCTGGGGACGCGTCTGGACCTGCGGGTGGATGGCGCGTCGCCCTTAAGTGAAAGCCGTGTCAACGGGAGCCGGCTAATCGAGCTGGCCCCCACGCCGGGTGAAGGCCAACTTGGTGTGGACGCCGAATTCGTGGACATCATAGGCCATAGCGTTTGGCAGGGTTTCGGCTCGGCGGGGCAACCGGCGCTGCAGATAGCCAGTGGCAGCGATATCCGGCTGCGCGGTTTACAGGCGTCTAACGGGGGGCAGGCGGAACATACGATCTCGGGCTCCCTGCGTGCCGCCGGCGATATCCACCTGACCGCCGCTCAGATCTATCCGTCGACCTTGTCGCAGTTCCAATTGTCCGTCGAAGGCGACGAAAATGGCCGTCTGCGCATCGACGGCATCGCGGGCGAAGTTCCGCCCACGCCTTTGTCCGCGGGCGGCCGCGTGACGCTCAGCGCGCCGGTGATAGAGCAGGCCGGTACGCTGCGCGCGCCTTTGGGTGCGTTGCAACTGGATGCCACGAAACGCCTGGCCTTGCTGCCCGGCAGTCTGACCTCGGTCGCCGGCGCCGAGCAGCCGGTGCCTTTCGGCAAGCTGAGATTTCAAACCAATCTGGTATTTAAGCTGGATGGCGGTATCACGAACGTGCCGACGACGCCGCCGGAACGCGCCATCCGGCTCGCGGCTCCCGCTGTCGATCTGGCACCCGGGGCGCAATTGGATCTCAGCGGCGGTGGCGAGGCGCGGGCCTGGGAGTTCGTCCCGGGGCCTGGTGGTTCAAAGGATATTCTGCTAGCTGATCTGGACGTCAGGGAGGACGCCGAGCATCAGCTGGCGAATCCTTCTTTCGCCTTGTTGCCGTTGAGCGGAAGCACCTTCGCTCCCTGGGATCCGCTGGAGTCGCCGCAGGCCGAAAGCGTGCAAGGTCTGCGGGTGGGCGATACGCTGCACCTGGAAGGCGGCGCCGGC
>JASBSN010000027.1 GCA_030148915.1 Thiogranum sp.
ATGCCGATCTTTTTGCAGAAGCGTAACTCCTTCGCCGTAGGCTCCGGAATCAGCGCCCAGCCGGTCGGGCTGTCGGCGCCGTAGACCATGTCGGACAGCACCATGCGTTCGGTATCGCGATTCAGGCGCAGTCCCAGTAACAGGTATTGTTTACCCAGGCGGTAGTCCTTGAGGAATGAGGGGATCGCGAAGCCGCCCATCAGCTCGGTAATATAGTCCACGTAGTCGGCGTCGGATGCGATATAGGTCGCGTCCGGTACCGGGCTGCCCATAGGTTTAAACAGCACCGGCAGGTCGGTATCGACGTCTTCCTGCGGCACTTCCCGGTAGCTGCTCCCGTCGTATTGATGAATGCGGAAGCGGTAGTCGGTACCGCCGATCCGGGAGATGCCACGAATCAGGACATGCGGGGTATCGGCGAAGGAATCCTGCAGCTGGGTATCGCGATTGATGTCGATGATATAGGGCGGTTTGACGGCAGACAGCCAGTCGTGTAACGGTGCGCGGGTCCATTGCCGGTCGCCGTAGGTTTCGCTGAGAAAACGATAAACGAAATTGCGACCCTTCTTCAGTTCCATATCCATTGCCGCACGTGCGAATTCGAACATCAGGCGGGGCGCCATGGGCTTGCCGCCGTTCATGGCCAGGATCAGGCTGTCGCTGTCAGCGGGAATGGTTTCACCCGAGCCGGTCTCCGTTACACCGTCCAACACACCCGGACCGAGGTACGGAACGATACTGCCTTCCCGGAGGCGTAAAGCCAGCTCACTCAGTGTCGTTGTGGTCACATCGATTACCTGCCTTGTTTATGAGAGATACCTTCTCACTGCAATACAGGTGCCATATGCGGTGGTTACAAAAACCAGTGTCTTAGGGAAACTCTGATCCACTCGTCATACCGGCGCAGGCCGGTATCCAAGTCATTGAAACCCCTGGATTCTGGCATACGCCAGAATGACGGAATAGGAATTGATAAGTGGTTACTTAGGTGTTTATCAGGGCAGGGCGTGTTGGATTTTGTGTAGTCATCACCACACCGCGTGCGTTTTTGTTGCTTATACCACCAGCGTTAACGCCTGGGCGCATGACGCTAATCCCAAAGGCTAACAACGACTTATAAAAAAATATGCAACGTGGCACGCGCCTTGCTCAAAGGCTGATTGTCGAGCAACCAAACGTTTGGCTGCCTGTATGAAACCAGCGGTTTACTGAGCTTAAGGAGAATTCAACATGTCATTGCGTCAATGTGCTATTTACGGGAAAGGTGGTATCGGCAAGTCGACCACTACCCAGAACCTGGTCGCCGGCCTGGCCGAACTCGGCAAGAAGGTCATGATCGTCGGTTGTGACCCGAAAGCCGACTCAACGCGCCTGATCCTGCACTCCAAGGCCCAGAACACCATCATGGAAATGGCGGCTGAGGCAGGCACCGTTGAAGATCTGGAACTGGAAGATGTACTGAAGACCGGTTACGGCGAAATCAAGTGTGTGGAATCCGGTGGTCCCGAGCCGGGCGTCGGTTGCGCCGGCCGCGGTGTAATTACCGCCATCAACTTCCTCGAAGAGGAAGGCGCCTACGAAGAAGATCTCGATTTCGTGTTCTATGACGTGCTCGGCGACGTGGTTTGTGGTGGCTTCGCCATGCCGATCCGCGAGAACAAGGCGCAGGAAATCTACATCGTCTGCTCCGGCGAGATGATGGCCATGTACGCGGCCAACAACATCTCCAAGGGTATCGTGAAGTATGCCAACTCCGGTGGTGTGCGTCTCGCCGGTCTGATCTGCAACAGCCGTGAAACCGATCGTGAAGATGAATTGATCATGGCACTGGCCGAAAAGCTGGGCACCCACATGATCCACTTCGTGCCGCGCGACAACGTCGTGCAGCGCGCTGAGATCCGTCGTATGACCGTGATCGAATACGACCCGGCCGCCAAGCAGGCCCAGGAGTATCGCGACCTGGCGACCAAGATCATCGAAAACACCAAGCTGGTGATCCCGACGCCCATCACCATGGATGAGCTCGAAGACCTGTTGATGGAATTCGGCATCATGGAAGAGGAGGACGAGAGCATCGTCGGTCAGACTGCTGCCGATCTGGAAGCGACCGCCTGATTGTATTCGGAACCGGTCGCCGCAGGGCGGCCGGATTTCCCTGAAACGTGTCAATCCGTTTACTTGCCGTCCACAGATTAGTGGCGGCAATAAAGGAGAACTGTCATGACAGAATTAACCCGCGAAGACACTGAGGCCCTCATTCAGGAGGTGCTCGAGGTCTACCCTGAAAAAGCCAAAAAAGATCGCGCCAAACACCTGGCGATCAATGATCAAGAGGTCGAGCAATCGAAGAAATGCATTACCTCCAACCGCAAGTCCCTGCCGGGTGTGATGACTATCCGTGGTTGTGCCTATGCCGGCTCCAAGGGTGTGGTGTGGGGTCCGATCAAGGATATGATCCATATCTCCCACGGCCCGGTGGGATGTGGCCAGTATTCGCGTGCCGGACGCCGTAACTATTATATCGGTGTGACCGGTGTGAACGCCTTTGTCACCATGAACTTCACCTCGGATTTCCAGGAGAAGGACATTGTGTTCGGCGGCGACAAGAAGCTGGACAAAATTATCGACGAGATCGAAACCCTGTTCCCCATGAACAAGGGGGTATCCATCCAGTCGGAATGCCCCATTGGTCTGATCGGGGACGATATCGAGGCCGTGGCCAAGAAGAAAACCAAGGAACACGACAAACCGGTGGTGCCGGTGCGCTGTGAAGGGTTCCGCGGCGTGTCCCAGTCGCTGGGTCACCACATCGCCAACGACTCGATCCGCGACTGGGTGCTCGACAAGCGCGACAATGACGACAGTTTTGCATCGACCCCCTATGATGTCTCCATTATCGGCGACTACAACATCGGTGGCGACGCCTGGTCCTCGCGTACGCTGCTCGAGGAAATGGGTCTGCGTGTGGTCGCCCAGTGGTCGGGCGACGGTACGCTGTCGGAAATGGAATTGACCCCCAAGGTCAAACTCAACCTGCTGCACTGCTACCGTTCCATGAACTACATCTCCCGTCACATGGAAGAGAAGTACGGTATTCCATGGGTCGAGTACAACTTCTTCGGCCCGACCAAGATCGCCGAAAGCCTGCGCAAGATCGCCTCGCACTTCGATGACAAAATCAAGGAAGGCGCCGAACGCGTAATCGAGCGCTACAAGGCCGAGTACGAGGCGGTCATCGCCAAGTACCGTCCGCGCCTCGAAGGCAAGCGCGTCATGCTCTACGTCGGTGGTCTGCGCCCCCGCCACGTCATCGGTGCCTATGAAGACCTGGGCATGGAAGTGGTCGGTACCGGCTACGAGTTCGGCCACAACGACGACTACGACCGCACCATCAAGGAAATGGGTAACGCCACGTTGATCTACGACGACGTGACCGGCTACGAGTTCGAAGAGTTCGTGAAGAAGGTAAAGCCCGATCTGATCGGTTCCGGTATTAAGGAAAAATACATCTTCCAGAAAATGGGGGTGCCGTTCCGGCAGATGCACTCCTGGGATTACTCGGGTCCGTACCATGGCTACGACGGCTTTGCCATCTTCGCCCGCGATATGGATATGACTCTGAACAATCCGTGCTGGAAGAATATCCAGGTGCCGTGGAAGAAGGCTGCCACCGAAGAAGCCGAACAGCTCGCCGTCGGCGCCTGAGTCCGATTAAACCGTCATGCCGGTCTTCACCGGCATGACGATAGCGGATTTAATTCAGAAAATTCTTCAATCTAAAACGTCCGTTCACAGATTAGTGGCGCGTTAAGGAGAGTACCATGAGTCAAGCAGTAGACGATATCAAGCCCAGTTATCCTCTGTTCAGGGAGGACGAGTACAAGGCCAACCTGGAAGCCAAGAAGGTCTTTGAAGAACGCGAGCCCATGGACAAGATCATGGAGACGTTCGAGTGGACCACCACCAAGGAATATCAGGAACTCAACTTCGAGCGCACCGCGCTGACCGTTAATCCGGCCAAGGCCTGCCAGCCGCTCGGCGCCGTGTTGTGCGCGCTGGGTTTTCACAAGACTATGCCGTACGTGCATGGTTCGCAGGGTTGCGTGGCATATTTCCGCACCTACTTCAACCGGCACTTCAAGGAGCCGGTTGCCTGTGTGTCGGATTCCATGACCGAGGACGCCGCGGTGTTCGGTGGTCAGAAGAACATGTACGACGGCCTGGAAAACTGCAAGGCGATGTACAAGCCCGACATGATTGCCGTCAGCACCACCTGTATGGCCGAGGTCATCGGGGACGACCTCAATGCTTTCATCGGCAACTCGCGCAAGGAGGGGCATATTCCTGATGACTACCCGGTGCCGTTTGCGCACACCCCGAGCTTCGTGGGTTCGCACACCACCGGCTGGGACAATATGTTCGAAGGTATCCTGCGCTACTTCACGCTGAACGCCATGGAAGACAAGGAGGTTGGCAGTAACGGCAAGATAAACATTGTGCCGGGCTTTGAGACGTACCTGGGCAACTTCCGCGTTATACAGCGCATGCTGAACGAAATGGACGTGGACTACACCTTCCTGTCCGATCCCACCGAGGTGCTCGACACGCCGGCCGACGGTGAGTTCCGCCTGTATGCCGGCGGCACGACCATGGACGAGGTCAAGGATGCGCCCAATGCAATCGACACCTTGTTGCTGCAGCCCTGGCAGTCGGTGAAGAGCAAGAAGTTCATCAAGAACACTTGGAAGCAGGAGAGCAGCGCCATCGATATTCCGATGGGCCTGGAGGCGACCGACAACTTTCTGATGAAGGTGTCGGAGCTGACCGGTAAGGAAATTCCCGAGTCGCTGACCAAAGAGCGCGGCCGTCTGGTGGATATGATGACCGACTCCCACGCCTGGCTGCATGGCAAGAAGTTCGGCCTCTATGGCGATGCGGATTTTGTCATGGGGATGACCCGATTCCTGCTGGAACTGGGCGCCGAGCCGACGCATATCCTTTGCAACCACGCCAACAAGCGCTGGAAGAAGGCGATGGAGAAGATCCTGTCCGAGTCCCCTTACGGCGCCAACAGCACGGTTCACATCGGTAAAGACCTGTGGCACTTCCGTTCACTGATGTTCACCGAGAAACCGGACTTCATGATCGGAAATTCCTACGGCAAGTTCATCCAGCGAGACACCATCACCAAGGGCAAGGAGTTCGAGGTGCCGCTGATTCGTATCGGCTTCCCGATATTCGACCGCCATCATATGCACCGCGACACGACCATGGGCTACGAAGGCGCCATCTACATGTTGAAGATGCTGGTTAACTCGGTGCTGGAACGTCTCGACGAAGAGACGCGCGGTATGGGTACCACTGACTATAACTACGACCTGGTTCGTTAAGGTTGATAGCGACAGGGGGACGGATGTCAAATCTGTCCCCCACTTCAAGTCAGAGGAGACTATCCATGCCGAATGTCATGATCCGGCGTAACGACGACGGCAAGCTGTCTTTTTATGTCGCCAAGAAAGACCTGGAGGCTAGTGTGGTCTCTGTGGAAACCGATACCCGCGAAAGCTGGGGTGGTGAGATCCAGCTCGACGATGGTTCGAGGTACTACATCGATCCCGTTAGCCCACCACCGGCGTTCCCGACTACATTGCGCTTTAAAAGGGTTTGAGAACCGAATTCAGATCAGGAGTAAATACTATGGCTTTGCAAATCGTTAGGGATCTGTGTACCGCTTGTGGAGACTGCGAACCCGTCTGCCCGACCAATTCAATTACACCGTTCAAGGGCCTGTATAAGATTGAGGCGGAAACCTGCACGGAATGCGAAGGTGACTTCGATACACCCCAGTGCCTCGATGTATGCATGGAGGATGATTGCATCATTCCTCTATCGGCTTGATATGAGTGAATCCATGCTTTCGCGCGAAATTGCACTACGTATCGGCCTGGCGGCCAGAGAACTGGAAGATACCGATGCCGCACGTTTATTGAGGGTGCTGGCCGACGCCGTCGGTCTGCCGCCCGGCGAGGCGAACCTGTCCGGCCTGAGCCCCAAAGTATTGAAGGCTGCTGCGGAAGGTGAATTCTCGGCGCAGCAATCTGCAGCGCTCAAGGCGGCCTGTGCAATCCTCAAGGGTGAGCAGGTTGATGCCTCGCAGTTACCGGAACCGGAGCCCTACAGCGAGGGCGATATACCTGACTCGCTGCGTGTTGCCTGCGCATCGAATGGCGGCGAACTGATTGATGGGCATTTCGGCTCCTGTCACTATTTCCTTATTTATCAGGTATCCGAAGATACGTTGCGACTGATCGACGTGCGCGTTGCCACGGGCACCGGGGCCGGTGACGACAAGAACGCGTATCGGGCCTCTCTGATTGAGGATGCCCAGGTGTTGTTCGTGGCCTCTATCGGTGGTCCTGCCGCGGCCAAGGTGGTGCGCGCCGGGGTGCACCCCATCAAGTATCCACAAGGTGGAGAGGCCAGGAAAAAACTGCTTGAGCTACAGTCGAAGCTGGCCGACGCGCCACCACCCTGGCTGGCCAAAGCCATGGGGCACGCGGTGGAGTCACGGGTGCGGTTTGAACAGGAACTCCAGGAGACCTGAAATATGATTGATGCCGAAACACTCGACCGTATCGCAGAAACCGCCCTTGCGCAGGGACTGGATGAAAGTACGGTACAGGGCTTGCGCGGTGTCTGGCCCGGGATGCATTTCAGTTACTGCATGGACGATGAAATCTGTGGGGTGGAGCCGGTGAGGGAGCTGGACGGCATGAACCTGTACGCGGTGAACGGTCATGAACACTGTCTGAGCCTGACCAGTAACCTGGAAATTGCCACCGGACTGGTGCTGGCTGAAGTTGAGACCGAAGATGATTGAGGCGCCGGATGATCCGCAAGATCACACGCCACGCGCCCGCTGTATGGAGTGCCCGCATCGCCTTGACCGCCTGGAGGCGGGCCGCTGCAAGCCGGGCGATACCTGTGTGCGCGCCATGAGTGGTCGTCAGATAGAACGGTTCTTTCGCGAGAACCCGGATTTGGCCGAGGACTACCGTGGCGATAAATTCTGGGAACGGCGTGCCATTGCGGCCCGTTACCTGTCGCAAAAACGCCTGCTGGAGTTGCGCAACGATCCCGATGAAGTGGTGCGCCGCGTGCTGGCCTACCGTCTCCCGGTCGACGACCTGGTGCAGTTGATCGACGATCCCGACCGCGAAGTGCGCATTACCGTGGCCGACCGGATAGCGCTGGAACACTTGGAATTGCTTGCCGCTGATAAAGACTACCTGGTGCGCCAGTACGTCGCCCGCCGGCTGCCGGCCGGGCGCCTGTTCCGCATGATGCTCGATGCAGACCGTGAAGTCAGAAAGACCGTTGCACAACGATTGCCGGTTGAAAGCCTGATGATGATGACCCGTGACGGTGACGCGGAAGTACGCCGCGAAGTTGCCGAACGTATCGCCCCGCGGGAAGTTCGGGTCCTGCTCAGCGATGAAGACTGGCGGGTGCGCCTTGCGGCCGTGACGCGTGTACCGCTCGAGTATCTGGGCGACATACCGGAAGACGAAGATCCGGATGTCGCCGCTATGGCGCGGCAACGCCGGGAGCACGAAGGGCACAGTTTATGAGTGCCGAACATGTCTTTGCCAGGCAGTCCGATGATGTGGCCGCTATCGCACGGGCCTGCGCTACCTGTGATCCGGCCTGCGGCGCCGATGGCCTGCTTGCCGGTCTGGGACATTTATGGCCGGAACTGTCGTTCAGGACCGTATTGACCCGCGGTGGCTGGTATCGAAGTGGCGGTGTCGTCGACATCGACAAGCAACGCGTTGCGGACAGCCTGGGTGTCTGGGCCGAGCGGAACACCGGCGGAGACCTTCAGCCGTTGTTGGATTATTGTTCACAAACACAATTGTTTGCGACCCGCGTGGTGGGAAGAACCCACTATCTGACGGCGCAAACCGGACCATCCGCCGCCGACTTCATGCAGCTCGAAGTCGAGGAACTTCAGGAAGTCCTTGACCGTTACCTGAGTGACCCGGACTGGTTGCCGGACAGTTTGCAGGAATTTATTGACCCGCTGGAATATTCGCCCCTCGAGCCCGAGCCGGTCGGCAGCGCACGCCTGCTGTTCCGGCGTTTGTTTTCGGCGCGGGAAGTCATAAAACCCCTGGACACAACACCTGCTGAGGGCCCGTTGCAGTTTATGCAGGAGTGGGATCACAGCAGTGCCATGCAGTCCGGTCCTTTCTGCAACCATTGGGTACTGGCCGTACAGGAGTCAACAGACAGCAGCGGTGATAGGCAGGTCAGCGCGCACCCGATACCTACCCGTAGTCAGGAGCGGCTGCGCCATGTTCCGGGTGTAACGGGTTCGGAACTCGCCAATCTGATCCATGGTTACGACCGCGATGCAGGTTACCCTATGGCCTGGTACTTTCATATGGTGGCGTCTGCCGGAGTGTCGCATACCATTGGCGCGCAGGTCGCCGACGATCACGAGCAGGGTTTCGAGTATGTGCCGGCGCGCGATCTTGAACTGTTGCGTAACTGGGTCGTTTCGCCTTACCGGGCCTGAAGTGTCCGGTTTTAATCGGGAGTGTGTCATGGATATCGGCGTCCCCAGAGAGATCAAGAACCATGAATACCGTGTCGCACTGACGCCGGCCGGCGTTGCCGAGCTGACAGCGGCGGGTCACCGTGTCAGCATAGAAACGCTGGCGGGCCGGCGTATCGGGTTCAGTGACGATGACTACCGTGCCAGTGGCGCAACCCTTGTGGCGGATGCCGAAGCGGTCTATGCCTGTCCGCTGGTGGTCAAGGTCAAGGAGCCGCAACCCGGGGAAGTCGCTTTGCTTCACGATGGGCAGGTGCTGTTTACCTATTTGCACCTGGCGCCTGATGCAGTGCTCACCCGTTCGTTGCTGGAACGGCGCATCGTCGGCATTGCCTATGAAACCGTCACTGATCGCAATGGCAGTCTGCCCCTGCTGACGCCGATGAGCGAAATAGCCGGCCGCCTGTCGATCCAGGCCGGTGCCGGGGCGTTGCAGATGGCAGCGGGTGGCCGTGGTGTGCTGCTGGGCGGGGTGCCCGGTGTCGGCCCGGCCCGGGTACTGGTGATTGGTGGCGGCGTGGTCGGAACCCAGGCCGCGCGTATGGCCCTGGGACTCGGTGCAGACGTAACCTTGCTGGACACCTCACTGGTACGTCTGCGACAGTTGGACGAGCTGTACGGTCCGCGACTGCACACCGTCTATTCGGATCGCGCCGCCCTTGACGAATACCTGCCGCAGGCAGATCTGGTTATTGGGGCAGTGCTGCTGCCCGGCCACGCTGCACCCAAACTGATCGCGCGTCGTCACCTGTCAGGGATGCGACCGGGTTCGGTGTTTGTCGACGTCGCCATCGACCAGGGCGGCTGCGCCGAAACCTCGCGGCCAACGACGCATAGCGAACCGGTCTACGAAGAGGAAGGCGTGGTGCACTACTGCGTCGCCAACATGCCGGGCGCGGTAGCGCGCACGGCTACGCAGGCATTAACGAATGCCACCCTGCCGTATGTGTTGAAACTGGCTAACCGGGGCTGGTGTAAAGCGCTGCGCGAAGATGCAGGGCTGATGGCGGGTCTGAATGTCTGTTTCGGACAACTGACCCATGCGGGCGTTGCCGCTGCACTTGGCCATGCGTTTGTATCACCCATGCAGGCGGTGGAGTTGACCGCGATCGGGCAGGTCGCCTGATCCTCAGACTGCGCTCGGGAAGTGTCTCTGGCAGGCTGGCGCTGGCTTGGGGGGCTTTTCGCTTCAACGGTTTACCCGTGTTTGCCAAATACATCCAACCCACTCAGTGGTTTAACGTTATCTATATTATCAAATACTTATTCCTATTCACCGTTACAGTATACAATCAAAAACCAGGATCGCTGTTATGGCGGTTCCAGCTAATTGCTCCTTCATGGATAATTAAAGTTGTACGGAAATTTGCCGTACAGTATACTTAAATACACTGAATTGATGATGAGGGCAGCCCCGTGGCCGCAGCAGCAAGAATTGATATGCGCGTTGATGAAGATACCAAGGCACTGGCGGAACGGGCCGCTGTCGTGCTGGGTTGTGCCTCATTGACCGAGTTCATGACACGTTTGATTCGTGAGCACGCACCGGAAATCATCGAGCACGAGACCAGTATGCATTTGACCAATCAGCAGTTCGATCGTTTTATGGTCGTATGCCAGGATGCGGAACGCAAATCCAGTGCGCGGATTCTGGAAGCTGCTCGCCGACTCGACGAAGAAGGCTTCTAATTGGCGCTCGCGCAAGCCTTCGTCTTCGCAGATCCGCTCGCCCACAACCTGAAAGCTTTCGATTGCGGCAAACCAGTAATGAATGAGTTTCTGGCGCGCTTCGCGGTGAAGAATATGCAGTTGGGCCTTAGCTCGACCTGGGTGTTAGCCGATGATGAACAAGAGAAAGCGACAGTCGCCGCCTATTACACGTTAGCTTCTGCTACGGTCTTCCGCGATGAAATCCCTTTTGATCATGGTCTGCCCGGATATCCGGTGCCGGTGGTTTTGCTGGCGCGCCTTGCAATTGATAAACAGTATCAGGGCCAAAGAATTGGTGAAAAAACACTGGTTACAGCGCTAAGAAAAAGCGTTGAGTTAACCAATACGGGGTTACCAACCCTTGGTCTTGTGCTCGATGTTTTAGATGACGATGCGCTTGGTTTTTACCAGAGATATGAAATCTTCGAGCCGTTCACCGACGACCCGATGAGGCTCTTTGCTCCCATGCAGGTGTTGGCGAAAATTTAGATACGCTTGGGGCTGTATGCGGAAAAAGCGGCGAAAAAGGAGATCGAAAAAGAGGACAAATTAAAGCCCTCCGTCCCCTTTTTTCTTTCCCCTTTGCCTATCGCTGCCGCGACGCGGCGGCATCCTGAGTGCTTTTCATTGCAGTGAGCGTGGCTTCCGCCCTGGCGCCCAGATAGACATATATCCCCAGGCCGACTAACAGACCAACAGCTGACAACATCATCAGAACCGCTTCATAAAGCTGATGCCCGTCGCCTATGGCCGACTTGAACATCAGTAGCAGGGCTTCGATGGATACGGCGATCAGTATGGCGGCGATGAAGCGGGTGATGGTGCGTCGCGTCGAGCTGTGGCGGAAAATGTCCTTGTGCATAAGCACTTCTTCTTCAAGCGTGGTCTTCGCCAGGTCAAACACGGCCAGCCCCAGGGTCAGATAAATAATGACGCCGAACGGTTGCAGGTGACTGCGCGTGCTGCTGTCCAGCATGCCCCACAGCTCACGGAACGAGGCGTACAGCAGAAAGCCGACCACACAAAACAGACCGAGGGCGATGAGGCCGTATACGGATTTAAACAGCGGGCTGAAACGGCGCCGGCTGCGGTCGCCCATCAGGAATTCAACCGTACAGGCCAGGTCGATATCCAGCACCACGTAGCCGAGTGGCTGGTTGTCGTGGTCGAGCACCGGCGCCGCTGCCGAAATGCACAGGCTGCGGTTGACGGTCGAGAGGTAGGGTTCGGTGACCACCACTTGCCGGGTACTGTTGCACGCCAGCAAAAAATAGGGCCGTTGGCTGCGGTCTTTGCCCAATCCATCGGAATTGTTGGCGCGCTTGTCCGGGCGAAGGTTTTCGCTGAGCTGAATACCGGTGCTGTCGATGGTGTAGAGCAGTTCGACAAAGGGGTAACGTTCGCCAAGGCAGTGAATTGCCTTTTTTTGTAACGCGGGGTCGGCGAACAGTTTTTGCTCGGTGATACCGGTAAGAATCGAGCCGAGAAGGTCCTGGATTGCTTCGCGGTGTTGGTGATAGTGCTCGATAACCGCAATGTAGCTCATTGCCGACACGCAAATGCTCCCTGTTCTCGATCCTGAACCAGACTAACTGGTTACCGGTGCAACAAAAATGCCACTTCAACGGTTTACAGCATGTGCCGGGTCGATTGTCCGCCGGAGTTTGTCGTGGATGCGGCGTACGCTGTGTGCTTGTCGCCTTCGCTACAATTTGAGACAGTTAAATCATTATAAAAAACAATCGCATATCCTTTGGCACCGGGCTTGCAGTCTGATTACCCAAGTACTCACACAGGTGCCCCATGAAGCAGAAAGATATCGCCGCACTTCTCGACGAGCCAGCCTGTACGCACAACAAGAAGTCAAAGTCGGGTTGCGCTAAACCCAAACCGGGCAGCGCGGCCGGTGGTTGTGCCTTCGACGGTGCGCAGATCGCCCTGCTGCCCATTGCCGATGTTGCACACATCGTGCACGGGCCGATCGCTTGCGCCGGCAGCTCGTGGGATAACCGTGGCACGCGTTCTTCCGGACCGCGTCTGTACAAGATCGGCATGACCACTGATCTGACCGAGCAGGATGTCATTATGGGGCGCGGGGAAAAGCGCCTGTTCCATTCCATCAAACAGGCCGTCGATACCTATTCGCCCGCCGCCGTATTTGTCTACAACACCTGTGTGCCGGCGCTGGTCGGCGATGACGTCGGCGCCGTGTGCAAGGCGGCCGAGGAACGTTGGGGTACGCCGGTGGTGCCGGTGGATGCCGCCGGTTTTTACGGCACCAAGAACCTGGGCAACCGTATTGCCGGCGAGGCGATGGTGAAATACGTCTGTGGTACGCGCGAACCGGATCCGCTGCCGGACGGTGCACAGCGCGACGGCATGAAAATTCACGATGTCAATCTGGTCGGCGAGTACAACATTGCCGGTGAGTTGTGGCACGTGCTGCCGCTGCTGGATGAACTGGGTATCCGGGTATTGTGCACCTTGTCCGGTGACGCCCGTTTTCGTGAGGTGCAGACCATGCACCGTGCCAAGGTCAATATGATGGTCTGTTCCAAGGCCATGATCAACGTCGCGCGCAAGCTCGAAGACGCCTTCGGCACGCGCTGGTTCGAAGGCAGTTTCTACGGCGTGCAGGACATGAACAATGCGCTGCGCGACTTTGCGCGGCTGATCGAAGACCCGGACCTAAGCGAACGCACTGAGCAACTAATCACCCGCGAGGAAGCGAAAATCAATGCGGCGCTGGAGCCCTGGCGTGAACAGTTGCGCGGTAAAAAAGTGCTGCTGTACACAGGCGGGGTCAAATCCTGGTCGATTATCTCCGCCTTGCAGGATCTGGGAATGACTGTGGTCGCCACTGGCACCAAGAAATCCACCGAGGAAGACAAGGCGCGTATCCGCGAGCTGATGGGCGAAGACGCGAAGATGATCGAGGACGGTAATCCACGTGCGCTGATTGATATCGTCCGCGAAAATCATGTGGATGTGCTCATCGCCGGCGGTCGCAATATGTACACCGCGCTAAAGGCGCGTGTGCCGTTTCTGGATATCAACCAGGAACGCGACTTCGGCTATGAAGGTTACCAGGGCATGGTTGAGCTCGCGCGCCAACTGGCGCTTACCCTGAACAGCCCGGTGTGGGAGGCGGTACGCGCACCGGCACCCTGGCAACGGCCGGTGCGTGAGGTGGTCAATGGCTGAGGTACTGAAACGCAAGAAGGCGTTGTCGGTCAGCCCGTTGAAGGCCAGCCAGACCATCGGTGCGGCGCTGGCCTTTCTCGGTTTCCGGCGCGCCATGCCCATGCTGCACGGCTCGCAGGGCTGCACGGCATTTGGCAAAGTATTTTTCGTGCGACATTTTCGCGAACCGATTCCGTTACAGACGACCGCGATGGATCAGGTGGCGGCCGTGATGGGTTCGGAGGATCTTGTGGTTGAAGGCCTCAAGGCCATTTGCAGCAAAAGTAGCCCGTCGCTGGTGGGTGTTCCTACGACGGGTCTGGCCGAAACCCAGGGTTCGGATGTCAACATGGCGGTCGGTCTGTTCCGCAAAAAATACCCCGAGTACCACCACATTCCGGTGGTCGCCCTGTCGGCGCCGGATTTCAGCGGTTGTCTCGAAAGCGGTTTTGCCGCGGCGGTGAAAGCGATCATCGAAACGCTGGTGCCCGAGCGCGAAGCCGCCGGGACGCGACCCGGGCGGCG
>JASBSN010000127.1 GCA_030148915.1 Thiogranum sp.
AAAAAAGTCGCACTCGGCCAACGGCCGCCAGACGCTGATCACCACCCGTGCCTTGGCGCGCAATACGCGCGCCATTTCGGCGGCCGCCGTGGCCCGGTCGGGAAAAAACTGAAACCCTTGCTGGCAGACCAGTGTATCCACCGAGGCGTCCGGCAGCGGCAGGCAATCGGCGGGCGAGTGGATAAACTCGACCGGTGCCGCGGCGCTTTTACAGCGCTGCGTGGCCAGCGTCAGCATCGCCGCGTTCATATCCACGCCGATGACTTTGCCTTGCGCTCCCACCCGGTGGCTAAGCTGCTCCGCCACCGCGCCCGTGCCAGTGGCCAGGTCGAGCACCACACGACCCTGCCAGGGCCCGAAGGCCTCGACCAGGTGCACCGCCCAGGGCTCGAAAAGAACAGGCACAAGGAGATTATCGTAACCGGTGGCCACCGATTGATCGTTAAAGTCGAATGTGCCGGGATCAGTTATGCGGTGTGTCTCCGTTGATTAAAGCTTTCTCTGTCTGAAATGCCGCGGCAAGAAAATCCATCGTGGCGCGTACGCCTACCGTGCATCGCAGATCCGGGTGGGTCAATACCCATTTTTGAATTGTCTGGCCGACCGGTTAGGTCTTAGCGGCTCGGATGCGCAGTTCAAACAGTCGGCGGCCATGGTGGCGCGAGAGGGTTATGCGCCCCTGGTGCAAATGGTCAATCAGGCGGTTTGCGCAAGCGGTAACGAAAAATAAAACGTCGTGGCTTCGTTGGGTATCGAGTCAAAGCCGATCGTGCCGTTGTGGAGCTCGACAATCCGTTTGCTGATTTTTAAACCCAGCCCGGTACCCGGCACTTTCTGGTTCACCGGCTTTCCCAACTGCTTGAACTTTTGGAATAGGCCTTGTCGTTGATCCGCGGGGATGCCCGGGCCGTGGTCGGTGACTTTAAAGCACGCCTGCCGTGCGTCGCGGGCAAGCGATACCTCAATAGTGCCCTTATCGTGGGAGAACTTCGCTGCATTGGAAATAAGGTTGCTCAGCACCTGCAAGAGCCGGCTTTCATCAGCCTCGATCATGACGGGATCAGCGCTGCTGTCGAATTCTGTAATGATTTCGCAGTCATGTTCCGTGCAGTACGGCCGGTTAAGTTCCACCGCTTTTTCCAGCAGTTCGACCGGATCGCAGGCTTTTCTCTCGAGGATAAGTTTACCCGCCTCCAGTTTGGCGAGATCGAGGATGTCATTGACAATACACAGCAGTCGATCGGTGTTGCGAGCGGCGATGCCCATCATTTGCTGTTGCTCACCGTTTAATCGCCCGACAGTATTATTGGCCAGCAGGGATAAGGATCCATGAATAGAGGTTAACGGGGTTCTCAGCTCATGGCTGATCATGGAGATAAATTCGTCCTTGGCATGGTCGAGCGTTTCCAGCTCTTTGACTTTCAGGCGCAGTTCCAGCTGGCTTACCACTTGGCGTGCCAGGGCTTGAAGCGCGTTTTTTTGTTCGAGCGTGATGTGGCGGGGCTCGTTGGCGATAACACACAAGGTGCCAAGCCTGAGGCGGTCATTGGTGACCAGCGGCGCACCGGCGTAAAACTTTACGTGCGGTGCGTCGGTGGCCAAGGGGTTGTCGTGGAATCTTTCGTCTCTGCTGGAGTCCTCCACAATAAACACCTCGTCGCTCAAAATGGCGTGCGAGCAGAAGGCGATATCGCGGGGTGTTTCCCGCGCATCCAGACCATGGTGTGATTTAAACCACTGCCGGTCCCGATCCACCAGGCTCACCAATGCGATGGGCGTGTCGCAGATCTGTGCCGCCAGGTGGGTCAGATCGTCGTAGGCCTGTTCTTCCAGGGTATCCAGAATGCCTAACTCATCGAGCCGGCGCAGACGCTCGGCTTCGTTTTCCGGCAGATCCGCGTGCTTCATGGCGCAGACCCGGCGGGCGCTTCAGCGCGGGTTTGCGCCCTGACCACAGTGTTCAATGGTGCAGCACGATACGGTAGTGAGCGTCCCCGCTGCGTAGCCTGGCAATCGCTTTGTTGATGTCATCGGAGCTGAATTTTTCGATGATAGGTTTGATATCGTGAAGCTTGGCGAACTCGAGCATCTTGGCAATGCTTGCCGGGCTGCCTACCGGCGAGCCGGAAATTGAACGTTGGGCCAAAATCAGGGAGAAGACATTAATGTCGAGCGGCTCCAAGGTCGCGCCAACGAAATGCAGTCGGCCGCGAGGGTGCAGCGTACTGAGGTACTGATTCCAGTCGAGCTTGACATTGACGGTGGAAATAATCAGGTCAAAGCTGCCGGCAGCCGCTTCGATTTCGCCCGGGTCACGGGAGTTCAAAGTACGGTGAGCGCCGAGTTTCAGCGCCTCGCGCTTTTTCTCCTCGCTGGAGGTAAAGGCGGTTACTTCGCAGCCCCAGGCGTTGAGGAACTGTAAGGCCAGGTGACCGAGACCGCCGATGCCGATCACCGCGACTTTCTCGGTGGGTTTAATATCGAACTGGATGAGCGGGTTGAAAACAGTGATCCCGCCGCAAAACAGCGGGCCGGCGGACTCCAGCTCAATGCCCTCCGGAATGGCGAT
>JASBSN010000134.1 GCA_030148915.1 Thiogranum sp.
CAAAAAAAGAACCCCGCATTGAAGCGGGGTTCTTGAGCCTGTACTGGCTTACGACCGCTTAGTTGGCGGCCGTGACGTTGGCTGCTTGCAGGCCTTTGGGGCCTTTTTCCACGTCGAAGCTTACCGACTGTCCTTCCACCAGAGTTTTAAAGCCACCACCCTGGATTGCGGAGAAGTGTACAAACACATCGGCGCTGCCATCAGCAGGGGAGATGAAACCAAAACCTTTGGATTCGTTGAACCACTTTACGGTACCTGTCGTCATTGAATATATTACCTTTGTATAAATAAATGCCTAATCAATTGCGAATCTCAATAAAGACAAAGTGCAGGAGATACCGGAATGGGCTTCTGAGCAGACTTAAAGGACTGGCAACTAATCTGTGACTCAGGTGGTGCCTAGCAAGACAATATTGTTTCAGTAGCTTACCACCTGATTAGGATAAGAATATCTGTAGATGCCAGTAATGACAAGCGGTTTTTCCTCGTCGATACGAATGCCCCGCAACAGCCGCTGCGGGGCGCAACACCTCGGGCTACGCGTAAAGTTGCTGACGACCGGCCTAGCGACGGGCAGGGCAGTCCTGCCCGTCGCTAGGAACCTGCCAGCAACTTTAGTGCGATAACAAACAATACCGATATAAAACAACTTCTAAACGCGATATCCTCTAATCAGGATTGGGTTATTGCCGTTTAGGTTAAGATCTGTCTTAGGTCTTTCAGGACGCCGCGGAAGCGCTCTCCCGTGGCCAGTGACGCAGGCCGCGACAGGTTTTGACAAAGCCTTTGGCCGAGGCGTCGCCGCTCAGCATCACGCATCCGTCGTCCCGTTGCTGATAGACGCCGGCACTTTCCAGTAGCGTTTTGGCGGCCTCGACATAGGCGATGTATTTGCAGTGGGCGAACGCATCGCTGAGAAAATCGCGCGCCGCGGCATTCTCAGCCAGTGACTTCGCGCCGGACGCGGAAACGATAATCGCCACCGCATCGTAAAGTACCGACGGTCCGCCGCCGACTTTCTGCGCGGCGGGAATTTTTTCGCCCTGGTCGGGTTTGACGCCGCCGATCTGAGGTGCAATCACTTCCAACATTGCGCCTTCCGCTTCGGTGGCCTCGCGCAAGGCGTTGAACAGGCCGGCGTCCGCGCCGTCGCTCATCAATACGCCGATTTTTCGGCCCTTGAAGTTTTCGGGACCGTTTTTGAGAATGCTGAGCCGCGGCGATTCCTTCAGATCCTGGCGCGTCGGGCGCGCGGCATCCGCCGCTGCCGGCAGCCTTCCCAGCCCTAAGTTGCCGGCCACGGTTTTCGCCAGTCCGTCGTCGATATTGAGCAAATGGGAGACCATGCGCCCGCGGATTTCTTCGCGTTCCACTTTACTCAGTTCGAACACCAGGGCGTCGGCGATGTGCTTTTGTTCAATCGGTGTCTGACTGATATAGAACTGACGTGCCTGACTGTAGTGATCGGCGAAGGTTTCCGAGCGCACCCGTTGCTTTGCGCCGTCTATCTGCATGGCGTAGCTGGTGAAGCCGCGTTTGGGGTCCTCTCTGGGTCCGCCCTCGGCGCCCCAGCTGTTGGGCTCATAGTTGGCGCGCCCGGTCGGGTTGTGCATCGCCATGTGTCCGTCCTGCTGGAAGTGATGCATGGGGCATTTCGGCGCATTGATCGGCAGGTGGGTGAAGTTCGGGCTGCCCAGGCGCTTGAGCTGCGTATCCAGGTAAGAGAAATTACGCCCCTGTAACAGCGGGTCTTCCGACTGATCGATGCCGGGAACAATGTTCTGGGTACAGAAGGCCACCTGTTCGGTTTCGGCAAAAAAATTATCCACCACCCGGTCGAGTACCATGCGCCCGACAATCTGAATCGGTACTTCCTCTTCGGGAATGAGTTTTGTCGCATCGAGAACATCGAATGCGAATTTGTCGGCGAACTTCTCGTCGAATATCTGCAGGCCGAGCTCCCATTGCGGATAGTCGCCCTGGGAGATGGCGTTCCACAGGTCGCGGCGGTGAAAGTCCGGATCCGCGCCGTTGATTTTTACCGCCTCGTCCCACATGACGGACTGCACGCCCTGTTTGGGTTTCCAGTGGAATTTGACGAAGGTGGCCTTGCCCTTGGCATTGACCAGGCGGAAGGTGTGTACGCCGAAGCCGTCCATGAAGCGCAGGCTGCGCGGTATGGCGCGATCGGACATGATCCACATGATCATGTGCATGCTTTCAGGGGTCAGGGAGGCGAAGTCCCAGAAGTTATCGTGCGCTGTCTGGGCCTGCGGGAAGCCGCGGTCGGGCTCATCTTTGGCGGCGTGGATCAGATCGGGAAACTTAATCGCATCTTGAATGAAAAACACCGGCATGTTGTTACCGACCAGATCCCAGTTGCCTTCCTTGGTATAAAATTTTACCGCGAAGCCGCGCACATCGCGGGCCAGATCGGCGGAGCCTTTATTGCCGGCGACGGTGGAAAAGCGCACGAACAGCGGTGTTTTCTCACCCTTGCGCTGAAAGATGTCGGCGCGGGTCAGATCGGTGAGCGGCTTATAGGTTTCAAAATAACCGTGTGCGCCGAAGCCGCGCGCGTGCACCACGCGCTCTGGAATCCGCTCGTGATCGAAGTGGAAGATTTTCTCGCGCATGATGTGGTCTTCCAGTAAGGTCGGACCGCGCGCGCCCGCCTTCAGCGAATTCTGGTCGTCGGCAACGGGTACGCCCTGTTGCGTTGTCAGCGTTTCAGTCTCACCATTGGCCTGCTGGTGCAGTTCGCCGGCGTTGCCGATAGTGCCGTCTTTGTGCGAGAATTTTTTGGTCATGCGAGTTCCTTTCCGTGGGTTGGCGATAGGGGCGCGCTGGGCGGCTCATGTCTGGCCGTCGGGGCCAGCGCTGTGGAGGAAGTGATACAGCAAAAAATCCGCTCGGCCTATTGCAAAAGTTAACCCCCGCGCGCGATCGAGTGCACAGACTTAGGCTAACGGTCAACCTCTATCTAAATGTGGTCATCGCTGACTACGGCGTGTTAACACTATTTAGCGCATCAGTAATGAGCGTGAGTTAAGCCCAAATCAAACACAAGCTGGCGTGTTTCATCACCCTCGTAGGCTCGATCCAGGATGACATACTTTGCCGACAGTTTTGTTTGCGTCAATAATTCACGCTCTTGCGGATCTGGATTTGCCGATGGCTTGTGGACCGTCTTGTGGACCGCTTTTTTCAGAGCGCCAGTACCATCAGGGTGTACTGTTACCGCCGTACTATCCAGAGACACCGCCTCAACCCGGACTCGAATGATCTGTTGATGTTGCAACTCAGAAAACACTCGATCCAGAACTCCACTTTTTTGCCCAGCGATTCATGCGGGTGTAGATGGTATGCCAGTTACCAAAATGCTTGGGCAAGCCTCTCCACTTACAACCATGCTCCGCAACATATAATATTGCATTCAGGCACTTGCAGGTTGCTCAACGATACATTTCCTCGCTCACATGGCAAAAAAGTTCGATTTGTTTATACTGCGACGCTGAAATTTTCATAGGCATAGTATGTTAGTGTTAACACGCCCTAGTGGGCCATGCGGTTAATTAGGTAACGCATCTTTCGCCCTCTCGACCGATGCCAGAATGCTTTTGGCATCTTTGGTCCACTTGAATGGTTTCGCCGTTTCACGATTGTGAACCTCAATGTAGCGCTCTATCTCATCGTTGAGATCCGGAACGCTAGAGAATATGCCGCGATAAAGTGAACGACGTTCTAATTGTGAAAACCATCCTTCAACAGCATTCAACCAAGACGAACTCGTCGGCGTAAAGTGAAAATGAATGCGTGGCTTCTTCTGTAGCCAGGCTTTGACCTCTGCTGTCTTGTGAGCGCTGTGGTTGTCCAGAATCACGTGTAGGTCTTTGCCCTTTGGCGTGGATCGGTCAACCTTCTTCATGAAGGACAGGAATTCTTTCGACCGTGTCCGATTCGTCATTTTTCCAATGACTTTACCCGTCAAGACGCTGAAAGCCGCATACAGACAGGTCGTCCCATGACGCTTATAGTCGTGCGTTCTACTGCCAATCTTCCCTTCGCTGAGGGGCAGACCAGGCTGGGTTCGATCAAGCGCCTGAATCTGCGTTTTCTCGTCAACGCACAGCACCATTGAGTTGGCCGGGGGGTTCATGTACAACCCCACGATGTCGATAACCTTGTCAGAAAAGTCCGGGTCATTACTGATTTTGAATGTCTTTAGCCGGTGAGGCTTCAGATCTGCAGCCTTCCATATCTGGCGCACCTGCCAAGTTGTGATTTGTGCATGCTTGGCCATTAGCTGGACGCTCCATTGGGTCGCTTCTTCTGGAACGTACTGCGTGGTCAGGTCCAGGACATGTTTGACCGTCTTTTTGGTTATCCTCGTCGGACGACCGGATCGCGGCTGGTCATGCAGGCCGTCAATGCCCGCTTCGAGATACCGGTTACGCCACTTGTGAACAGACTTGGCTGACACCTGCTGTGCTTCTGCCACCGCAGTAGGCGTCCAGCCTTGGTAGAGAGCCAGAATCAGTTTGGCTCGCGTGATCTGACCTTGTGGCAACGTGGTTGATCGAAGCCAGTTCTTGAGCGTACGTTTATCCGCTGAACGGATTGAAAATTCCTTTGGTGAGCGCATAGAAGCATTGTACGCAACTCCCTTTTAGATTACCTTATATTCCGCATGACCCACTAGTACTACTGTGTCATAAATCACGGGCCTTTCCTCCCTCGCCCGCAGCAGGGACACAAGCGCAGGGTTCTGGCAATCGCGCGGGCCAAGCGAAAGCGATACGTGGCGATCGACGTGGGCTCATGGCGCTGCATCGGCCCCAGCCGCGCGCGGTTGGAAGCCTTCGGGTAGGGCAGGCGCTTTGAATCGAGCGGCGTTTTTTTTACTGCCAGCAAGCCGTTCCAACGTCAGAAAGCCGTAAGCCGCTATGCAGAGACTCGCGTGATGATGAAAGCCTCGCCAATTGCGCCCCTCATAGTGCCCAAGCCCGAGTTCCTGCTTCAGTTCCTCGTAGTCACGCTCAATGCGCCAGCGACTCATCACCGTGTCCGCCATCTCTGGCCAGGCCATGCGCCTGGGCAGATTGCTGAACCAGTAGTGAGCGGGCTCCTTGGCGCCTTCCGCCCACTCGATGATTAGCCATTCCTCATCACGGGGTTGGTCTCGGTGGGCGGCCCGAACGCGCACGCGGGCAAAGCGCGAACGCAACGGTCCTGATGTCCCTTCACGCCATGTCACACGCCGCCACGCCTGCCCCGGCAAGGCGCAGGCCACCTCTGCCACGGTGATGGGGTGGTGACGCTCATCACGCTGCAGGCGACCTCGGGGGCGCCCCCGCTCGCCGGGAAGCTTCCGCTCGGCCAGCGGTTGATGCTCGCCCCACCACACGGTCGTACCGGGGCGCACGCCCACCGCGTACGTCAAGCCATGACTGGCCAGCCGCTCGCGCCAGGCCGTTTCATCCCCATAGGCCGCATCCGCCAGCACAACGCCGCGCGGGAAACCGGCCGCCAGCGCTGCCTCGATCTGCTGCATCGCCAGCGCAGGCTTGGTCTTGAATACGACCTCTTCCGGTACGCCCGCTGCACGAAGGCGCGCCTCATTGTCGGTCCATTCCCGCGGTAAGTACAACTGATAACCGAGCGGCAGGCTACCGCGTTCACTCGCGATCGACAGCGAGACGGCCACCCGGCAGTTATCCTGTTTGCCCGTCTGGCCGCAGTACTGTCGAGCCACACCCACCGAGTGCCTTCCCTTCTTCGGGAACCCGGTATCGTCCACGATCCAATGCACCGCGTCCTCCGGCTCAATCAGCTTCGGCAGTACCCGCTCGGCCACCGCCGACAACATGGCTTCGTTGCTCCACGGCGCGTCCGCCACCAGATGGTGCATGGACTGATGCGCCGAGCGCACCTGCTCCGGTTGTACGCGTGCCGCCATCGGCTCCACGCTTTTGCGCTCCCCCGGTAGCATCAAACCTTTGATGTACCAGCGCGCTGGCTGCTCACGGTCCGCGTGCAACAAGGTGCTCACAATCCCATCGCAGTAGCGTTCAAAGCGTCGCTCCAGACTCAGACCCATGGCTCACCTCACAAAATACTTGAAGGAATCGCCATAATACCTTATTTTATAACACAGAAGTACTAGGCAGGGTGTCCCTGGTCGGCGATCTGTTTGACACCGGCTACACGGCCAAGGAGCGCAACGTTGAGTTATTACAGCAATGGTTGAATAGCCGCCAAGGATGATTATGCTTCCATGACGTTATCAAATGTTGCTGACTCATTCCATGGTTTTCTCTTAGGATAAAAGACCTGTCGTGCTTGGCGGACAGGTGTCAGGGATTTGCCGCCAATGAGTGACTTTGAAATTGGGGGATCTGCTTATGAATAAACGGATAACAGAATCGCTGGTAGGGGCTGCTCTGGTATTTACTGCTTCCGCTGTGACCGCCGCGCCGTTGGGGAAAGCCATCGCCCAACAGGGCAACGGCAAGGGCGCGCCCGGTTGTATCAGCTGTCACGGCGATAAGGGCCAGGGGAATGCTGCCGCGGGTTACCCTTACCTGGCCGGGCAGCCTAAAGAGTATCTGGTCAATCAACTCAAGGCTTTCACCGATAAAACCCGCACTAGTCCTGTGATGCAGCCGTTCGCCGGCGCCCTATCTGCTGAGGAGATGGAAGCGGTGGCGGACTATTTTTCGCAGCTCCCTTTGCCGGCGCCCGCTGGCGGCAACGTCGTCAGCGACGTCTCGGGTCCCGGGGAACGTTTGGTCAGGCAAGGCAAGTGGTCGGTGGGCATGCCGGCCTGTTTCCAATGCCATGGCGATCGGGGCCAAGGCGTGGCGTCGCACTTTCCGGCCATCAGCGGCCAGTCTGAGGGCTATTTAAAGAAACAATTGGAACACTGGCGCAAAGGCGAGCGCAGCAACGACCCGATTGGTCTGATGCAGGCGGTGGCGGGGCATCTGGAAGAGTCCGAGATTGCTGCGGTTTCGAGCTATCTATCCACACTTTCGCCGGTAAAAGTGCCGTAAAGGCAAGGAGTCGTATTATGGGTATTCGTTTTCTATTCCTGTTTACCGTTGCGCTCTTTGTCACCAGTCATGTTACTCGTGCGGAGCTGATGGAGCAGAAAGGGGAATCGGCGCAAGCGGTCAACAAGCCGATTTCCGTCAAAGCTTTTCAACCTCCGTCCAACGATAGCATTCCGGATGACGAATTCGGCAAAATGGTTCGGCTCGGTAAGAACATTTTCACCCACACCGGCAAATATGCGGCCGACTACGTGGGTAACAACCAGAACTGCGTCAATTGTCATCTCGATGCTGGCCGGCTGGCAAACTCGGCCCCACTTTGGGCGGCCTGGGTACGTTATCCAGCGTACCGCAAAAAAAACAAGATGGTTAATACGATACAGGAGCGGATACAGGGCTGCTTTCGTTACAGCATGAATGGTACGCCGCCGCCAGCCAACGGTGAAACCATCAAGGCGCTGATGAGCTATGCCTACTGGATGGCCGAAGGTGCGCCCACCGGAGTTAAATTGCCAGGACAGGGTTATCCGAAACTGAACAAACCGAAGATGCAGCCGGATTATCAACGCGGCGCAGAGGTTTTTGCCCAGAACTGTGCGCTGTGTCACGGTGCCGACGGTCAGGGCGTGCGCCAGGGCGATGAGCAGGTGTTTCCACCCTTGTGGGGCAAGCAGGCTTTCAATTGGGGCGCTGGGATGCACCGCATTAATACTGCGGCGGCGTTTATTCGTGCCAATATGCCGTTGGGTAAAGGCGGGAGTTTGAGCGTGCAGCAGGCGTGGGACGTTGCGTATTACGTCAACAGCCACGAACGGCCGCAGGATCCGCGTTTTGAGGGCAATCTTGAGGCGACCAAGGAGGCCTTCCATAGTCATCAATGTCGGTATGGAGACAAAGTAGGTAAAACGGTGCTCGGCCAATCGTCGAAATAAATCCGCAGTGGCATAGGCCGGCCTTCGACTTGTCAAGCCAAGGTCCTCGACCTGACAGACCCAATTGGTGTTGGTCGACTGTGGTGGATACTCATCAAACTCGGGCCGATGAGAAAAGCGATCTTTGGCTACCGCGGTTTGCCTTCTGACCTGCGTATGAGCTGCACTTAACGAGGTCAATCCGTACCTGTATGGAGGTTACAAATGGTTCAGCGAAATTTCGACAAGGAAAGACGACGGTTACTCCAGGCGCTGGCCAGTACCGGCTTGATCGCTGGCCTGGAGACGCTACTGCCGAGCTATGCGCGCGCCGCCGGCTACGGCAACGACAGGTCTCCGATGGCGGGACGAGTTCCGGGCGGACCGGCGCGCGATGTGGTCATGGACCTTCACATCCGGCGTCAGACCATCGATATCGCTGGCGGTCGGGCTTCGGCGATCACGATTAACCATTCTCAGCCTGGCCCACTTGTAGAACTCTGGGAAGGCAGGACTGCCCTGTTGCGTGTTCACAACCATCTGGATGAGTCCACGTCCGTCCACTGGCACGGCATTATGCTGCCTTTCACGATGGATGGGGTTCCGGGCGTCTCCTTCCCCGGCCTCGACCCGGGCAAAACATTTGAGGCACATTTCCCGGTGCGTCAATACGGTACCTACTGGTACCACAGCCACACCGGCGTGCAGGAGCAGCTCGGGCACTTTGGTCCGCTCGTCATTCATCCAAAAAATGACGAAGACCAAATCCCCGCAGACCGTGAATATGTGCTTGTGCTCAGCGACTGGACTTTCGAGGATCCGTACCGCGTGATCGCCAAGCTCAAGAAGCTGAGTGACTACTACAACTTCAATCAGCGCACCGTTGAGGACCTGGCAGAGGATATTTCCAAAGCAGGTTTGCAGGCAACCCTGCGCGACAGGCTGGCATGGGGAGCTATGCGTATGTCGCCCCGTGACATTGCCGATGTTACCGGCCACACCTATACCTACCTGATGAATGGCATGCATCCGGCAGGAAATTGGACAGGGATGTTCAAACCCGGAGAGCGGGTGCGCCTGCGAGTGATTAATGCCTCGTTCATGAGCTATTTCAATGTCCGCATTCCAGGGTTGCCAATGACCGTGGTGGCCACGGACGGCCCGAACGTGGAACCCGTCGAGACCGATGAGTTCCAGATTGGCACGGCGGAACGCTATGACGTGATCATTGAGCCCCGGGAAGATCGCGCCTTCACGATCATGGCCGAGTCGATGGACCGCAGCGGTTACGCTCGGGGCACACTGGCGCCGAGGCTCGGCATGAGCGCAGTGGTGCCGCCCCTGCGCGAGAGACCGAACCGCACCATGATTGACATGGGTATGGACATGGGGCAATCGGGGCGTACCACGAAGGATGGCGAACGCCCGATGTCCGGCATGGGCGCGGACGATAGCCTCGCGATGGTGGAGCCAGCCGGCCCTATCATCGCCCGCCATGGGCCGGATCAGCACGGCCCCGGCAACACTACCGTGGCCCAGGTAGAGCGCTACCGTCTGGCCGAACGAGGTACTGGCCTAGCGGATGCGCCCCACCGAGTTCTTACTTACAGCCAACTGCGCAACACCAAACGCATGGCGGACCGCCGCAAGCCGAGCCGCACAGTGGAGCTGCACCTAACCGGCAACATGGAGCGCTACATGTGGTCTTTCGATGGTGTCAAGTACACCAACGGCGACAACCCGATCGACTTTCCCTATAACGAGCGTGTGCGGCTGATCCTCGTCAACGACACCATGATGGAGCATCCAATCCATCTGCACGGTATGTTCATGGAACTCGAGAACGACCAGGGCGAGTATTTGCCGTTCAAGGACACCATCAGCGTATTGCCGGGATCGCGGGTTTCGCTCCTCTTTACCGCTAACGAGCCCGGTCGTTGGGCATTCCACTGCCATCTCATCATCCATATGGAAATGGGTATGTTCCGTGTGGTTCGCGTTATCCCGACTGAAAATGAAGGAGACCACAATGCGTAAAGCGATTCTCGAGTGCATCATTGCTTTCGCGCTGCTGAGCTCTGGATCGGTGGCTGTATCGGATGACAGGCAGCCAGCCGACCGCTCCGGAAAAGATAGCCATAAAAGTGGCAGTATGGAAAGCGACCCTTTGCCTGGCAAAATCACTGATCCGAATATTGTGTTGCCGCCAGGTGATCGTACCTCATACAGCGGTGCGCCAAGGGATTGGAAGAACGTCATCACGGACTCCCGACCTTATATCTTCACACTCTTCGACCGTCTTGAATACGGCGATGCCGACGACGGCACCAATAACTATCTCTGGGACGCCCAGGGCTGGATCGGGGGTGACTACAACAAGTTCTGGTGGAGAACCGAGGGCGAAGGCGTCGCTGGTGGCGGCAGGCCGGAGAGTACCGAGTTCCAGGCGCTGTATAATCGGAGCATCAGCCCGTTCTGGGGAATCCAGGCAGGTCTGCGCTATGACATCAACCCCGAACCGGACACCGGCTATGCGGTTTTGGGTCTGCAAGGCCTTGCGCCTTACTGGTTTGAGACAACGGCTGCTCTGTTCGCCAGCGAAGACGGTAACCTGAGCTTCCGTGGCGAGTTCGAGTATGAACTCCTGCTGAGCCAGCGCCTGATCTTGCAGCCAAGACTGGAATTTAATGCCAGTGCCAGCGACGTCTCCGAGCTGGGACTGGGCAGTGGACTGAACAACACCGAGGCCGGCCTGCGCCTGCGCTATGAGATCAGGCGTGAATTTGCGCCATATATTGGCGTACGGTGGGAGAAGCTGTATGGCGAAACCAAGAATATCGCGCAAGACGCCGGCGAATCCACTTCGGTGGTGACGCTCGTGCTCGGTTTCCGGATGTGGTACTGATCTAATTGATACCTTGCTCGCTCCATCCGGGTGCACTTTCCATATTGCGCGGACGTACATTGGGCGGAAAAGGAATTTTGTGGGACAGCATTTCTGGGCCAGGGGGTATTTTGCATCGACCGTGGGTCGAGACGAGCAGGTGATACGGGAAGTACATAAGGCACCAGGAGGCGGTGGATGGTCGAGCCGATCAAATGCAACTGGTGTAGCTGACCCCTTTAGCGGTCTCAAGGAGCAGAAGGCTCCGTACATGACGCTTTGAGCGGCTCACACAACTGGAGCCAGGTTTGGTCTCGGAACGGAAGCGGATGGTGGTAAATCAGTGCAGCTGAAAAGGGTCGCGCAGAGCCGGGTGTCGAGATCATCGTGGGCCCGCATGCTGCAATGGATCGGTGCCCGCGAGCTTTCCGTCCTGGTTGTGTTGTTCGCCCTGCTGGCCAGCTTGTGGGGCTTTGTCGAACTGGCCGACGAGGTGCTGGAGGGCGGCACCGGCAAGTTCGATCGCACTATTCTGTTAGCGATGCGCGATTCGACCGATCGCAGCGATCCGATCGGGCCGGGTTGGGTCGAAGAGATGGGGCGGGACTTTACCGCCTTGGGCGGCGTGGCGGTGTTGAGTCTGGTGACCCTGGGCATTGTCGGTTATCTGCTGCTGGACGGGAAACGCCGTGTGGCGCTGGTGGTGCTGGTGGCGACAGCGGGTGCGTTCGCTGCCAGTAGCCTTCTCAAACAGGTCTTCGATCGACCGCGACCCGATTTGGTGCCGCACATGGCGATTGTCTACACCACCAGCTTTCCCAGCGGCCATTCGATGCTCGCCGCCAGTACCTATCTCACCCTCGGCGCGCTGCTGGCGCGCGTCCAGCGGCGCCGCCGAATAAAAGCCTATCTGTTGTTGGTGGCGGTGCTGATCACCTTGCTGGTGGGGGTCAGCCGGGTCTATCTGGGTGTACACTGGCCGACCGACGTGCTCGCCGGGTGGACGGCAGGGGCGGGATGGGCCTTGGGCTGCTGGTTGTTGGCGCGCTGGTTGCAGCGACACGGGCAGGTCGAGGACTCAAATACGCCAACCCAGGACTAGTGGCGCGCACCGCGCGGGTTGCACCCGCGTGCGAACTCCGGCACACCGGCTTAAGGGAGGAATATATGAATAAGAGTACGGCCGAAGGCCACTTTACCGCCCTGGCCCGCATGGGCTATGCCGCACGCGGCGTGGTGTATCTGACGGTGGGAGGTCTGGCGGTGCTCGCCGCTTCCGGTCAGGGAGGATCGACCACCGACAGTAAGGGTGCGTTGCTGAAAATCATGAGTAAACCGTTTGGCGATTTTATCGTCATCGTGATCGTTGTCGGGCTATTCGGTTACGCCGCCTGGAGCCTGGTGCAGGCGATCAAGGATACCGACCACCACGGTACGTCGGGTAAAGGTGTGGCGGTGCGCGGCGGACTGCTTGTCAGTGCCGTGACACACGCCCTGCTGGCGCTGTGGGCGATCGGCCTGCTGTTGGGCATGGGTGGAGGCGGCTCGCAGGGCTGGACGCGCGGCCTGATGAGTTCGGGCTGGGGACAGCTGGGCCTGGGTCTGGTGGGCGTGGCCGTGGTGGGCACCGGACTGGCGCATATCTTCAAAGGATGGACGGCGCGTTTCGAACGCTATATGGATATTCCCGCGGACAAAAACAGTTGGGCCAGTCCGATTTGCCGCTTCGGTCTGATCGCCCGGGGCATTGTCTGGTGTATCGTCGGTGCGTTTCTGATCGAGTCAGCCGTGCGGGCCCGCGGTGGCGAGCTGCGTGGCATGGCCGATGCCCTGGTAGCGTTACGCGACACTCAGTTCGGCCCCTGGCTGATGGGGGTCGTCGCCGCCGGACTCTTCGCCTTTGGTCTTTATAGCCTGCTGGAAGCCTTCTATCGTCGGGTGAATGTATCGTTCTCCGAGTCGTAAGCAAGCCGAGCGCACTCACTTGAACCCCACCACTACACTGCTCATCGTTAACCCGAACAGCCGCAGCGCCGGAGAGGTTGATTTGAGTGACAGCATCACGTTGCTGGAGCAGGCGGGTTTCGACATCCTGCGGGTCGAGCCCCGGGATCGCGAGCAGACCGAGCGGCTGATCGCCGAACATCACCAGCAGGTAGGGCTGGTGATCGTCGCCGGTGGTGACGGTACGATAAGTTCCACCGCCGCTGCGCTGTGTCGTTACCGCCTGCCACTGGCTATTCTGCCCTTGGGTACAGCCAACGATCTGGCGCGCACGCTCGAGATACCCGCCGACGTGCGCGAAGCGTGCCGCGTCATTGTCGAAAATCGTCGCCTCCACGTGGATCTGGGGGAGGTCAACGGCCACTATTTCTTTAACGTGGCCAATATCGGTCTGGGCGTTCGAATCACCCATGAGCTCACCCCAGAAGTGAAGAAGCATTGGGGTATTTTCAGTTACTTAAAGGCGTTAGTTACAGCACTTTCTCGAAATAATGAATTTCGCGCGACGCTCATTATCGACGGTCAAGCGCATCGGGTACGCTCGATGCAGATGGCCATCGGCAACGGTCGTTACTATGGAGGTGGCAACGTGATTGACGAAGATGCCGATATTGACGACGGTCTGTTGGCCTTCTACAGCCTGCGCCCGCAAGGGTTCTGGGAGCTGCTGACGCTCGCCCCGCTGCTGCGCGGCGGCCGGCAGCATCAGACCGAGCGGACTTTCAACGCGCGTGGCAAGCGCATCGAAGTTCAGACGCCGCGCCCGATGGAAGTCCACGCCGACGGCGAACCGGTGACCCGCACACCGGCGACGTTCAAGGTCAATGAGCGGGCGCTGCAGGTGGTTGTGCCGGCCAGTCGTTGTCGCGGCGACGAAGCGCGGTCACCCGCGGCATGAGCATTATCCGCAGTGACCAGCAGGTGGCCCTCCATGATCTGCTGTTGGCGGTGCAAGACAACGCCGCGCAGTATCACGATGCGGCGGAGTTTCTCGACGTGTCCGCGGTTGCCGCGGTGCTGCACGGCCTCGGCGAGCAACGTCAGGAAATGGCGCAGCGCCTGAGCGAGGCGTTGCGTGCGCTGGGTGATCAGCCGAGCGCCGCCGATCCCGAGCGCGTCGGTCTGGAGAAGCTGGCTCACCGTCTCGACGCCGCGGTTTCCGGTGATCATGTGGTGCCGATACTGGAGCAACGCCTGGCAGCCGAGCAGCATCTGAGCGAACTGATCGACGCGGCGCGCAACGCCGGACTGGAGGCGAACTGCGCTACGCTGGTCGAGGAGCTGGCCGCACAGAGTGAGACCGTCACCGAGCGCTTGCAGACGCTCCTCCGCCAACAGGCCGGGCCGCAAAACGACGCGCCGTAGCGTACTGCGTCGATCGCTCGGTGGGCACGTCAGGGCCCTGGGATGTTGCTCAGCGTGGCGATAATCGCGCAGCGATCCTGGCCGGAGACGTTCCGTTTGCAGGCTTCTATCAGTTTGACCAGTGCACCCTGCATTGCGCTCAAGTCATCGATCCGCTGCTGGATGACATGCTGTTTGTGTTCGGCCATCGCCCGTGCTTCCCGGCAATCGCCATCATTGAGCGACATCAGGTCGGTGATTTCCTCAAGCGTGAAGCCCAACTCCTGGGCGCGTTTGATGAAACGAATGCGCGCCACAGTGGCCGCCGAATAGCGACGATACCCCTGAGCCGGTTGCGCCGGTTTAGCGATCAGCCCGATACGCTGATAGTAGCGGATGGTCTCGACGTTGACCGCGGCGGCTTTGGCGAGTTGACCAATGCTCAGGGCGGGGTCTGCCTGACGGTTCGTACTCAAAAGGCTACTCCTTCCTAAACTACCACTGCGCCCGGGGCGTTTCACATGCGCTTGTTTCGTTGCCACCAGGCGCCGAGAAACGCGCCGCCTGTCACCAACAGCGTGGCCATCGCCAGCGCGCGCGGTAACATTTTCGGCAGCATGGCGCGGGGTCCGGCGGCGCACTTGTCACAACAATACGCTTTGCCGTCTTGCGCCATTCCGGGCGCCGTGAAATGACCGCCGCAACGGGGGCAGGTGAGTATGCGAGGCGTGTCGTCAGGGTGTGTATCGGACATGGGTTTCTCTCTGTGTGAAGTGCTGATCATCCTGCGCAGCAGGATAGCTGCTTTACATCCTTGCTGAAAGTCTGAGCGCAGAGCTTCAGACCTTCGACCATGGTCGCGACGATAGCGCCGAGGGCGCCGGATTTGTCGCCGCTGCGGGCGAGTTGTTAAACAGACTGTCGGCAAGGATAGATGCCGTACCCAAGTACGGAGTCAAGGGCGCAGCCAATATCTACGCCGGGGCTTACCGGGAGAGATCGGGTTTGACCTGGAGTTGACTCCAGGTTGTACGCTACACCCCGAGATCAGATTTTTTTCTGACTGAATGGAACCTCGAGCTGGCTCCAGGTGGTCCTACTCACTATGGCCACCACCGCGGAGCGTGAACCCGACTGGGTGCGGACGGTCGAGCTCAACGGGGATTACACCGAGTATCGGGCCACGGTCGAATTTGATCTGCACTATTGAGCCGCGGCGCAATTGAAGCTGATAGCAAACTTAAGGAGGTATGAAATGAGGACGTTGATTTACACGATATTGCTTACGGCAAGTTTGAACGGCGCGGTGCTGGCGGCCGGCACTCAATACACCCTGCGGGTCGATGGTCTGGCCTGCCCGTATTGTGCCTATGGCATCGAGAAGAAGTTGAACCAGATTGAGGGCGTGGAGAACATCGACGTCGATCTCAATGCGGGGGTGGTAAAGGTCGACACCGCTGCGGGCGTCGAGCTGAGCGAAGTCCAGATGAAGCAACTGTTCAAAGATGCTGGATTTACTTATCGCAGTATGGAGAAGGCGCCGCTGTGAATGCACCGAGCCCCTATCGGCGAGAGCGTAACGTCAGCTGGCTGACGCTGTTCGCTTCCACCGGAACGCTCATCTGTTGCGCGCTGCCTATCACGCTGGTGACGTTCGGGCTGGGCGCGGCGGTGGTGTCGTTGACCAGTTCTTTTCCGTTTCTGATTGTGCTGAGTCAGCATAAAATCTGGGTGTTCGCTTTCTCGGCGCTGATGCTGGTCCTGGCCGGCTGGATGCTGTATCGCCCGGGCCGTGCCTGCCCCAGCGACCCGGACACCGGCCGGCTCTGCGAGCGTGCCCAGCTCTGGAACCGCCGTGTTTACTGGAGTTCCGTAGTGATCTGGGGGCTCGGCTTTTGCGCTGCCTATGTGGCTTTGCCGGTGCGCCTGTGGCTGGAGTCGTTATGACCATTGGACAGCGAGGTACCGCTCATGAGCATTAAAGTCGAAGTGTTCGCCTCTCCCGGTTGTGGCAAATGCGGACAGGCCAAAGAGGTGTTGCGCAAACTCGCCGAGGACATCGGTGGCGGGCAGGTCGAGTGGCGGGAGGTCAACGTCCTGGAAGAACTGGACTATGCCGTCAACCTCGGGGTTCTATCCACACCGGCCATCGCCATCGACGGCGAGTTGACATTTACCGGCCTGCCTTCGCAACGCAAGCTGCGCGGTGAGCTCGACCGCAGGCTCGCCGCGCATCGAGCCCTGCGTCCATGAGTACGCTGCTACTTGCCAGTGCCGCGCTGCTCGGTCTGCTCGCTTTTTTCGAGCCCTGCACCATCGCCACCCACACATTGTTCTCCGCGCGTACGCACCAGGCGCCGCGCGCCGGGTGCTGGCGCAGCCTGCTGGTGGTGTGGCTGGCGCGCAGCGGGCTGTCCGTCACTTTACTGGTGACTGTGGTCCTGGCTACGCCAGCGCCGGTCTGGAGTCCCTGGCTGCCAAGCATTGTTCTTTCGCTGCTGGCTGCTGTTTATATCGTTTCCCGCTTTACTTATCTACCCGTGCCGCACCTGGCGTTTTCCCGCTTGCTGCCTGGCGGGCAATCGCTGCCGTTTGCCGTCCAGCTGGGCCTGACCCTGCCGGCCTGCACGGTGCCGTTGCTGGTGGTGGTGGCCGCACTGGCAATGACGGTTGATTCGGTTCTTTTCGCGGCACTGGCCGGACTGTTTTTTGCCACTTTTTTTACCGCACCGATGGTCATCACCTCCGTTCGGGGTGTACAGGCCGACGGCCGTGAGTTGCTCAACCGCGCCGCCACGGGTAGCCCCTATGTCACCGCGGTGCTGCTGTTCGGTGCCGCTGTGTATCTGCTCATTCCCGGTCTCGAACTGAGCGCCGACACGCTCAGGGCAACCTTACAGCAAGCCAGTCCGGCCGGACTCGGTCTGGGTTTTCTAGCCGGCCTTGTGTTCAGCTTCAATCCGGTTTCCTTTGCGTCGATCCCGGTGGTACTGGCCTACGTCAGCAAGGCCCAGGAGGAGCGCGGGGCGATTGTGCTTGGTGTGGCTTTCGTCGGCGGCATGATCGCCACCCACGTGACACTCGGGGTGGCCGCGGCGTTGGGTGGCGACTGGGTGAAAGCGGCGATGGGTCGCCAATGGGGGCTGTTCCTGGGGCCGCTGCTGATTTTGTTGGGCTTGTTGTGGCCAGGCTGGTTGAAGTTGCGCTTGCCCTGGTTTTCGCTGCGGGCAAAGAAAGTGACGGGTGTGTGGGGCGCTTTTTTGCTCGGCATTCCGTTTTCGCTGGCGATTTGTCCGTTCTGCACACCGGCGTTGCTGGTCGCTCTGACCGCCAGCGCGGCTATCGGCTCGGTGCCTTTCGGCTTTGCGCTGCTGCTGGCGTTCGCCCTCGGTCGCAGCATCCCCATTTTGTTGGGGGCTTGGAGTATGGGCTGGCTGGAGTCGCTGCATATGCTGTCGCGCCACCAAAAAGCGTTAGAATGGGTTGCCGGCGTCACGCTGATCAGCACGGGTTTATATCTGCTCAATGAGTATTTCTTCCTCATCCAGTACTGAAGGCGTTGCCAAAACGTTGCCTAACGGCAAAGAGGGTGGAGCGACGCGCTACCGCATCGGCGAGGTGACGCGTCTGACCGGCTTCAGCGCCGATACACTGCGTTACTACGAGAAGCTAAAACTGCTGCCGAGCGTCGCCCGATCGGTCTCCGGGGCGCGCATCTACGATGAGGGTGACCTGTCGCGGCTGCGCTTCATCCAGCGCGCCAAGACGATGAATTTCTCATTGGAGGAAATCGCCCGTCTACTGGAGATGCGCGCGGCGCCGCAGGAAGCACGCGATGAAGTGCGTGAGTTGACGCACAAAAAGCTCGACGAAGTGCAAGCCCATATAAAGACACTCGATGCGCTACGCGGGGAACTGCAGTTGCTGGTCAATCTGTGCAGCGGCGCCGGTGCAGGCTGCCCGATTATTGAAGATTTGGATAGCCGCAAGAAGCGCAGGTCATCCCGGCAGAAGTGATGCTTTTGCTGGCGTTGAAAAACACGCTCTGAAGGGGTAAGGTAGTCGCCTATGCGTCGAATGATAGCCAGAGCCCTGATGTTTTTCATCCTTTTCGCGAACCTCGCATGGGCCGCGGACATGGATGATGGCGGACTGTTCCATAAGGATATCAAGGTGCTGTCGATCTCTGACGCAGCGGATGGTCAAGCGACGGACGGTAGTCCTGGTCCCGATACTCCAAACCATGCTCCCTGTGACCATTGCTGTCATGGCAGTGCACACTATGTGGGCTTGACGCAAACTGCTCTTCTGTCTCTGCCGAGTGCGCGGTGCGCAGTGCAGCGACTCTGGCTCGACGCCGTATACTCCCACGATAAAGAACCTCCACTCCCTCCCCCTAATATCTAAGTCTCAACCGATTCGTCAGTAGCGTCCCGCGTCAGCGGCGGCGTGTGTTGATCCGTGTGGTGTGGAGATTGGATATTCATGTATACGTTTTCTTTACGGGGGCTGGCTTTTGTGTGGCTGGCCGTTCTTCCTGTGCTATCGGGTGCCGGTGTACCCGGGGCACAAAACCCCTCAATGGTGTCGGTGTCGACTCCGGAATTGCAGAATCTGATCCGTCAGACCCTGGCGCAAAATCCGGGTGTGCGCTCCGCGCGTGCCGCGCTAAACGCGGCCGAGGCCCGGGTCCGGGGCGCTGACCGGCCACTCTACAATCCACAATTGGCGGTGGATGCCGAACAGGCAGAGACGCGCGCCGGATATGTCGGGCTGAGTCAGGCCATAGACTGGGCCGACAAGCGCGGCGCACGGACCGACGTGGCGGGGGCCGAGTTCGACGCCGTGCGGGCGCGCTACGTGGCGGTGCGCCAGCGGCTGGTCGGGGAGCTGCTCACCGGGCTGGGGCGCTACCATAGCGCCGAGGCCAAGCATCGGTTGGCGCAAGAGCGCATGAAACTGATGCAGCGCTTTCTCGACGTGGCACAAAGGCGCTGGCGTGCCGGCGATCTTAGCCAGGTTGAACGAGAGCTGGCCGCGCTTGCGCAGACCCAGGCGGCGTTGCGACTTGCCCAGGCGGCCTCCGATCTGGCCGAAGCCGGGCAGGCCTTGGCGGCGGTGACCGGCACCGCGCGAGGCGACTGGCCGGCCCTGCCCGCGGATATCCCCCAGCTGCCCACCTTTGATGCTGAAGTCCTGCTCGCCGGTCTGCCTGAATTGCAGGCGTTGCAGGCACAGGTAGCCGCTGCGCGAGCTGCGGTGGCACTGCGTCAGCGGGAACGCCGGCCTGACCCTACCGTCGGTGTACGCGCCGGACAGGAGCAGGCATTTCGCAACGGCAATGACGATAGCTTCGGCCTTGCGGGTGTGACACTGAGCATTCCGCTGTTTGTGCGCAACAACTTTCGGGCTGAGGTCGATGTGGCCAACGCCGAGCTGACACAAGCCGATGAGTCGCTGCAGGACACCTACCGGCGGGCGCAGGCGCGTTTGCGTTCGGCCGCCAACCGCTATCGGCTCAGTCATCGTGCGTGGACCGTTTGGCTGCGCACCGGTCAGTCGAGTCTGGGTAATCAGGTGTCGCTGCTGGAGCGCATCTGGAAAGCCGGTGAAATGAGTACCACCGATTACCTGGTGCAGCTGAATCAGACGCTCGATACCCGCGCCAGTGCCCTCGATATCCAGGGCCGCCTGTGGATCGCCTGGGCCGACTGGCTGGTGGCCAGCGGCCAAGTGGACGCCTGGCTCGGCCCCAATGCGGCGCAGTGATCCTCGCGCGCTTCGAACACGATCTATTTGTGGAGATTTGAATCATGAAGACTTCTGTTATGCAGGCACTCTTATTGTGCTTAACATTTGCCGGAGCGTATGTGCCGGCCCGGGTTCTGGGAGAACAAGGTGAGGCACAAAGCGCCGCTGACACAAAGCGCGCAGCGGCGCCCGAAGAGGGGGCGCACGACGAGGAGTCGGCATTAAAGCTGACAGCCACGGAGCGCAAGGCGCAGGGTATTGAAACCGCAAAGGTGTCTCGGCGGGCGCTGAGCGAGATGGTGACAGCGCCGGGTGAAGTGTTGATGAACGCCTATCGATCCGCGCAGATCACACCTCGGGTCGGCGCCCAGATCGTCGCCCGCGGGGCGCGCTTGGGCGAACAGGTCAAGCAAGGGCAGCCGCTGGTGACCCTCTCCAGCGTCGAGGTCGCGCAGGCGCAGGGCGATTTGATCGAGACCGATCAGGAATGGCGTCGGGTCAAACAGCTGGGCCGAAAAGTGGTCTCGGAAAAACGCTACGTGGCCGTTCAGGTGGCCCGCCAGCGGGCTTACGCGACGGTGCGCGCCTACGGGATGAGCGAAAAGCAGATCGCAACACTGCTTAAAGGTGCTGACGCCACGCGTGCGACCGGTGAGTTCGATCTGTTTGCGCCGCAAGACGGTACGGTGATCAGCGACGTGTTTGTAGTTGGCGAGTTCGTCACACCCGGGCGTGTACTGTTTGAACTCACGGATGTCAATAAGCCCTGGGTTGAGGCGCAGCTGAACCCCCCGGATGCCGATAAAGTGCGCGTTGGTACGCCCGTGCGCGTCAGTCGCGATGGACGTCGATGGCTGGAGGGGCAGGTAATACAGCTGTATTACCGCCTTGATTCGAAAACCCGAACTCATCCGGTGCGTATTGAAGTCAACGGCAGCGACGCCATTCTTACCGCCGGTGAGTATGTCGATGTGGCCGTGCAGACGTCCGAAGCCGAGCCGGTGTTTGCCGTGCCCCGGGAAGCACTGGTGTTGATGCAAGGAAGTCAGACCGTGTTCAAGCTCGAAGGCGATGAACTGCATCCACAGCCGGTCGAGACCGGGGTGACGCGTGCGGGCTGGACCGAAATCAAAGCCGGGCTGGCCGAGGGTGATGAGATTGTCGTCAAGGGTGCCTTTTTATTGAAATCCCTGGCGCTCAAATCACAGATGGGCGAAGGCGACGGGCACTGAGGACGAAATATCATGCTGAATAAACTGGTTGAAGCGTCGTTACGCTATAAATTTCTGGTAATCATTTTTTTTCTGGTGGTCGG
>JASBSN010000005.1 GCA_030148915.1 Thiogranum sp.
GTCGGGTAAGCCCTCGATGGCTTAGGGCGCCGCGAGCGGCACATGCACCATCGAGGGCTTACCCGACGGAACCTCTGCGCTTGTGTTGTGGGAGACCCGGTAGTGAAATAATCCGCCGCACCCGACGCAACGCGCCGCATATTGCTCAGGGCGAGGGATCGATTTCCTTGCCTTCCTTCTCGACCACCATCAGATCCGCCTTGCTCACGCCGAGCGCCAGCGACAGCGCGCCAGCGACAAAAATCGACGAGTAGGTGCCGACAAAAATGCCGACAATCAACGCCACGGCGAAGTCGTGAATGATCTCACCGCCGAACAGGAACAAGGCAACCAGTACCAGCAAGGTCGTACCCGAGGTCATCAGGGTCCGCGACAGGGTCTGGTTGATGGAAGCATTCATGACCTCTTGCGGGGAGCCCTTGCGCATTTTACGGAAGTTTTCGCGAATCCGGTCAAACACCACAATGGTGTCGTTGAGCGAATAACCGATAACCGCAAGGATGGCCGCCACTACGGTAAGATCGAATTCCAACTGTAACAGTGAAAACAGGCCCAGGGTGATGGTGACGTCGTGCACCAGCGCCACCACGGCACCCACGGAAAAACGGTATTCAAAGCGCAGGGAGACATAAATCAGGATACCGATCAGCGAATACAGCACCGCCAGACCACCTTGTTCGGCCAGCTCGCCGCCGACTTGTGGCCCGACAAACTCGACGCGCCGTTTCTCCACCGTGGGGTCGGCGTTGGCCAGCGCCGTCATCACCTCTTCGCTGAGCCGGGCGCTGGCCAGATCGTCACGCGGTGCGATGCGTATCAATACATCGCGCGCCGTGCCGAAATGCTGTACCTGCACATCATGGTAGCCGGCCTCCTCGAGCAGCTTGCGGATTCCGTCCAATTCGACAGCTTGCGGATAAACCACTTCGATCAGGGTGCCGCCGGTAAAATCAATGCCGAAGTTCAATCCGCGAATCGTCAACGTCACCAGCGAGGCGATCACCAGCAGGACCGAAAACACCATGGCAATCTTGCGCTTGCCCATGAAGTCGATGTGTGTGCTTTTAGCGAATAGTTCCATGATAGTTTCCAGGTCAGATCGGCAGACGTTTCACGCGGCGGCCGCCGTATACCAGGTTGATGACCGCGCGCGTGCCCATGATGGCCGTAAACATCGAGGTCAGAATACCCAGGGAGAGGGTCACGGCGAAGCCTTTGATTGGCCCGGTACCGAAGCTGAACAACACCACGGCAGCGATCAGCGTGGTGATATTGGCGTCGGCAATGGTGGAAAATGCCTTGGAATAACCGGCATGAATACTGGCCTGCGGGGTGTTGCCGTTGCGCAGCTCTTCGCGGATACGTTCAAAAATAAGTACGTTGGCATCGACCGCCATGCCCACGGTCAGCACGATACCGGCGATACCCGGCATGGTCAGCGTGGCCTGCAGCAGTGACAGCAAGGCAACGATCAGGATCAGATTGAAGGCCAGCGCCAGATCGGCCACCAGACCGAACACCTTGTAATACACCGCCATGAACACCAACACCAGGGCGAAGCCGATGACCACGGAGGCAAAACCCTGCTCGACATTTTCCGCCCCCAGGCTCGGGCCGACGGTACGTTCTTCGATGATACGGATCGGCGCGGCTAGCGCGCCGGAGCGCAGCAACAGCGCCAATTCGTGCGCCTCTTCCGGGCTATCGAGACCGGTGGTCTGGAAGTTTTTGCTGAACACGTCGCGGATGGTCGCGACGCTGATGATTTCCTTGACCTGATGGTTGGTCAGCACCGCCTTGCCGTCCACCATGCGCGAAGTGGTCTTGTTCTCGATAAACACCACCGCCATCGGCTTACCGACGTTCTCTTTGGTAAAGTCGAGCATTTTGCGCGCGCCCTTGCCGTCGAGCGTCACCGATACCTGCGGACTGCCGCTGTTGTTGTCAAATCCCGAGCGGGCATTAATGATCTGGTCGCCGGTAACGATGACACGGTTCTTGAGCAGGTAATAACGCCCGTCGCGGCTCTTGTAGAGGCGGCTGCCGGGTGGCACCGCGCCCTTGCGCGCCGCCTCGACGTCGTGCTGGGTATCGACCGCGCGGTATTCCAGGGTGGCAGTCGCACCGAGTATGCGCTTGGCTGCGGCGGTATCCTGCACGCCGGGCAGCTGCACCACGACGCGGCTGTCTCCCTGCTGCTGAATAATCGGCTCGGCCACACCCAGTTCGTTGACGCGGTTACGCAGCGTGGTGATGTTCTGCTGCAGGGCCAGTTTGCGCGTCTCGCGGATCTCGTTTTCGCTCAGCGCCGCCTGCAGCAGATAAGCGCCCTTGCGATCCGTTTCCTGTAATTCCAGGTCGCGGTAAGCCTCGTGAATACTCTCGCTAGCTTTAGTCCGATCCTCGGCGCTGCGGAACTTGAACATCAAGTGGTTCTTTTCGACACGGATGCTGATGTAGCGCACCTTGGCATCGCGCAGTACGGTGCGCAGGTCCGAAGCATAGCGCTCGAGCGCTTTGTGCACCGCCGCGTCCATGTCGACTTCCATCAGAAAGTGAACGCCGCCGCGCAGATCGAGGCCGAGATACATCGGCAAAGCGTTGATCGCCTGCAACCAACCGGGTGTGGCCGGCGCCAGGTTGAGCGCGACGATGTAGTCACCGCCCAGGACTTCCTTGATGACATCCGCCGCCCGCAACTGATCCTCGGTGTCGTTGAATCTGATCAACAGGCGGTTCTCACCCCGCTCCAGCGACTTGACACGGAGCTTACGGTCGGCCAGTCGCGTTTCGACCGTTCCCGTGAGGCTGTCACCGAGCTGAGTGCCGCGGGAAGAGGAAATCTGTACCGCCGGATCCTCGCCATAGAGGTTGGGCAAGGCGTAGAGCCCGCCAACCACCAGAACAACACAGATGAGAACATATTTCCAGGCGGGGTAGTGATTCATGTGATTGAATTCTTAGGCTTTTTCGGGTTTATTGGAGTTCTTTGCCGGTACCCTTGGGCATCAGCGTAGCGACCGCCTGTTTCTGGACTTTGACCTCGACGTTGTCGGCGACTTTCAGCTGAACGAAATTTTCACCGACGTCGGTAATTCGTCCCAGCAGCCCGCCATTGGTCACCACTTCGTCGCCTTTGGCCAGGCCCTCGACCATTGTTTTGTGTTCCTTGGCGCGCTTGGTCTGCGGGCGGATCAACAGAAAGTAGAACACCACGAAAATCAGCACAAGTGGCAGAAAACTCATAATCGGGTTCGTTTGTGCCTCGGCCGGTGCGGCGGCCAGCGCGTCGCTGATGAAGAAATTCATAGGCTGTTTCCCTTGGTCAACAATTGCATCGGAGACGATTTCAAAGCGCGCTATTATGGCACAGACGGCGGTGATTGGTGCCTTTTTGTATAAAAATCCGCCACAAAACTGTCAAACCGATCCGCCTCGATCGCCGCCCGCATGGCGCCCATCAGGCGCTGATAATAGTGCAGATTATGCACGGTATTGAGGTGCGCGCCGAGTATTTCGTTGCACTTGTCGAGATGATACAGGTAGGCACGGCTGAAATTACGGCAGGTGTAACAGTCGCAATCGGGGTCCAGGGGGCCGGTATCGTCGCGAAAACGCGCGTTGCGCAGGCGCAGCGTACCGCGTGACGTATAGAGGTGGGCGTTGCGGGCATTGCGGGTCGGCAGGACGCAATCAAACATATCCACACCGCGCCGTACCCCCTCCACCAGATCCTCCGGGGTGCCAACGCCCATCAGGTAGCGCGGGCGCTCGGCCGGCAGCACCGCTTGCAGCGCCTCCAACACGGCAATGCGCTCGGCTTGCGGTTCGCCGACAGACAGCCCGCCGATAGCGTAGCCGTCAAAGCCAATGCCGGTCAGTCCCTGCAACGAGGCGAGACGCAACTCGGGGTACATACCGCCCTGCACAATCCCGAACAGCGCCGCCGGGGCATCGCCGTGCGCCTCGCGACTGCGCAGCGCCCAGCGCAGCGACAGCTGCATGGAGGCTTCGGCGGTGTGAAAATCAGCCGGGTAAGGCGTGCACTCATCAAAGATCATGACTATGTCCGAGCCCAGCACCCGCTGTACGGCCATCGATTCTTCCGGGCCCAGGAAAACCGCATCGCCGTTGATCGGCGAACGGAAATGCACCCCCTGCTCGCTGATTTTGCGCAATTCGCCCAGGCTGAACACCTGAAACCCCCCGGAATCGGTCAGAATCGGCCCCTGCCAGTGCATGAAATCATGCAGATCGCCGTGCTTGCCGATGATCTCGGTACCCGGTCGAAGCATCAGGTGAAAGGTGTTACCGAGCAGGATCTGCGCCCCGCTTTCAGCCACCTGTTCCGGTCGCAATCCCTTAACCGTACCGTAGGTACCAACGGGCATGAAGGCCGGCGTATCGACGACGCCGCGCTCGAACCTCAGCCTGCCGCGGCGCGCACCCGCCGAGCTCGCCAATAAGTCGAACTGCATCACAGAGGCTCCTCGCGGCGCTGCACAAACATGGCATCCCCGTAGCTGAAAAAACGGTACTGCTGTTCGACGGCGTGCCGGTAGGCGGCCATCACCGGCGCATGGCCGGCAAAGGCGCTGACCAGCATGAGTAAGGTTGACTTCGGCAGATGAAAATTGGTCAACAGCGCATCGACCACTCTGAATCGGAAACCAGGCGTGATGAACAGACGGGTATCGTCGCGCATGGGCGCCAGCCCACCGTGTTGCTGCGCCGCCGACTCAAGGCTGCGCACCACGGTGGTGCCCACGGCCACCACCCGGGCGCCGCGTTGGCGCGCTGCGGCAACCGCCGCGCACACCGCGGCGTCCACTTCGACCTGCTCGGCATGCATCACATGGTCCTGCAGGCGTGCGCTGCGCAACGGCTGGAAGGTTCCGGCGCCCACATGCAGAGTGACAAACGCCGACTCGACGCCGCGCTCACGCAAAGCCTGCAACAGATCCCGGTCAAAATGCAGCCCGGCGGTGGGTGCGGCCACAGCACCCGGGTGCAGGGCCCAGAGAGTCTGATAATCATCGCGGTCGGAGTGCTGATCGGCACGCTGTATATAGGGCGGCAACGGCACGTGGCCGTACCGGTCCAGCACCTCCACCAGCGGCGCCTGGGTGGCAAACTCCAGCTCGAAGAAATCGTCGCGCCGGGCGCGCACTTCCACCTTGATCTCGGCGGTCTCACCGAGCAACAGCCGGCTGCCCGGTTGCGGCGCCTTGCTGGCGCGCACTTGCGCCAGCACACGTTGCCCTGCCAGCAGCCGCTCAACCAGCACTTCTACTTTGCCCCCGGAAGCCTTGCGCCCGAGAAGACGTGCCGGAATCACCCGCGTATTGTTGAACACCAACAGGTCGCCCGCGTTGAGCAGCCCAGCAAACTCCGTCATACGCCGGTCGTGCAACGCCGCATCCGGCGCCAGCTCCAGCAAGCGACTGTGGCTGCGCGGTCGGGCGGGATAGTGCGCTATCAGTCGCTCGGGCAGCGGATAGTCGAAATCGCTTACGTGCATGGCGCGGCATATTACCACAGCGCGGCGAGACCGCCGGAGCGCGGGCTGGACGGGATGTATTGCGCCGGCAAACGGAATCCTTATACTGGCCCGCTCCCTCGCCGGGGTGGCGGAACTGGTAGACGCGCCGGATTCAAAATCCGGTTCTGGCAACAGAGTGTGGGTTCGATTCCCACCCTCGGCACCATTATTGCTTGCTGTCAGGCACTGACACCGCTCTAAATTCGGAGACCACATGCCTGGAACGCGTTTTAGCCTGGAAGTCCAACCCGAAATACCGGAAAAACTGCAACGCCTGACGGAACTCTCTAACGATCTACTGTACAGCTGGGAGCGTCCGGTTCGCGCCCTGTTCTTTCGTCTCGACCCGGCGCTGTGGGAAAGCAGCGGTCATAACCCCAAAGTCTTTCTGCGCAGAGTCTCCCAGCAACGTCTGGACGAAGCGGCCGGCGACCGCATTTATATGGAGGCCTACCGCCGCGTACTGTCCGCGTATGACTCTTACGTGGCGGAAAGTCAGCGCAAAAGCATCGACACTTACCTGCATCCGAAAAAAGATCTGGTCGCCTATTTTTGCGCCGAATTCGGTTTGCATGAAAGTCTGCCGATCTATTCCGGCGGGCTGGGTATTCTCGCCGGCGACCACTGCAAAGCCGCCAGCGATCTGTCCATTCCTTTTGTTGCCGTCGGCCTGCTGTATCGCCAGGGCTATTTCACTCAAACCATCGACGAACACGGCAATCAGGTAGCGCATTACACCACCACCGATTTTGACAATCTGCCGTTACGCGCCGCGCGCACGGCCGATAATGACGAATTGCACGTTAAAGTGGCCTTTCCCGGCCGCGACGTGCTGTTGAAGATCTGGGAGGCACGGGCCGGTCATATCAAGCTGTATCTGCTCGACAGCGATCTGCGCGAAAACGAGGACGCCGACCGCGCCATCACCTATCAGTTATACGGCGGCGATATCAACACCCGCATCCAGCAGGAGATCGTGCTGGGCATCGGCGGTGTGCGCGCCCTGCGCCTGTTGGGCCTGCAGCCTACCGCCTGGCACATCAACGAAGGTCACGCCGCCTTCCAGGTGCTGGAGCGCTGCCGGGAACTGGTCAGCGAAGGTCTGGACTTCGGCAGCGCCCTCGAGCAGGCGGCCGCCGCCACCGTGTTTACCACCCATACCCCGGTGCCGGCCGGTCACGATATTTTTGATCACAGCCTGGTCTCCAGTTATTTCAGCGAATATGCCGAGTCACTCGGTCTATCGATGGCGGAATTTCTCGCTCTGGGCACCAACCCGGCCAGTGAAGGACGTTTCAATCAGACCATACTGGCGCTGCGCGCTTCGCGCTTTCATAACGGCGTGAGCCGCATTCATGGTCAGGTAGCTTCGCACATGGAAGGTTACGTCTGGCCGCAGATACCGGTAGACGAAAACCCCATCAACCACGTCACTAACGGTGTGCACGTACAGACTTTCCTCGCCCACGAATGGAGCAATCTTTACGACATGCGCTTCGGTCTGGAGTGGCGCAATGAGTTACTCAACGACGAATACTGGGAGCGTATCGATGAAATCCCCGACCACAGTTTCTGGAGTCTGCGCCAGTCGTTGAAATCCGAACTGCTGGCGGCGGTACGCCGCCGCGTGGCGCTGCAGTCGCGTCGCAATCGCTGCGGCGAGGCGCAGATCGACCGCATTACACGCTTGCTGAGCCCGCACGAAGCGGACATATTGACGATCGGTTTTGCGCGGCGCTTTGCCACTTACAAGCGCGCCACGCTGCTGTTTTCCGACCCCGACCGCCTGGCGCGCCTGCTCAACGATCCGCAACGCCCGGTGCTGCTGGTGTTTGCCGGCAAGGCGCACCCGAGTGACCAGCCCGGACAGCAGCTGATCCGCGTGATTCATGAGTTTTCCCGTCGCCCCGAGTTCGTCGGCAAGATCCTGTTACTCGAAGGCTACGATTTATCCCTGGGCCGCAAGCTGGTCTCCGGCGTCGACGTCTGGCTCAATAACCCTGAATACCCGATGGAGGCCAGCGGCACCTCGGGCCAGAAAGCCGGTCTCAACGGCGTGATCAACTTGAGCGTGCTGGACGGTTGGTGGGGTGAGGGCTATAACGGCGAGAACGGCTGGGCGATCACCCCGCACGACCGCCACTACGACGCCGCCTTCCGCAACCAGGAGGAAGCCAACGAACTGCTGGATATCCTCGAACACCAGGTCATTCCGCTGTATTACAACCGCAACGGCCACGGCTTCTCCGAGGGTTGGGTGCACATGTCCAAGGCGTCGATGAAATCCACTCTGCCCCTGTTCAACTCTCAGCGCATGGTGATGGATTATATCCGCGGCTTCTATGCTCCGGCCGCCGAGCAGGGCCGCGCCCTGTCCAGAAACCGCTATAAAGGCGCCCGCGACCTGGCCGCCTGGAAGGCTAAAGTGCGCAAACTGTGGCCGTCGGTGGCGCTGCGTCGCGTCGATGCAGCGCCGAGCGCGGTGAGCGCCGGCAGCCGAGTCACGCTGCAGGTGGCGGCGCGCTTGGGTGAGCTGTCGCCGGAGGATGTACGTCTGGAGTGTGTCGTTGGCACCGAGGATGAACACCACAATTTTCAGACCAGCGATTACCTCGGGTTCACCGCCACGCGCAAACTGGACAAGGGGGAAACCCTGTTTGAGCTCGACATGGAACCGCCGCTACCCGGGCTGCAGCACTACCAGATCCGTATTTACCCCTACAACCCGCTGCTCAGCCACCGCTTTGAAACCGGCTGCATGATCTGGGTGTAGCTTAGCCGCAGCGCCGGCCATAGAGGTCGATCCACTCACGCAGGCGCTGTTGCTGGTGTTCCTGCAACTGCTCCCACTGGAAGCGCCAGCGCCAGTTATTGTCGGCCACGCCCGGCACATTCATGCGGTGCGCGCCGTCCAACTCCAGCACGTCCTGCAGCGGAATCACCGCCAGTCGCGCCACCGAAGCCAAGGCGGCACGCATCAGCAGCGCCGGCATCGGCTCCTGCGAATCACCGAAGTAATGGCGCACTCGGGCGCGCTCCTCCTCCGACAACTCCTGGTACCAGCCCAGGGTGGTATTGTTGTCGTGCGTACCGGTGTACACCACGCCCAGTTCCTCGTGATTATGCGGCAGGTAGGGGTTCTGCGGCGATCCGTCGAAGGCGAACTGGAGTATTTTCATACCCGGCAGACCGAAAGCCTTACGCAGTGCGGTCACCTGGGGGGTGATGACGCCCAGGTCTTCGGCCACCAGGGGCAGCTCGCCAAACACCTGCCTGAGCACTTCGAAGAAACTGTCCCCCGGGCCCTTGACCCAGCGGCCGTCGATGGCGGTCGCCGCATCGGCGTCGATCTCCCAATAGGCCTCGAAACCGCGAAAATGATCGATACGTACCAGATCGAACATCTCCATCTGCGAACGTATACGTTCCAGCCACCAGCCAAAACCGTCTTGTTTCAACGCATCCCAGCGGTAGTGGGGATTGCCCCAGCGTTGACCGGTGGCGGAAAAATAATCCGGCGGAACACCGGCGACCACTTGCAGACGACCCTGTTCATCGACCGAGAACCATTCACGATGCGCCCACACGTCGGCGCTGTCATGAGCGACGAAAATCGGAATGTCGCCGAACAGCAGGATACCCTGCTCGTTGGCGTAACGGCGCAACTGTTTCCACTGACGATAGAAAAGATACTGTTCGAAACGCGCCTGAGCGAGCGCTTCGGACAAACGTTTACGCTCAATATCGAGCGCTTCACGGTCGCGTTCGCACAGCGGTTGCGGCCAGGTATACCACGCCTGTCCACCGTGGGCGCCGCGCAAGGCCTGATAGAGCGCAAAATCCTCCAGCCAGCGCGAATGTTCCCGCACAAAGCGCTTGAAAGCGCGCCGGTCTTCATCGTCAGCCTGGCGCTGGAAACCGCTCCAGGCGGCGGCCAGACGTTCGTGGCGCTGCGCCTCGAGGTCTTGTCCCGGTTCGAGCGCGGCATGATCCAACCAGCCAAGATCCACTAAGGCCTGCAGACTGATCAGGCGCGAGTCGCCGGCGTGCACCGAGGTGCACTGATAGGGCGAGCCATCTTCGTGGGTCGGTCCCAAGGGTAGTGTCTGCCACAGCCCGACGCCACAAGCGGCGAGAAAATCGACAAAATTGTACGCCTCCTGGCCGAGATCCCCGTTGCCGGGCGGCCCGGGCAGTGAGGTGGGGTGCAGCAGTACGCCAGCGCGGCGTTGGGCAAACAACTCCATATCTAAATACTGTGCTCAGCGGCGCTCAATTACGCAGTTTGCCATGACGCATGGTGCCGCCCATTGTCGGGCTGCCGGAACCGCGGGCGAACGCATGGGCGAGGTATTCGGGCGGTTCCTGCCCGATCAGTTGATAAAGATTCGACAAGTGCAGGCGGAACAACGCCTCGAAGTCGCTGACGGAATCGGCGGGGTTATAGTCACCGAACCACCAGAACCAGTCAGAGCCCTCACAGATGGCCAGTTGCAGCTGCGCGGCAACCGCCTGGTCGCCGTCGATGCCACCCTGACTGAGCGCCAGATCATAGGCGCGCTTCGCGTCTGCCAGCATATCCCAACCGCGGTTCTTGTCGCGGTCACCGATCCAGGTGGAAAACGTGCCGTAGACCCATGAACCACCGACCATCTGTGACAGGCTGTCAATTTCGACACCCGCGTCCAGACATTCGGAAAAGGTCGACAGACGCAGTGTCGGGTGGGCGGCCAGTCTTTCATACAGGGTGCGAAGAAAATAATAGCCGTTCTCGGGAAAATGCTCCCAGGCGTTTTCGCCATCGAGAATAATCGGTAAGGCCAGCTTGCGCCCGGGGTGCGCGGCGGCGATATTTTCGAGGTTATGGATCAAATTGGCCACGGCATCGTCGGCGTGCCAGGTCGAGTAGTTGAAGCCGATATCGTCGGACAGGTTGTCATCGCGGAAAAAGCACACCAACTTACCCTGCTGCACCCGGTAACCCTTGAGCACGGCGTCGGTACCACCCACCGCCTCTTCGCCGCCACCGGCACGCAGGCTGTTGCGTAACACCGTTTCACCGCTGGCCGCCCAGCGAAACCCGTATTCCTCCAGCAGCTCCAGCGACTGCTGGCTGACGCCCCCTTCAGCGGGCCAGCAACCGGTCGGCTTGCGCCGGAAATACTGTTCGAAAACATTCAACCCTTCGCGGATGTGCCAGTCGGTGCGCGCGAGGCCGTCCGGATAGCGCTCCATCTCCGGCAGGGCCACCTCCGGCATGGCCTGGCGGGCGCTGGCGATATCCTGCATCAAGGGGGCGATCGGGTGCGCATAGGGTGTCACCGAGAGTTCGATCTGGCCGCGCGCGGCCAGGGCCGCATAGCGATCGATGACACCCCCGAGCAGCTCGCCGATCAGCACCAGCAGTTCGCGTCGGTCATGCAGGGTAAAGTTCCTGCCCTGCTCCTGCCAGCGCTGTACGCGCAGATCGTTGCGGCGCACCGTCTCGCCGATCCAGCCAAGGTGATACCAGAACAGCAGGTCGGCGAGGTACTGCTCGCTGATATAGGTCAGATAATCGCAATGGCCGATAAACGGACCGGCCATTTCCGCCAGCAGCCTGAAAGACGGGAAACGATCGATGACGCGTTCGCGGTTGACGCGCAGACAGGCGTTGATCAGTTCCAGACGCCGTTCCGGGTGGGTCGGCAATACCGGCGCTACCAGCGCCGCCAGCAACGGATCGCGAATCGCCTTGTGGTCACGCAAATAACCGCGTACCTGGGCGGCGTAATCATCGAGTTGCTCCAGTAGCACCGGGGCGAAATTGATCACCGCGCGCGCCTCGGGCACCGCCTCCAGGTGCGCGGCCATGTCGACGTAGTCCTTGATCGCGTGCAGGTAGGTCCAGGGTAACTTGTACTCGCCGCTGATCAGATCGCAATACTGTGGCTGGTGCATGTGCCAGCACAACACCACCCGCAACGGCTCACTAGCGGACATGATGCAATTCCTGCCCGAGCATCTCCGGGGTCACCAGCACCACGCCGCCGGGCGTGACGTGATAGCGCTGCGCGTCCTGTTCCGGATCCTCGCCGATCACCGTCCCCGGCGGCACGATGCAGCCTTTGTCGATGACCGCTTTCTGGATGCGGCAGTGCCGGCCAATGCGCACGTCGGGGAGCACCACCGCGTGCTGCAACAACGCGTAGGAGTTGACCTTGACGTTGGAGAACAACAGCGAGTGGCGCACGCTGGCGCCGGAAATCACACAACCACCCGAGACCATCGAGTCCACCGCGCTGCCGCGTCGTTCATTATTGTCGAACACAAACTTGGCCGGCGGCATCTGCTCCTGATAGGTCCAGATCGGCCAATCGACGTCGTACAGGTTCAGTTCGGGGGTAACGCCGATGAGCTCCAGATTGGCCGACCAGAAGGCATCGACGGTACCCACGTCCCGCCAGTAGGCCTGACGTCCGCTCTGTACGTCGCGGAACCGGTAGGTATGCACGCGGTACTGGCTGATGATACTGGGAATGATATCGTGGCCGAAATCGTGGCCGGAGTTAACGTTGTCGGCGTCTTTGATCAACTGCTCAAAGAGAAAACGGGTGTTGAAGACATAAATCCCCATCGACGCCAGCGCCAGATCATCTCTGCCGGGCATGGACACCGGCTGGTCGGGTTTTTCGTTGAACTCGCGCACCCGGCCGTCGGCGTCAGCCGTCATGACGCCGAACGAGCGGGCCGATTCCAAATCCACCTCGAGGCAGGCCACCGTCATGTCGGCGCAATTCTCCACGTGCTCGGCGATCATCGGGCCGTAATCCATTTTGTAGATGTGGTCCCCGGCCAGGATCAGCACGTACTCGGGGTTATGAATGCGTATAATGTCCAGATTCTGGTACACCGCATCGGCGGTGCCCGCGTACCAGGACGATTGAATACGCTGCTGGGCCGGCAGTAATTCGACGAATTCGCCAAACTCGCCGCGCAAAAAACTCCAGCCCCGCTGAATGTGCTGGATCAGTGAATGCGACTTGTACTGCGTCAAAACACCCACACGACGAATGCCGGAATTCATGCAATTGGACAGCGGGAAATCGATGATGCGGAACTTGCCGCCGAAAGGCACCGCCGGTTTGGCGCGCCAGAGCGTGAGTTGCTTGAGTCTGGAACCCCGCCCTCCCGCCAGTATCAAAGCCAACGTGTCGCGTGTCAGACGACTGACAAAGCGTGGCGTAGACGCAGAATTCATACAACTCCCCTGTCGGCGTGACTTCCGTTCACCGGTAACATACCTGACTTAAATACGGCACCGCCTATGTTACCATCTTGGCAGCAAGGTGAAATTTAACATCTTTTATGAATAGAGACATAGCTTCTGTAGGTCGGAGTTCGACGGCCGGTAAAGGCACGGCACAACAACTGGCCGAGCCTTTACGTCGCCTGATTGAAGCTCGCCACCACAATCCCTTCGACGTCCTGGGACCTCACCAGGAAAACGGTGAAGGCCTGGTGCGCGCCTTTCTTCCCCACTGCGACGACGTCAGCATCGTCGAAACCGGCGCCAAGCTCTCGCGTATCCCCGGCACCGATCTTTTCGAGTGGCGCGGTGAGCTGGACGCATTGGCGTCCCACTATCGCCTCAGCTGGACCGAGCGCGACGGTACCCGGCATACCGAATACGACCCCTACAGCTTCGCGCCGCTGGTTGGCGATCTCGATCTGCATCTGTTCGGCGAGGGCCGCCATCTACACGCCTGGCGGGTGTTTGGCGCGCACCTCGGCGTGGTCGACCAGGTCGCCGGCACCCGCTTTGCAGTGTGGGCTCCGGGGGCGGAGCGCGTCAGCGTCGTCGGTGACTGGAACCACTGGGACGGACGCCGGCACCCAATGCGGGTGCGCGGCGGCAGCGGCGTCTGGGAGCTGTTCATACCCGGCGTGGAAGCACACCAGTTTTACAAATTTGAAATCCGCAACCGTCAGCACGGCTCCATTCAGATCAAATCCGATCCCTATGGCCAGGGCTTTGAGATGCGCCCGGGCACCGCCTCGGCCATTCAGCCCGACCATGAGTATGCCTGGGGCGACAGCCAGTGGATGCAGGCGCGCGCGCGCGGCGACTGGTTGCACGAACCCATGTCCGTCTATGAAGTGCACCTCGGTTCCTGGCAGCGTGATCCTGAAGGAGGCTTCCTCAACTACCGCACTCTGGCCGAATGGCTGGTCAACTATGTCCGGGAGACCGGTTTCACCCACATAGAGCTGTTACCCATTACCGAGCACCCCCTCGATGCCTCCTGGGGCTACCAAACGACGGGCTATTTCGCGCCCACCAGTCGCTTCGGCACGCCCGAGGACTTTCGCTACTTTGTCGACTACTGCCATCAGCACGGCATTGGCGTGATCCTCGACTGGGCGCCCGCGCACTTCCCCAAGGATGCTTTCGCCCTGGCACGCTTTGACGGCACCCCTTTGTACGAACATGAGGACCCTCGCCGCGGCGAACACCGCGACTGGGGGACATTGATATTCAATTACGGCCGCAACGAGGTACGCAACTTTCTCATCTCCAGCGCCATGTTCTGGCTGGAGGAGATGCACCTCGACGGCCTGCGCGTCGACGCCGTCGCCTCAATGCTCTACCTCGACTATTCGCGCGAACCCGGCGACTGGATGCCCAATGAACACGGCGGCCGGGAAAACCTCGAAGCCATCCACTTCCTCCGTCATCTGAATCAGGTCACCCACGCTGAGCAGCCGGGCAGCATGATTATCGCCGAAGAGTCCACCGCCTGGCCGCAGGTCACACGCCCGGTCGACGACGGCGGCCTGGGCTTCAGCATGAAATGGAATATGGGCTGGATGCACGACACGCTCGAGTATATGAGCAAGGAAGCGGTACACCGCAAATTCCACCATCACCAATTGACCTTCGGCCTGCTGTACGCCTTTCAGGAGAATTTCGTGCTGCCGTTCTCGCACGACGAGGTGGTGCACGGCAAGGGCTCCATGCTGGAAAAAATGCCGGGCGATGCCTGGCAACGCTTTGCCAACCTGCGCCTGCTGTACACTTTCATGTTCAGTTACCCGGGCAAAAAACTGCTCTTCATGGGCAGCGAATTTGGTCAGTACGCCGAATGGGATTTCGATGGCTCGCTCGACTGGCAACTGCTCCACAACGAACGGCATGCCGGACTGAAACACCTGATCCACGATCTCAATCATCTGTATCGCGAACAACCCGCCCTGTATGAATACGACTTTGAGGCGCAGGGTTTTCACTGGATCGACTGCCATGATGATAGCCAGTCGCTATTGAGTTATTACCGCCGGGGCGGCGGGCAGATCTCGGTGGTGGCGCTCAATTTTACGCCGGTGCCGCGCAATGGTTTTCGCCTCGGCGTGCCTGAGGCCGGGCAGTATCGCCTGTGCCTGAATTCCGATTCGGGTTACTACAGCGGCAGCAACCTCCCAGTGTGGGGCCTGCACGACACCGAAGCCGTGCCGTGGATGGACCAACCCTGTTCCATCGTCCTCGATCTGCCCCCGCTGGCGGGCCTGATTCTGCTGAAAATCTGAGATGGGTTGATTTCGACGGCGCCAGCGCCTATCTAATAGCCTGAGCACCGGTGTTTAGCGCCGGTTCGGAGGTAGCGCTTGTGATACGGATCCGTGAGCCCGCCGTGGCCGGCCTGTTCTATACCGATCAGCCATCACAGCTGCGCCGATACATCGAGGCCCTGCTGCACGCCGACCCGTCCGGTCCCGGGCGCCCCAAGGCCCTGATCGTGCCGCACGCCGGCTACCGGTATTGCGCAGCGATCGCCGCCAACGCCTACCGACTGCTGAAACACTGCCGCGGTACAATCACCCGCGTGGTGCTGGTGGGGCCCGCACACCGGCTCGCCTTCGCCGGCCTGGCGGCGAGCGCCATGGATTTTTTTTCCACCCCGCTCGGACGGGTTAAACTCGACCGCGCCGCGCTGGAGTCACTGTTGCCTCTGGCCTCCGTACACATTAACGAAGAGGCCCACTGTCAGGAACACAGCCTGGAAGTGCAACTGCCATTTCTGCAGACACTGTTAGGCGAAGACTTCAGCCTGATCCCGCTGCTGGTCGGCGAAGCCAGCGCCGAGTCTGTCGCCGAACTCTTGGAGCACCTGTGGGGCGGCCCCGAAACGCTGCTGTTGATCAGTTCCGATCTCAGTCACTACTACGACTACCGCAGTGCGCGGGAACTGGACCTTGCCACCTCCCGGGCGATCGAACGGCTCGACCCCGAGGGCATCGGCTGTCACCAGGCCTGCGGACGCATCCCGATCAACGGCCTGCTAGTGGCGGCAGGCCACCATCAACTGCACGCCACGACCCTCGATCTGCGCAACTCCGGCGACACGGCGGGCGGTCGCGACCGGGTGGTCGGCTATGGCGCTTATGCCTTTGTCTGAGTCTCAGCGCGCGCTGCTGCTGGAACTGGCACGCCAGTCCGTAAAATCCGGGCTTGCCGAGGCCCACCCCCCGGCAGTCAGCGCGAGCCCACACCCGCCGCTTAACCGCCCTGGCGCCAGTTTTGTCACCCTGCACCGCCACGGCAAGCTGCGCGGCTGTATCGGCAGCCTGGAAGCACGCCGCCCTCTGCGGGTGGATGTCGCCGAAAATGCCTTCGCTGCAGCGTTCCGCGATCCGCGCTTCAGCCCGCTGCGCGCCGAGGAGACGACGGGCCTCGAGCTGCAGGTCTCGGTGCTGTCCCCACCAACCGCACTGCGCTTCAGCGGTCAGGCGGATTTGCTCTCGCAGCTGCGCGTGGGTAGCGACGGTCTAATTCTGCAAGAGCGCGGCAGTCGTAGCACATTTCTGCCTGCCGTGTGGGAAACTCTGCCCACTGCCGCAACCTTTCTCGAGCAGCTCAAATGCAAGGCCGGTCTGCCCGCCGACTACTGGTCTGAGACACTAAAGGTGTGGCGGTATACAACAGAAAGTTTCGGCGCCGCTTATCTGCGCTGAAAACCCCTCTGCGCGGTTACCGGGTCCGGCTACCGGCCCCGACCAGCGGCAGGGAAGCGCCGCTGAGCTCGGCGGCATCCAGTGGGGTGTTGCGCATCTGCGCAGCGGCCAAACCGGCCTGTTGGGCCTCCAGACCGGTAAGATTACAACCTTTCCCGACGACGCTGGGCCGAGCCGGGGGGCTGCACTCCGGCTGTGGGCTTGGGAACCTGTCGGTGGCGTACAAGAATCCCAGCAGGAGACCGAATACCGCCAGCAGCGCAATGCCCAGCGGGTAACGGTAGCGGGTGCCGTGACGGCGCCCGGCCGGGGCGCGTAATTGGCGGGCGCGCAGCACTTCGGCGCTTTCCGCCCGGCGCCGATCGGGGCCGCTGCGCCGTTCGTGCGTCGCCGCCGAGGCCGCCTCGGTCTGCTCGCGCCGGTCGCGCGGGCGGCGTTCGTCCTCGCGCAGGCGGGCCATGAACAATTTTTGCCGGTTTTCTTCGCTGGGCGGCAACTTCATGACCTCGGGAATCAGATCCGCTCGCTGCCCGAGCGATGTCCAGTGACCGCCCTCGGAGCAAACCTCATCGGTCGCGCGAATCCGCCCTAGAAGAATGTAACGGCTGATCTGTGTCTCGGGGTACGGGCCACGCACCACCCCGTTGCGACGGGTGTACCATAATCTGCGTTCGTGCATGATTTCATCCATTATGAAGTTCGCAGGCCGCCCCCGGGGCGTTCACTTCCGTCGGCAAATGCTGCAGTATAGGTTCCACTCAAATTCGCCGCGGCAACGCTATGGAACCCTCCGGCCCGACTTCGGGCGTCCTACCACCATCGACCCGAGCAACCGGTCCGACCGCTCCGCCCCCCCTACAGGTCGGGCAATTACTGCAAGCCACGGTGGTGGAAAACACCGCCGGCAAGCTGTTGCTGGCCTTAAGTCATCGGCAGCTCAGTGCCGAGTCTTCACTGCCGTTCAAGCCGGGGCAGGTTCTGACCCTGGAGGTGCGCAGCCTGGGCGAGCAGCCGGTGCTGCGAGTGATCGCCGCCTTGCAGGAGTCGGCCACCGCCAGCGCCATCCGCACGCTACTGCCCCGCTATGGCGCCAGCACACCCCTACTGGCCAGCGTGGCGCAGCTGGCGCAGGCGCCGGCTGGCAGCCTGCCGCCGGCACTCAATGCGGTTATCCGTACACTGGTGCGGGAGTTGCCGGATCGTAGCCAGCTCAGCAGCGCTGAAGGGGTGAAAAACGCTATCGGGCGCTCCGGCAGCTTCCTCGAACAGAACCTGGTGCAGGCGTCCTCGCGGTTGCCCACACCCGCCGTTCTGGCCGGCGACTTCAAAGCCGCGCTGCTGCGCCTGCAAGGGCTGTTGCGCGAACTGCCGGCCGAGAACACCCCGGCGCCCACCGCCCGACGGCCGCCCGCCGCCCCACCTGGCGGCTCGCCTTCGGCACCCGCCACCGCGGCTACCCCGACCGCCCAGACACCCGCCCGCGAACCACCCACAGCAGCAGCCCACGCCGGCGGCGTGCCGCGCAAAGAGCCTACGGGGGCGAGCGCGCCGCTACCACAAGCCGTGCAACGCGCCCTTCGCGCGGCCGGCAATGCCTTGTCACGCCCGGTTTCGAGCCCGGTTTCGAGCCCAGGGCCGAGCGCAGCGCCAAGCCTCGGCACCGGCGCCTCAGCCGGCACCGTGCCGGGCGCCGCCGGGCAGCCGGCGCCGCCGCTCCCGGGGGGGGTGCCGACTGCGCAGGTGCCGGTGGTGGCGCCCGGCCTCGATGCGCTGGGTCGCCTGGGCCAGTTGCGCGCGGATCTGTTACAGCAAACCGAGGCGGCGCTGACGCGCATTCATCTCAACCAAATCGCCAGTCTGGCGCGTGACGGCGAGCCGCGGTTGGCCGAGTGGTTATTCGATCTGCCGATCCGCCGAGGCGGGGACATCGATCTGTGGTCGGCGCGCCTGTACCGCGACGGCAAAGGCAATGACGAAAAGCCCGAACAGACAGCGCCTTCGTGGAGTGTGCAGCTGGCCTTCGATTTGCCCGGGCTGGGCCCGCTACAGGCGCAGATCAACTTGCGCGGTGAACAGGTCTCGACCCATTTCCGCGCCGCGCGCCAGGAGACGTTGCCGCTACTGCACGCTCATCTGCACGAGCTGCGCAGGGCGATGCTCGCCGTCGGTCTGGAAGTCGGCGAGATTAATTGCCGTTTCGGCAGTCTCCAGGACAGCGACAGATCCTCCCCCGGCCCGCTGATCAACGAACGGGCATGACTAGCGACAAACCGCAACCCACGCCCTTGGCCATCGCCCTGCAGTACGACGGCGAAAACGCACCGCGTGTCACCGCCCGGGGCCGCAACGAGGTGGCCGATGAAATTGTCCGCCTGGCCCGGCAACACGGTATTCCGCTACAGGAGAACGAACCTTTGGCCGGATTGCTGTCCAGCGTCGAGTTGGGTGAGGAAATTCCGCAAAGCCTGTATCTCGCCGTAGCGCAGGTCATCGCCTTCGCCTATCAATTATCGGGGAAAGTGCCCGGTTAAACCCGCGCCAGGCTCCGGCGCGGGCGCGCGTATCAGGAGGCGCGCTGCATCATAATCAGTAATTCGGCTTCCCCACGGGTCAGACCGCAGGACTCCACCAGCTCGTCGATATCCGCGCCGCGAGTGGCCAGTTGGCTGGCCTGGGAGTAAGGGCGTTCCACGGTCACGCGCATATCCTGCCGATTCTGCCGCTCGACAATGCGCTGCACCTGCTGCTCGAGTCGGACCACGTGCTCTCCGGCACCCATCGAAGCGCTGCACAAGGCACCGATTTCCTGTTCCAGTTGCTGCAGGCGCTCGCGCAGGTTGCCAGTGTCGTAACTCAGCTCGGCGACACTCAGACGCGCCTGGCGTAAGCGGTAGCCCTGGTAGATCAGGGTCGTCGCGGCCAGTACGGCCAGTACGCTAAGCAGTATCGCTGTCATGATGGCACCTCAGGCGTATTCATCGACATGAGCCGCTTTGTCGTCGTCCGGGCTGTGCCGACGCTGCTTGTCTTTCTCGGCATCACGACTGGCAGGCTTGCGTTGCGGCGCACGGTTGCCGCCACCGGCGGCCGGACGTGGCGGCGGTATCTGATAGGCAGGCTGAAGCTTGTCGATTTCGCCCATGACTGCATGCCTGATGTTCCATCTTGAACCGGTCGCCTAAAGATCGGCCAGTTCGTCCCATTCCTCGTCCGTGAGCAGTTTGTTGAGGTCCACCAGGATCAACAATTCTTCGTCCCGGCTGGCCACACCTTGTATATAGCGATTGCTCTCGTCACTGCCGACATTGGGCGCCGACTCGACTTCGGACATCGGTAGATCGACCACCTCGGCGACGCAGTCGACGAGAATTCCGACCACGTGCCGGGCACCCTCGATAATCACGATACGCGTGGCATCGGTGACTTCGGTAGTGGCCAGACCGAGGCGGATGCGGGTATCGATAACCGTCACCACATTGCCGCGCAGATTAATGATGCCCAGCACGTAGTGCGGCGCACCTGGCACCGGAGCGACTTCTGTCACCCGCAGCACTTCCTGCACCTGCATCACATTGATGCCATAGATTTCGTCCGCGAGCCGAAAAGTAACCCACTGAATTATGGAGTCATTTGAGCTAGCTTGTGCTGCCGCCTTAGTCATATCCAAACCTCGCCTCGATTAGTTCTGATGGCCGGAGCCGTCAAACTTCCGGCACCCTGCTCGCTGCTATGAATAGTTGCATAGTTCGTGCCAGAAAAAAGTCATCAAGCCATCCAGGCGGCCAGCTCCTGGCTCAGCTGGTCAACGTCGAGCACCGCGCAACCGTGCTTGGTCGCGGTGCCGGCCAGCCATAAGCGCTGGCTGCCCGCACCCCGCCAGTTGATATCCACACAACGCAGGTCGATGACCTCACCAACGCGCGCACAGCCGAGCGCCCAGCGGCCCTCGTCGATCAGGACCAGGTGCCGGAAACGCGCCGCCGTGCCGATACTCTCCAGCTGCGCGCTGCGTTGCGCGGGCAGCACGACGCGCGCGGTGTCGACCACCTGTGACTGCCGCCCCTGATAGTCTATCTGGCCGATGCACAGCGGTAAGTGCGCGCGCGCCGTGAGGATCTCGCCGCAGTCGTTCACCACGCCGTGGAGTTTCGCCAACGGCACCGCCAGGCGCAGGCCGACGACTTCGAACAGCAATGCCTGAAAATCCGTTACCGCCCAATGCGGCACACTCGCCTCCACCGGCGCGGCATTGCCGGAGAGCGCTGTGGGCAAAATGTCCTCGACGGTCTTGGAGGGTGCGCCAGCCGGGCTGCTCGGCGCAGATGAAACACTAAGCGCCTCCGCGGGCGCACTAGGCGATGCCTCCAACGCGGTCGCCGGCAGATCCAGCAACTCGCCCAGGTAAGCGCCCAATGCTTGTTTCTGATCGATCACCTGCGTTTGCCGGTTTGAGGTCTTCATGATGCCGCGCCTGCGCTGATCTGCGCCGGGGCAGTGACTGGCGCGGCCTGTAACCAGCGCAGCAGCGAGGCATAAGCCTCGGTACCGCGCGCCGTCGGGCTATAGACGTTGATTGGCAGCCCCCCGCGACTGGCTTCACGAAACTGAGTATCGATCGGGATCACTCGCGCCCAAAGGTGTTCGGCGTGCTTATCACGCAGCGCATGCAAAGCGTCGGTCGAAGCACGCGTACGTCGGTCGAAGAACGTCGGGATAATTGTGTAAGGCAGGGGATCGCCGCGCGAGCGGCCGATCATCTGCAGTGTGCCGAGCATCCGCTCCAGTCCTTTCAGGGCGAGGAATTCGGTTTGTACCGGGATCAACAGCCGCTCGCAGGCGGCCAGCGCATTCACCATCAGCATGCCCAACATCGGTGGACAGTCCATCAACACATAATCGAAATGGGTCTGCAGATGCACCAGCGCCTCGCGCACCACCAATCCCATCCCTCCCTGCGCGCCCAACTGCCGGTCGAGCGTCGCCATTGAGGTTGAAGCCGGCAGCAGCGACAAACCGTCGATGCCCGTTGTCTGCAGCAGCGAGTCGGGCGGCGGCGGCGGGCGCTGGTTGGCGCGCGCCTGGAACAGCGAGTAGACGCTGTATTCCATGTTATCCGGATTGCAGCGGAAATAGACGCTCAGCGACCCCTGCGGATCCAGATCGACTAACAACACCCGCTCACCCTGGGCGGCCAGCAATCCCCCCAGACTGACCGCCGTGGTGGTTTTACCCACTCCGCCTTTTTGATTGGAAACGGTCCACACCTTCATCGCTCGGATTCCGCGCTGGTACTGAGAACGGGTACTGCAGGCGGTGTGACCGCCGGCACCGCGGCGTCGGGCTCGCTGCCGCCCTCACGCAGTGTCTGCAGATGGTTGAGACGTTCACTGACGCGCGCGTCGGTGCCGGACATAATCACCAGGACGACACGGCGATTGCGCGCACGACCTTCGGGCGTCGCATTCGTGGCTATCGGCCGGAACTCACCGTAGCCGATAGCGGCCATACGCTGCGGATCGATGCCCAGACTGGTAAACAGATGCACTACACTGGCCGCGCGCGCCGCCGACAGCTCCCAGTTGGAACGAAATTCAAACGTATTGATCGGCACGTTGTCGGTAAAACCTTCGACATGAATGATGTTGTGCAGCGGCGCCAAGGTCTTGGCCAGTTGACGCAGTACCGGTTGCGCCTGCGCCGCCAGCAGCGCGTTACCGGAGCTGAACAAAATACTGGACTTGATCTCCACCTCGATCCAGCGCTTGTCGCGACGCACTTCTATCAACCCCTGTTGCATGAGTCCGGCCATGGCTTTTTCAATGCTGTCGGCGAGCTTTCGCGCAGCGTCGTCAAGTGCAGGTTGTGCCTCGGCGGCGGACTGTTTCTCCGGCGCGGGCTTTTCCTCCGGCGCGGACTTACGCTCAAGCTGCAGAGCCGGCGCCTGGGAATCCAGGCTCTCAGCGCGCTCCTCTACCGGATTCTCCGGGAGCGGTACTTTGAACACCTGGATGACCGGCTTGTTCTGGTCGAAGGGTTTATCGGACTGGACCGGTGCGCGCATCATCTTGCCGACCTGGATCGGCTCCATGCTGCGCGCCGGGCTACGGAAGGCGGCTACAATGGCATCGGAAAGCACCCGGTATTTACCTTCATTCACGGAAGAAATCGAATACATGACGACGAAGAAAGCAAACAGCAGCGTAATAAAATCAGCGTACGAGACCAACCAGCGTTCGTGGTTTTCGTGTTCTTCGAGGCGTTTTTTTCTGGCCATGGCACAAGCTACTGATAGTATCCCTGCAACTTGGTCTCGATGTTGCGCGGGTTTTCGCCTTCGGCGATGGAAATCACGCCCTCGACGATCATTTCGCGAAACTGCGTCTGGCTGTGCACCTGGCTCTTGAGCTTGTTGGCCATCGGCAGAAACAGTAAATTGGCCATCCCCACCCCATAGATCGTCGCGACAAACGCTGTGGCGATGCCGCTGCCGAGTTTGGAGGGATCGGCAAGATTATTCATCACGTGTATCAGGCCCATAACCGCGCCAATAATGCCGATTGTCGGGCTGTAACCGCCCATGCCGTCGAACACCTTGGCGGCCTGAATGTCGTCGTGTTCACGACTGTCAATTTCCACCTCGAGAATGCCCCGGATGATTTCCGGCTCGCTGCCGTCGACCAGCAGTTGCAACCCCTTGCGGGCAAAGGCGTCCGGCTCGTCCTCGGCAATGGCCTCCAGACCCAGCAGACCTTCGCGGCGGGCGATATTGCTCCAGTTGACGATCTTTTCCGCCACTTCTTCCGGATAAAGTTTCACCGGTAACAGAACCCAAACCGCAATTTTCATGGCGCGCACAAAGGTACGCATCGGCGTTTGCACCATCACCGCACCCAGTGTGCCGCCCCCGACAATGACGAAGGCGGTGAGCTGCACCAGCGAAGAGGTGTGGCCGCCTTCGAGCAGATTGCCACCCAGTATCGCCACCAGGGCCACCAAAATACCGGCCAGGCTGAGGATATCCACGCTTAGCCCCCCAGCGCCACTACCAGCGAGGGAGCGATATCGCCCAATGGGATGATCTGATCGCTGAGGCCGGCTTCGGCCACGGCCATGGGCATGCCATAGATGACACTGCTGGCCTCATCCTGGCTCCACACGGTGGCGCCTTGGGTTTTCAGCGCCCGCGCGCCCTCGCGGCCATCCGCGCCCATGCCCGTCAACACCAGTGCCAGGACCCGGCCGCCGCAGACCTCGGCAATCGAAGTAAAGCTGACGTCGGCGCAGGGCCTGTAGTGCAACTCAGGCGCTCCGTCCTCGATACGAATCTGGATTTCACCGCCGTGCTGGGCAAAGGTCATTTGACGACCGCCGGGTGCGATGTAGACATGCCCGGCCTGCAGCCGGTCGCCGTCGGCGGCTTCCTTGACGCTGACCGCGCATTGCTGGTCGAGGCGCTGGGCAAAGGCCGGAGTAAAGCTTGCCGGCATGTGCTGCACGACCACCACCGGGGCATGGAGATCGGCGGGCAGTCTGGTCAGCACCTGCGTCAGCGCCACCGGCCCGCCGGTGGAACTGGCTACGGCCACCACCTGGAACTGACCGCGTTTGATTCGCAGCGGCGCAGCCGGGACGGCTCGGGCCCCGACGCGAGCGCCGCGGGCCGACGCCTCGGCCCCACCGGAGTGAGCTACCTGCTGACGTCTCGAGACGGCGTGAATACGCCGGCGCAGCAGCAACTGAGCCTGGTCCCGGTCGCTGGCGATCTCATCGAAACGCTTGGGTAGGAAGTCGACGGCACCGGCCTCCAACGCGTCCAGGGTGGCGCGGGCGCCGTCGTGCGTCAGAGAGGAAAACATCAGCACCGGGGTCGGGTGGGTCGCCATGATCTGGCGCACCGCCGTAATGCCGTCCATGACCGGCATTTCAATGTCCATGGTGACCACATCGGGCTTCAGAGCCGCGACCTGTTCGACCGCCTCCTTACCGTTGACCGCGGTGCCGACAACCCGGATACGGGCGTCGGCTTCCAGCATTTCCACGATACGGCGACGGAAAAAACCTGAATCATCGACCACCAGAACGCGGGTTATCATGCGCTCCGATCCTGAGCTACGAGAAAAGCGCACATATCAGAGAAAGCGGCGCGATAGGCCGCGCCGCTCTCTCTGCCTGGCTGCCCCCGGTATTGGCGCTTGCGGGTCACTGTTCATCCTTTTACAGGTGCCGTGCGTAGGCTTTCATCAGACTGGGCACATCGAGAATCAGTGCGATGCGCCCATCGCCGGTAATCGTGGCGCCGGCAAACCCCGCCAGACCATGCAGAAAAGCACCCAGCGGCTTGATCACGACCTCTTCCTGTCCGACCAACTGCTCGACGACAAAGCCAACCTTCTGGCTGCCCACGTGCACCACCACCACATGACTGACACTGCTGAGCGCCGTCTGGCTCCCGGCCGTAACCAGCCAGTCGCGCAGGAAATACAACGGTAACGCCTTCTGACGCACCATCACGCACAGCTGACCGTCGACGGTATTGGTGCGTGTTTCATCGAGATCGAAAATCTCACTGACACTGCCGAGCGGCAAGGCGAATGGCTGCTCGCCGATTTTGACCATCAACGTCGGCATAATGGCCAGCGTCAATGGCACGCGGATCATCAGGCGGGTGCCTTTGCCGAGTTCCGAATCGATTTCGACGGTTCCGTTGAGCTGGCCGATGCGGGTCTTCACCACGTCCATGCCGACCCCGCGCCCGGACACATCGGAGATTTCTTCTTTGGTTGAAAAACCGGCGGCGAAAATCAGATTGTAGGCATCGCGATCATCGAGCCGAGCGGCGGCGTCAGCGTCCATAAGACCTTTCTCGACCGCTTTTTCCCGCAATTTGACCGGATCCATACCCTTGCCGTCGTCTTTGATCGACAACAAGATGTGGTCGCCTTCCTGCTCGGCGCAAAGAAGCACTGTGCCCGCCCGTGACTTGCCGGCCGCTTCGCGTTGTTGCGGATCCTCGATGCCGTGATCCACGGCGTTGCGCACCAGATGTACCAGAGGATCGGCCAGCGCCTCGACCAGATTCTTGTCCAGATCGGTCTCTTCGCCCTGAAGCTCCAGGTTGACTTCCTTGTTGAGACTTCGGGCCAGGTCCCGCACTACACGCGGAAACCGCCCGAAAACCTTTTTGATCGGTTGCATGCGCGTTTTCATCACCGCATTCTGCAGATCCGCGGTAACCACATCGAGATTGGAGATGGCCTTAGACATCTCCTCGTTGGACATCGACTCTTTGAGCGTCGCCAGGCGATTGCGCGCCAGCACCAGCTCACCGACCATATTCATGATTTCGTCCAGGCGCCTGGTGTCGACGCGCACCGTGGCTTCCGCTTTGCTCGACGACGGCGCGACCGCGCTCTTGGCCGGCTCGGCGGGTGCAGCGGCGGGCGAGGGCGTGTCGACCACGGGTGCCGGCACAGGTTGGGCGAGTGTATCGGCGCTCGGACTCGGTGCCTTGCCGGAGCCATGCAACTCATCCAAGAGGGCTTCGAATTCGTCCTCGGTGATCTCCTCACCGGCCGCCGGAGTCGCCGGCGGGGTTTCGGGCGCTGGCGAAACGGCGTCCGCCGCAGGTGCCTTGCCGGCGCCGTGCAGGCGGTCGAGCAGTGCATCAAACTCGTCCTCGGTAATATCGTCGGATCCGGAAACTGTCTGCGCGCCGGCGGCCGGGGCGTCGTCGGGCGCGGTGCCGGAGTGTTCCAGCATCGCTTCGAATTCGGCGTCCGCATCGGCCGGCGGCGGGGCCTCCTTGGGCGCACCGGGTTCGACCGCCGCTGTCGCTGGCGCCGCAGCGGCCGTCAGGCCTTCAAGGGCCAGCAGCAGCGCAGGATCGGCCGGGGTGGGCATACTGCCACCCTGCACTTCGGCAAACATGGTGTTGACCACGTCGAGGACCTGCAACACTGTGTCCATCAAGGCGGTATCGACACTGCGTTCGCCGTTGCGCAACACATTGAAGACGTCTTCGGCGCGGTGACAGACCTCGACCAGGCCATCGAGACTGAGAAAACTTGCACCGCCTTTTATGGTATGAAAACCACGAAACACGGCATTCAGCAAGTCGACGTCGTTGGGACGCTGCTCCAGCTCAACCAACTCTTCGTTCAGACGCTCCAGAATCTCGCCGGCCTCGACCAGAAAGTCCTGCAGAATCTCATCGTCGGCGTCAATACTCATCCGTTCCTTCCCTCAGAAACCCAAACTCGACAATAGGTCATCCACTTCGTCCTGGCCTGACACCGATCCGGCGTTTTCGCTGGTGCCCGGCACCCGCGGCCCCAGGCCCTGCATGAGATCCGCGTCCTGCGCTGATTTTTCCGCTGCCATTTGCTCGGTGGCGACTTCGGTCTCGATGCCACCCGAGAGCCGGATCAGTTCGACCAGGTTGTCCTCCACTTCCTGTACCAGGTTGATCACTCGCCGGATAATCTGCCCGGTGAGGTCCTGAAAACCCTGCGCCATCATCACCTCCGACAGATTGCCGTGAATCTGCCCGGCGTTATCGCAGGTCACACTGAGAAAGTCGTCGATCTCCTTGCTCATGCTGCGGAATTCGTCGACGTTCATGTCCTTGTTCCGAAACCGCCCCCATTTTTCGTGCAGGTCGCCGGCACTGCGCTGCAACTGTTCGGCGATCGGTAAGGTGCTCTCGACCGCAGTGAGCGTCCGATTGGCAGAATCCTCGGTCATGGTGATAACGTGATTCAGACGCGCCTTGGCGTCGGGGATATCCGACTCGGCCAGCGAGTGCATGCGCGAATCCACCGCAAAACTGGTCAGTGAATCGTGCAACTGACGGGTCATCTTACCCAGCTCGCGGAACAGACTCTGTTCGCGTATGCGCCCCAGTTCGTCGATCACCTGTTCGGCCGCGATCACGTTGCCGGCCTCGAGTTCGGCCACTAATGAACGCGCCTGCGTCAACATGGCGTCATTATTTTTGCTTTTTACCGCTTCCATGCTCACTCCGCCGTGGCTGCTATGCGCTCAAAGATCTTGTCGATCTTCTCCTTCAGGGTGACGGCGGTGAACGGCTTGACAATATAGCCATTCACCCCGGCCTGTGCGGCTTCGATAATCTGTTCCCGCTTGGATTCGGCGGTAACCATCAGGACCGGCAGGGGTTTCAGCTTAGCCTCGGCGCGCACCGCCTTCAGCAGCTCGATGCCCGTCATCCCCGGCATGTTCCAATCGGTCACCAGAAAATCAAAATTGCCGTTTTGCAACATCGGCAACGCGCTATTGCCGTCGTCGGCTTCCTGGGTATTGTTAAAACCCAGGTCGCGCAGCAGGTTTTTGATAATCCGCCTCATTGTGGAAAAATCGTCCACAATCAGGATCTTCATGTCCTTATCCAAAATAGCCTCCCGCAGCGGAGTAGTTGTGCTCGGTAATATTGCGGCATGTTGTCCCAGTTCTTTGGTTCAATCGCTGGTCCACTCGGTCATGCGGGCGCGCAGCCGGATCAGCGCCTGGCCGTGTATCTGGCAGACGCGGGACTCGCTGACCCCCAGTACTTCGCCGATCTCGCGCAGATTGAGCTCTTCGTCGTAGTACATGGCCATCACCAGCCGCTCGCGCTCGGGCAGGTTGGAGATCGACTCGGCCAGCGCCGACTTGAAATCCTCGGTGTGCAAGCTGTCGAGCGGCTCATTACGGCGCGGGTCCGCCGGCGGCTGCGGATGATCCTCGCCGTTGATACCGCCGTCGTCGATGCTGAAGACCCGGCAGCCGGTGGCATCCTGAAGAATACGGTGGTATTCATTGAGGGTCATACCCAGTTTGGCGGCCACTTCGACATCACGCGCGTCGCGCCCCTCCTGGTTCTCGATCTCCCGCACGGCTTCGGCCACCTGGCGGGCCTTGCGGTGCACCGAGCGCGGCGTCCAGTCGGTGCGTCGGATCTCATCGAGCATGGCGCCGCGGATCCGAATACCGGCGTAGGTCTCGAAGCTCGCGCCTTGCGAGGCGTCGTAGTTGCGCGAGGCCTCCAACAGGCCGATCATGCCGGCCTGTATGAGGTCATCGGCCTGCACGCTCGGCGGCAGTCGACTCATGAGGTGATAGGCGATGCGTTTGACCAGGGCGGCGTGCTTGGTTACCAGGTCATCGCTTTCAATATCAGGGTTGGTCACGTACATAGCGGCTCCATTCATACCGGTATCTCCATGTGTCCGTTGTGCGACTGGATAAGGCGCTCTACAAAAAACTCCAGATGTCCACCGGCTAGCGAAGGCGCCGGCCATTTATCCGTTTTCTGCGCCAGATTTTTAAACGCAACCGCCGAGCGGCTGCGTGGGTACGCCTGCACCACGGCGCGCTGCTTGCGTACCGCCTTGCGCAGATATTCGTCGTGCGGCACCACACCCATGAACTGCAGTGTTACATCGAGATAGCGGTCGGTTACACGTGATATCTTGTTAAACAATTCCCTTCCCTCCTGGACACTTTGGACCTGATTGGCCAGCACCCGGAAACGCTGGATGCCGTACTCAGAGCTCAGAACTTTGATCAGCGCATAGGCGTCGGTGATCGATGCCGGCTCGTCGCATACCACCACCAACACTTCCTGCGCCGCACGACTGAAACTGGTGACGCTTTCATTGATGCCCGCAGCGGTATCGATAATCAGCGTATCCACCGGATGGTTGAGCTCGCTGAAGGCACGAATCAGACCGGCATTTTCCATAGTGTCGAGCTCCGCCAGGCGCTTCACTCCCGAGGCCGCCGGCACCACCATAATCCCCGCCGGGCCCTCGACGATGACTTCTTCAAGGGTGCGCACACCGTCAATGACGTGCGACAGATTGCTCGTCGGGTGCAGCCCGAGCAGCACATCGACATTGGCCAGACCCAGATCGGCGTCCATCAACATCACGCGCTTGCCCGCATCAGACATCGCCACCGCCAGATTGACCGAAATATTGGTCTTGCCGACGCCACCCTTACCGCTGGTCACGCTGATGACTCTTACCGGTTCGGGTTTAGCCATGCGTCGTAATCCAGCCGCCTGATCCACTCGCAACTCAGACAAGAACATTCGTTCTCACGCCTCCAAACTGTTCGGCCATAACCGCGTCGGCGGGCAACTCACTGCTGCACTGCAGCGCCGCGGCCTGCTCAACCAGGCTCTGCGCGCGGGCCGGCTGCATGTCCTCGGGCACCCGCTGACCGTTGGTGACAAACATCAGCGCCAGCCGCTGCCGGATCAAGTTGGAGAGCACCCCGCCGAGACTTGCCGCTTCGTCGAGCTTGGTCAGAATGGCGCCTTCGAAGGCGACACCGGAAAAGGCTCGGATAGTCTCATCCAGAACCGAAGGATGCAGCGTGGCGGAGAGCACCAGCAGGGTGCGAATCGGCATGCCGCTGTCGGCCAGGGTGGCGAACTGCTCGCTCAGGCGCACATCGCGCTGGCTCATGCCGGCGGTATCGATCAGCACCAGGCGTTTGTCGGCCAGGCTGTTGAGAGTGGAGCGCAGTTCTTTGTGATCGGAGGCCACCTGCACGGGAATACCGAGCAGGCGTCCGTAAGTCATCAGTTGTTCGTGCGCGCCGATACGATAGCTATCGGTGGTCACCAACGCGACATGGCGACGACCGTGACGCAGCACATAGCGCGCCGCCAGTTTGGCAATGCTGGTGGTCTTGCCGACGCCGGTGGAGCCGACCAGGGCGACAATGCCCCCGTGGTCGAGAAAATCGTTATCGGCGATCGGAAGGGTCGCCGAGAGTTCGTCCAGGGCCAGCTCCCAGGCGTGCTGGCTATCGCGCGCCTGGCGCGCCGGCGCCGAGACGCGCTCGACCAGCGCGCTATCCAATTCCATGGCGCTGAGCCGACGCATGACCTCAGTGTGCAGCGGTTCGCGCCGCTCCCGGTCGCTCCAGGCCAGATGCGCCAGTTGGTTTTCCAGCAGCCCACGCAACTGATGGATCTCCTCGCGCATGGAGACGATCGCCGGATCCTGCACCCAGTCGCCCGGCACGGCGTTGCGTGTACGTCGTGGCGCGGGCGCGGCGGCGGGCGTCGGGTCCGCCGTGGTGTCTTTGTCCGGAGCTGTATTAGATGGCACGGCCGAAGACTTCTGATCGTCGGCGACCGCTGAGGCTTCAAACAGCGATTCGTCATAGTCGATCGCCGCGACGATTTCGATGCCCCCGTCAACTTGGCGGTTGGAGAGAATCACCGCGTCGGGGCCCTGCTCGTCGCGTACTTTTTTTATTGCCTGGCGCATGTCAGGCGCAAAGAAGCGTTTCACCTTCATCTCAACACCCCACTGATCCGTAAGGCGCCCGCGCCTTTGTCTTTATGATTCGCCGCTACGTTCATGCTGCCGGGCTCCTGTTGCTCTGTACACCGAGACTCGGCGCATCTGTGCCAATGTTGGCAACCACTTTGATCTGTTTGTTATCCGGTATTTCGTTGTAGGCCAACACCCGCAGCATCGGAATGCTGTGGCGCACCAGTTTGGCCAGCCAGGGGCGCAGCGGCGGCGTCACCAGCAGAATCGCCGGCTGACCTGCCGCTTCCTGGCGCTGCGCGCTTTCGGCCAGCGAACGGTGCATCCGTTCCGCCAGACCGGGCTCTATGCCGGCGCCCCCCTCGGACAGTCCTTGAACTGACGATTGCAATATCTGTTCCAGTGAAGGATCGAGCGTGATAACCGGGACTTCGGCTTCCATCCCATTGATATGCTGGATAATTGATCGACCCAGCGCGACTCGTACCCCGGCGGTCAAAGCGCCAGGATCTTGACTCCTGGCTCCGGTTTCGGCGAGTGTCTCGGCAATGGTGCGCATGTCGCGGACGGGGATGCGCTCTTCGAGCAAATTTTGCAGCACGCGCAAAACCACGCCGAGAGACAGGGTTTTGGGCACCAGGTCTTCGACCAGCTTGGGCGTACTCTTGGCCAGCACATCGAGCAGCTGCTGGACTTCTTCGTGGCCGATAAGTTCGTGGGCGTGACCTTGCAGCAGTTCGCTGAGGTGGGTGGCAACCACGGTACTGGAGTCGACCACGGTATATCCAAGCGTCCGCGCGTTGTCCCGCTCGGTGATCGGAATCCATACCGCCGGCAAACCGAACGCCGGGTCGCGGGTCTCGATGCCCTGCAAGTTGCCGAACACCCTGCCCGGATTGATCGCCAGGTCCCGGTCCGGGTAAATCTCCGCCTCACCGACCGGCACACCCATCAGCAAAATACGGTAAGCGTTGGGCGATAATTCGAGATTGTCGCGGATGTGCACCGGTTGAATCAGAAAACCGAGCTCCTGCGAAAGTTTTTTACGCACCCCCTTTATGCGGTCCATCATCTGGCCACCCTGGGCCCGATCGACCAGCGGAATCAGTCGATACCCCACCTCCAGGCCGATGATGTCAACGGCGCCGACATCCTCCCAGCTCAAGTCGCGCGCCTCGCTCGGCGCTGCCTCTTCCTCTACCGGCTCCTCAACCGGCAGCAGTTCCTGCTGTTGGCGTTTCCAGGTGAGATACGAGCCGCCACCGGCCAGTGCCGCCAGCGACAGGAACGCCAGGTTCGGCATGCCCGGAATCAGCCCCATGAAACCGATAATGCCGCCCGAGACTCCCAGCACCATGGGATTACCGAACATCTGGTCAAAGACCTGTTCGGACATTTTGTTCTTACTGGAGACACGCGTGACGATAATCGCCGTCGCCGAGGACAGCACCAGGGAGGGAATCTGCGCCACCAGCCCGTCACCGATGGTGAGCAGCGTGTAATTGCGCATGGCCTCACCGATGTCCAGGCCGAACTGCAGCGTACCGATCGCCAGCCCGCCGATAATATTGATAAACAGAATCAGGATGCCGGCGATGGCGTCACCACGGACGAACTTGCTGGCACCGTCCATGGCGCCGTAAAAATCCGCTTCGCTGGCGATATCCTCGCGTCGCGCTCGGGCGTCTTCCTGGGTAATCAGCCCGGCGTTCATATCGGCATCGATCGCCATCTGTTTGCCGGGCATGGCATCGAGGGTAAAGCGGGCGCTGACTTCCGAGACTCGCCCGGCGCCCTTGGTGACCACGACAAAATTGATAATGACAAGGATGGCGAACACCACCAGACCCACTGCGTAGTTACCGCCGACGACAAATTCACCGAACGATTCGATGACTTTACCGGCTGCCCCCGTACCGGTATGTCCGTTCAGCAACACGACCCGGGTGGAGGCGACGTTCAACGCCAGACGCAACAGCGTGGTGACCAGCAGCACCGTGGGAAAGATACCGAAATCGAGCGGTCGCAGCGCATAGATGGTCACCATCAACACCACCAGCGACAGCGTGATATTAAAAGTGAAGAACATGTCCAGGGCGATGGGCGGCAAGGGAATAATCACCATCGCCAGCATCATCACCAGCAGGATCGGCGCCCCCAGCCCCTGACGGCCGATGGCGCGCAGGCTCGGAATTAATGCATCAGTTGCCATAGTTACACCTGTTGTCGCTTAGAGCACGCCGTAGCTTATTCATCGGCGTGGCCGCGTTCGTGACCGGTAGCGGTTCCCGGCCCCTGGAAGAATTCGTCCGACACTTCCACCTTGCCGGGTCCAACGGGTAACGGCCCGCCGTGCGCGCTGGCTTTCAGCTGGAAGATGTAGGCAAGAATCTGCGCCACGGCCAGGTACAAACCGGCCGGGACCTGTTGGTTGATGTCGGTGCTGTAATAGAGCGCGCGGGCCAGAGGCGGCGCCTCGTACAGCGGCACCTTGTGAGCCGCGGCGACCGTACGAATCTGGCCGGCGACAAGCTCCACGCCTTTGGCGATGACCACCGGAGCGGCCATCTTTTCGGCGTTGTAGCGCAACGCCACCGCGTAATGGCTCGGATTGGTGATCACCACATCGGCGTGCGGTATCTCCTCCATCATGCGCCGCTGCGCGACCTCGCGCTGCAGTTGGCGGATGCGCGATTTGATCTCCGGCTTGCCTTCGCTGTTCTTCTGCTCATCGCGCACTTCCTGGCGCGTCATTTTCATGTTCTTGGCGTGGTCCCAGAGCTGGAACGGCACGTCGATAGCGACGATCAACAGCAGCGAGGCGCTCAGCAGGATAAAAGACTGGGAGAGGATGCCGCCGCTGTGTGCCAGGCCCGCGGGCAACGACTGTCGGCCGAGCACCAGCAGTTCGGGCATGTAGTACCAGAGTAAACCGGCGCCGATGGAACCGATGAGCGCAAACTTGGCCAGCGCCTTGACCACTTCCACCAGCCCGCGCTGACTGAACATCCGCCTGAGGCCCGCCAGCGGATTGATTTTCCCCGGCTTGAACGCAAGCGCCTCGGTGCTGAACGCCCAGCCGCCGAGCGCCACCGGCGCGGCGAACGCGGTAACCACCATGATCAGCAAAAAAGGCGCCATCAGCAACGCGGCATCGCCGATCGCTGTACCCAACTGATCGATCACCGCCCAGCGGTCAAAGACCTTGGCCCGTTCGAGGGCCAGGCCGTTGTGCATCAACTGGCCGACCCGTTCAATCATCTCGCCGCCCATCAAGGACAACGACAGCGCACCAACCAACAGCATAGCGGTGGTGGTCAGCTCCCGCGATCGGGGCACCTGGCCTTTTTTGCGTCCTTCCTCAAGGCGCTTGGGGGTCGCCTGTTCGGTTTTCTCCTGACCGTCCTCGTTCTCCTGGGCCATCTCAGGGCCCCCCGCCGCCGAGTGAGGCGGCCGCCCTCAGCGCTTCGTCCAGCATCTGCTGGAGTTCCGGTAGCAGGCTGGCCAGGGCAAACACCAGAATAATGAAACCCAGCATCAGGGTCATCGGGAAGCCGACGCCGAAAATATTCAGCTGCGGCGCCGCGCGGCTGATCACACCGAAACACAGGTTCACCAGCAGGATCGCGGTGACCGCCGGCAGTGCGACCATCATCGCGTCGCCGAACATGCGCACGCCCCAGTGGGCGACACTGCGAAAATCATCACGCGACAACGCATCGAGGCCGATCGGTAACGACTGAAAACTGTCCACCAGTACGCGCAGCAGCGCCAGGTGGCCGTTGAGCGCCAGAAACAGTAACGTGGCGATGACCAGATAATATTGGCCGATGACCGGTACGCTGACGCCGTTCTGGGGATCGACCATCTGCGCGAAGCCCAGCCCCATGCCCATGGCGATGGTCTGTCCGGCGACCACCAGCGTGGCCAGCACCAGCTGCAAACTGAAGCCGATCGCCAGGCCGATGAGAATTTGCTGCAGGGTCACCAGGGCGCTGGCTGCAGACAGCGGATCGATCACCGGTACGCGCGGAATCACCGGCAGCACGACCCAGGTCAGCAGCAGGGCGATAACCAGCCGCACCCGCAGCGGCACTACGCGGGCGCCGAAAATCGGCGCGATCGTCAGCATCGCCGCGATACGCGTGAACGGCCAGACCAGACCACCCGCCCATGAATTGACGTCGGCGCCGGTAAAGAGCATGGCCGCATTGCTCATGGGCTTAACCGATCAGTTCCGGAATGCGTCCGATAAGCCCGGTGGTGAATCCCATCAGGGTGTTCAGCAGGGCCGGGCCGGCGAACAGTATCACCAGACCCACCACAATCAGCTTGGGGACAAAGGTCAGGGTCATTTCATTGATCTGGGTGGCGGCCTGCAGCATGCCGATGAGCAAACCCACCACCAGCGCCGACAGCAGCAGCGGTGCCGACAGCAGCGCCGTGACCTCCATCGCCTGAGTGCCGATATCGAGAACAGTTTCCGGTGTCATGGACCAGCTCCTAGACGCTAAAACTGGAGGCCAGCGTACCCATAATCAGGGACCAGCCATCGATTAAAACAAACAACATGATTTTGAACGGCAATGAAATAATCATCGGCGAAAGCATCATCATGCCCATAGACATCAACAAGGTGGCAATCACCAGATCGATAACCAGAAAGGGGATCAGTATCAGGAAACCGATCTGGAAAGCGGTTTTCAGCTCACTGGTGACAAACGCCGGCATCAGCAGCGAAAACGGCACGTCGTCCGGACCGGCGAACTGACCGGCGTTGGAGATATTGGCAAACAAAGTGAGATCATCATCGCGTGTCTGTGCCAGCATGAACTGACGCAACGGCACGGCGGCATGCTGCAGCGCGTCCTGAGCCGGCATTTGCTCATCAAGGTAGGGCTCCAGGGCGCTGTCGTAAACTTTATCGAACACCGGCATCATGATGAACAGGCTGAGAAACAGCGCCAGACCCACCAATACCTGATTGGACGGCGAGGATTGCGTGCCCAGTGCCTGGCGCAGTATCGCCAGGACAATGATGATGCGCGTGAACGAGGTCATCATCATCAGCGCCGCCGGCAGCAGGCTGAGCGCTGTCATGAACAGCAGCACCTGAATCGTCACGGTGTAGGTTTCTGAACCGTCCTTACCCGGCTCCACTTTGAGCGCCGCCAGGCCGGGCTCGGCCAGAGCCATCACCGGTGACAGACTCAACAACAACGTGACCCAGAACAACAGCCGTTTCATGCCGATTTCCCCCTGCCGATAACCCGCGCCAACTGCTCGGCGAAACCACCGCCCGGCAACGCATCGCCCGCGGCCAGGGGTTGCTCGAGCACATGCAGCGTCTGCACGCGCCCGGGAGCGACGCCGAGCAGCAATTGTGTTTCACCGGCCTGAATCAACACGACGCGTTCGCGCGCCCCCATCGACAGGCCGCCGAGAACGCGCAGGCCACCGCCCGCTGCTGCCTGGAAGCGCCCGCTGCGCTTGAGCAACCACGCCAGCGCAAGAATCAGGCCCAGCACCACGAGCATGCCGAGTGTCAGTTGCCACAGGCTCGACATCGCCAGAGGATCGTGCGTGGCAGGCGCGCGGCCGGCGGTCTCTGCGGGTACCTCGGTGGCGGTAGCGGCAGGTGTCGGCTCAACCCCCGCCTGTACGCCGGCCTGGACTGTCAGCAATAACAAAACCAGCAGCAGCCGAGGGCAAAGTAAAGTCAGATTCATGCGTTACCTACTTCAGCTTCCTGACGCGTTCGGCCGGGCTGATCACATCGGTCAGGCGGATACCGAACTTTTCGTTCACTACCACGACTTCGCCGTGCGCCACCAGCGTCCCGTTGACCAACACATCCATCGGTTCACCGGCCAGACGATCGAGTTCCACCACCGAGCCCTGGTTGAGTTGCAACAGGTTGCGAATACTGATGTGAGTACGCCCGATTTCCATCGAGATAGTGACCGGAATGTCCAGAATGACATCCAGGTTGGCCTCATCGCCGGCCGGACCCCCGGAGGTATCCTCCAGACTGTCGAATTGCGCGGCGGGGACATCAGCAACCGCCGTCTCGCTGTCTGCATCCGACTGCTCGGCCATGGCCGCCGCCCAATCGTCGTCCGCAGCGTCCTGATTATCAGTGTCGTTACTCATCTGGCTTCTCCCGCCGTGCCTAGGCGTCCGTTTGTCCGGGGGTTATCTTGCGCATGATCTTCACCGCGCGACTGCCGTTATAGAGACCGAAAGTGCCGCGAAAAACCGGTGTCGATTCGGCTTCCACGGTGACCAGGTCAGGTAGATCGATAGGGATGACATCGCCGACGCGCAGCGCATTGACTTCGCGCAATGACAGTGTCGTTTCCACCAGTGTGCTGCTCATAGTCACGCGCGCCTGTTTCATTTCATCGCGGATCGAGCGTGTCCAACGGTCGTCGCGATCAGAACGATCGCTCTGCACGCCGGCGTCAAGCAGATCGCGAATCGGTTCGACCATCGAGTAGGGCATGGTGACGTGCATGTCCCCGCCACCGCCCTCGAGCTCGATACGGAATGTGTTCACCACCACGACTTCCGTGGGGCTGACAATATTGGCAAAGTGCGGATTGACCTCCGAGCCCTGGTAGTCGAAGTTCACGTCGATCACAGGCTTCCACGCCTGGCTCAAATCCTTGAAGGCCAGATCGAGCACCATTTGGATGACGCGCAGTTCGGTGGGAGTGAACTCCCGCCCTTCAATCTTGGTATGGAAGCGACCGCCGCCGCCAAAAAAATTGTCCACCAGGGCGAACACCAGCTTCGGCTCGAGGACAAACAGCGAGGTACCCCGCAGCGGCTGCACGCGCACCAGGTTGAGGCTGGTGGGTACGAACAGGCTGTGCACGTACTCGGCGAACTTCAGCATCTGTACGCCGGATACCGAGATCTCGCCGGCGCGACGCAGCATATTGAAAAGACTGATGCGGAAATAACGCGCGAAGCGCTCGTTGATCATCTCCAGCGTGGGCATGCGCCCGCGCACAATGCGATCCTGACTGGTAAAGTCGTAACCGCGAGCCTCGCCTTCCGGCACGCTCTCGTCGGTCTCGGTTTCCACGTCGCCGCCGCTGACACCGTGCAGCAGCGCGTCGATTTCGTCCTGCGAAAGAAGATCGTTCACCGCTACACCCTATTGCATGACAAAGCTGGTGAAAAAAACATTTTCAACCGCCGCGTTGCCGGTTTCCTGCTTCATCACTTTCTGGATTTCGGCCAGCGCCTGCGCGCGCAACTTTTCCTTGCCCTCGCGGGTGTTGAGCGTGACGGGGTCCTGGTTGCTGAACAGCATGACCAGATTGTTGCGAATGGCGGGTCGCTGCTCTTTGATGCGCTCCACCATATCGGCGTCGCGGGTGCCGACTTCGATAGTGATCTGCAAAAAGCGCACATCGCTATCGCCGCTGAAATTCACCACAAACGGCGGATCCATCGGCACATAGTTGAGCGGAGTCTTGGGTTTGGCCGCCTGGGCCTTCGCGGCACCTTTGTCGCCCGAGGCGCTCGGGTCTGCCGCCGGCGCGTCATCACCCGAGAGCATGCCGGTAAGCCACAGGGTGGCACCACCGGAAACGCCGAGGAACAACACCGCCGCACCGATAATTATGAATAATTTGGACTTGGATTTGGGCGCCTGTGCGCCGTCGTCCTCGTCATTACCCAAATCCAAGTCGTCTTCCCGTGCCATGTGCACTCCCGCTCTTTGTCTACTGCAAGGGGGAAAGCAAGACGTATGCCAGAGGATGGGAAGATTTATATTACTTGATTTTCAATAAGATAAAATTGCTGATTGAGAGACTGCCGGAGATTTGACAGGCTTTGGCCGCCGGGGAGACAGATCCTTGGCTACCGCGGGCGCCGCCAGCTTAGTGGGTGCTAAGCGACAGCCACTCACCGAAGCCCTTATTCGGCAGCGGTTTGCTGATATGGAAACCCTGCAGGAGATCGCAACCCAGTTCCAGTAGCATCAGGCGGATCGCCTCTTCCTCGACGCCCTCGGCAACCACCAGGCACTCAAGGTTGTGTCCCAATTCGATAATCGAACGCACCACAGCGGCATCGCGCGGACTGCTTAGCATGTCTTCGAGAAAAGAACGGTCGATTTTCAACGTATCGATGGGCAGACGTTTCAAGTAGGACAAGGACGAATAACCGGTGCCGAAATCGTCAATCGCGATCGACACACCGAGTTGGCTCAGACTGTCCAGCGTGCGCGCACCGGCCTCCAGGTCAGTCATCAGCATGCCTTCGGTAATTTCAATTTCCAGGCTGGAGCCGTCCAGACCGGCGTTTTTCAGCGCCTGCCTGATCCGCCCGACCAGCCCGGGCGACTGGAACGAGCGCGCCGAGACATTGACCGAAACCGGCATCGGCGTGCCGTCCATCGACCAGAGCTTGCTCTGCTCCAGGGCGGTATTCAACACCCAGTCGGTAATCGGCGCAATCATGCCCAACTGCTCGGCGATGGGAATGAAGCGCTTGGGCAAAACCAGCCCCTGCTGCGGGTGCTGCCAGCGCAGCAGCGCCTCGGCGCCACGGATCTGCCCGCTGGCGATGTCGATTTTGGGCTGGTAGTGCAGCTCAAACTCCTCGCGCTCCAAAGCGCCGTGCAGTTGGCCGGAGAACTGCAAGTGCTCGCTGGCCGAGGGCTGCTTGGCATCCGATTGGTAAAACAGATAGGGTGCGGAGTTCCACTTGGCGCGGTACATGGCGCTGTCGGCGTGGCTGGCCAGCGTGTGCGCATCCTCGCCGTGCTGTGGATAGACCGAAATACCGATCGCGCTACTGAGACACAGCTCGCGTTGCTGGTAGGTGAACGGCGCGCTCAGCGCCGCGATCACTTCGCCGGCGACGCGTTCCACGGCGCGTTCGGCGTCCTGCACAAACGGCAGGATGATGCCGAATTCATCGCTACCCAGGCGCGCCAGCGTGTCGGTATCGCGCAGCAGCTTCTGCAGGCGTCCGGCAATCTGTCGCAACAGATCGTCGCCGGCCTGATGGCCGAGCGAATCGTTGTACATTTTAAATTGATTGATATCCAGCACCATCACCGCCACGGCCGCGCCCGGGTTGCGCCGCGCCACCGCCAGCGCCGAACCCAGACGGTCGTACCAGAGCGCGCGGTTCACCAGACCGGTGATTTCGTCCTGCGTGGAGAGCTGCTCCAAGCGCTCGCGATCGCTGTGCCCGTCGGTGACATCTTCCATCAGACAATGCACCCGCAGCACCCGTCCGCGACGGTTGGCGGTCGGGTAAAACGCCATGCGGAACCAGCGTCCGGCGGGCGCCTCATCCTCACCGGGCTGCATCAGGACTTCGAGTTGAACCGCTTCGTTGTCGATGACTTGCTGCCAGGCGGTAAGCACGCGTTCCCGCTCGCTGCCCTGAATACGATAGAAACACGGAATCGGCGCCTCGAGCTCGCGCTGACAGAACGCCTGTGTGCCCGGGCTGGCGTAGCTGATGCTGTTGTTTTCGATGTCCACCGTCCACAACAACTGTGGGATGTTGCCGAGAATTTCGCTGGCCAGGAACTGCTCGGCGCCGAGTTCGTCGCGCTGGTCGGTCAACTGATCGACGGCGGCTCGCCAGTAGGCCTCGGTCATCACCGCCAGATCGCGAAAAATCATTTTGATGAGCGCCGTTTCGACCGCTTCGCGGTCGCCGGTGTCGATCTGCGGATCGCTCGCCACCAGGTCCTGCAGGTGGGCGAGGAACAACCGGTAAGCACCGAGCATCCACACCGGTTTGACGCCGCGCTTATAGTGGGAGCGGCCGATCGCCTCCGAGCGCCGGGTGGCGGCCTCGTCGATCTCACCGCTCAGCAACTCCAGTTTATGCGCCAGCATGGAGCGCACCAGCTCGCCGACGTTGCCGCCGTCGCGCTCGAACGCGTACATCACATCGGCTATATCCGGGTTGTCGAACAGATAATTGTAGCTGGTTTCAGCGAATCCGGCCGCGCCCTGTACCAGGGCCGCCCGGTACCGCCGGAGCAGTCGGGTGTCGGCCTCACTCAGCTGCAGAACGTAATTAAATTCCTTGCCGGCGATCGGGGTGGAAGTGCGCTTTCTGACTCCTGACCGCCGTCGCTCCTCTTTGGGACGCCCGCGCTTTTTCGGGGGTGTTGGCATCGCCACATCCACTCGTTGTTATAGTTGTGCTATGAAAGGTAGCACAGCAAGATCCCTAAGTACAATCAGCCTGTTAGGAGATATTCAGGCTCTCGCTCAGGGGCCTGCGCGGGGGCTCTGAAGCAACCGGTTGATTTGCCACCAGTTAGGCAAACAGGTCCAATCGACCCGTACCCAGGAAGCTCGCCACGGGCGTCTGATGCACGCTCTGCGCCGTTCCCTCGTCCACTTCTACTCCGGGCCCCCACCGGGGGGTAGCCGTGTCCTGGTCGGTGCGCTGCTGCCCGGCAAAGGAGCCGCCGGAAATATCCACATTGATCAGCTGCACGCCGGAGGCCTCGAACATGTCGCGCAACCGCGGCAACGCGGCTTCCAAGGCGTCGCGGACCACGGCGTGGTGGGCGTTGAACTGCACCGAGGCCTGATCGTTGTGCATCTGGATGCGCACTTCCATCGGCCCCAGGTTGGCCGGGTTCAATTTGACCTGAGCGCCCTGCACTTTCTGGCTGGCCAGCCACTGGATGCGCTCCCCCAGCGCCTGGTCCCAGTCGGCTTGGCCGAACGGGGTGTTGACGGCCACCGCCGCGGCACTCGGGACAGCGATCGCCGAGCTCGCACTCGATGGTACCGTTGGCCCGCTCGCTAGCGTGGTCTCGGCAGAGGGGGCTCGCGGGGCTTCGGGTGACAGGCGTTTGATCGCAGCCATCAGCGTGGCGAGTTCCGCGCCGCGCTCCTGGGTCGCGTTGGGCGCGGCGGGCGGCAGCTGCGGGACTAGGCCCGCCTCCGCATTGACCGGTCGCGCGTCTCTGTTGGCGGTAGGGTCTACCGGGGCACTCGGCGCATCCCCCGTCTGGCCGGAGGCTTTCTGCGTCGCCACGAGCTGGGACAGTTGGCGCAGCACCCGCTCGTCGCCGGCCTTGTCCATCGACCCGGTGGCCCGTTCCAGCGCGCTGACGATTTCAGCCGGCAACAACGCGCGCAATTGCGGTTGTTCCTGCACCATGGGTTGCAGCACCAACGCCAATTGCTCGGCCGGCGGCGCTTCGGTTGCCTCTCGGGCGAGCAGTTTCAAACCGGCGGTGAGCCGTTCCAGGAACTGTTTCAGATCGCTATCGCCGGCCGCGACCTTGTCCAAGGTCTGTTGCAGCAGGGGCAACAATTTGCCGCTCTGCGGCAAACTTTGCAGACCGGCAAGCAGGTCCTGGCCATCCGTGGAAGGTGTCGGCTGGTCCGAGAGGTGCGGCGATAGCGCCGAATAAGCGTCCTCCAGGGCCCCGCCAAAAACCGAAGAGTCATTGCTATCTAACTGTGTTATATCACTATTAACCGCTGTTTCCGGCAGTGCTACACCTGTCGTCGGCAATCCTGATAAGGGTGGATTCATCCCAGCTCCCGCATCGAGTGAAGTCGTCTACGAAAGTATTGAGCAATGCCCGTGCCAGGTTTATTTTCGCGGCGGCCTTTGCGAGCGCTCGTCCTGTTCGCGCTGCTCACGCTGCTCCTGCTGGCGGTGCTCCTGCGCCTGGTAGCGCTCCACTACCTTGTTGATGGCCTGACTGTGACTGCGCGACTCGACCCATTGCTGACGGCTCTGCTCGTGCTGGTGCCGGTAATTGGCTACCAACGCCTCCTGCTGGCGGATCGCCTCACCCAGTCGATTGAGAAACACCCGATAGTCGCGCAGTCGGGTGACATCCAGACCGGATTCGCCGCTGGCGGCAAAATCCCGCGTGTACTGCTCGTGGTAGCCGCGCAGCTCTTCGAGCCGGGCCAGCTGCGCGTTCAGATGCTGCTGGCTCTGGCCGAGCTGGTGCATGGCGTCCTGTTCGCGCCCACGCGCCACGTGCTGCACCGGCTGCATACGCTTGGATCGTGTCATGGTTTCTCACCCAGCGACGCGATCAAGCCGCCCAGGCTGTCCTTCCAGCCGACCTGTTGGCGCAAATGCTGTTGCAGAAAACCGCTCAGAGCCGGGTACATGGCGATCGACTCGTCAATGCGCGCATCGCTGCCGGGCTGGTAGGCACCGACACTGATCAGATCGCGGTTCTGTCTGTAAGTGGACCAGAGCTGGCGGAAACGGCGCACCGCCTGCTCGTGCTCGGGGGCAACGATATCCACCATGACGCGGCTGATGGACGCCTCAATATCAATGGCCGGATAATGCCCAGCCTCGGCCAGCTCACGCGACAACACCACGTGGCCGTCGAGGATCGCCCGCGCCGCATCGGCGATCGGGTCGTTCTGATCGTCGCCTTCGGCCAACACAGTGTAAAAGGCCGTGATAGAACCGCCGCGGTCGCCGGTTCCGGCGCGCTCGACCAGCTGCGGCAAGCGCGCGAACACTGACGGCGGATAACCCTTGGTGGCCGGCGGTTCGCCAATCGCCAGCGCCACTTCGCGCTGGGCCTGGGCGAAACGCGTCAGCGAATCCATCAACAGTAATACCTGTTTGCCCTGATCGCGGAAATGCTCGGCGACCCGGGTGGCGAGCATGGCGCCGTGCATGCGCATCAGCGGCGAGTTGTCCGCCGGCGTGGCCACCACCACCGCCCGCGCCATCCCTTGTTCACCGAGTATGTTCTGCACGAACTCTTTAACTTCGCGGCCGCGCTCACCGATCAGACCGACCACGATCACATCGGCATTGGTGTAGCGCGTCATCATCCCCAGCAACACACTTTTGCCCACGCCACTGCCGGCGAACAAACCCATGCGCTGTCCGCGCCCGACACTGAGCAGCGCATTGATGGCCGCTACGCCGACGTCCAGCGGCTCGCGGATCGGCGGCCGCGACAGGGGGTTGATCGGTCTTCCCGTCAAGGGCACGCGGCGTTCGGCCTGCAGCGGCCCCTTGTTATCCAGCGGGTGGCCGGCGCCATCGAGAACCCGACCGAGCAGCTGATCGCCCACCGGGACCTCGCAAACGCCGTGTGTCGGCACCACGCGGGCATTCGGCCCCAAGCCGTGTACCGCACCGATCGGCATCAGATACAAGGCCTCGTCGTGAAAGCCGACCACTTCGGCCTCGATGGACTCGCCCTCGGCGGACTCGATGACACAGCGCCCCCCGATCGACGCCTGGCAACCGACCGCCTCCAGCGTCAAACCGACCATACGTGTAAGCTTACCGGCGACCACCAGCGGCTGCGCTTGGGAGGCGCGCTGCAAATAGGGCTGCAGGCGTTGCGACCACAACGGCGCGCGCTGCGCGTCGAGACTCACTCGGGCTCTCCGTCGGAACTGCGCTGACCGCCGAGGACGTGGTTGATGATGGCATTGAGACGCGCCTCGACGCTGGCGTCGATCTGTGAGGTGTCGGTGACCACCCGGCAACCGCCGCGCGACTGTACCGGATCGTCGACTACCTCGAGCGGTGCGTCGCCTTCGGCAGGTATCAGCGTCTGGCGAATCAGCGCGGCGTCTTCCGGGTGCAATGCCAGACGCACATTGCGCGTGGCAACCGGCAAGGCCGAGAGCGCCTCGCGCACCACGGCAACGACCTGCTCGGGTTCTGTTTTCAGCTCTCGGCGCACCAATTGACGGGCGACCAGCATGGCCAGTTCCGTCAATTGTCGCTCGATAGTCTCATCGAGCTGCTCCAGGGGCTTGTCCAGGCTTTGCAGCAGGGTTTGCAGGGTGCGGATCTGCGCCTGCAGCTCGCCCAGGCCCGCGGCTTTCCCCTCTTCCCGCCCCTGGCGGAAACCTTCCTCGCGCGCACGCTTTTGAATGTTTTCCAGATCACGCGCGGTCAACGGCCGCGCCTTCTGCGCGCCGTCCTGGCTGACCTGGGGCACCAGCCAGGCAGCGCAGTCGCCCAGTTCCTCACCGCGGATCACCTTAGACAAACTGTTCCGCTCCCTTGCCGCCCAGCACGATCTCGCCGGATTCCGACATACGCCGCGCGATGGCCAGTATCTCCTTCTGCGCGCCCTCGACTTCGCTCAGGCGTACCGGGCCTTTGTTCTCCAGGTCATCACGCATCATTTCCGCGGCGCGTTTGGACATGTTGTCAAAGATTTTGTCTTTCATGGTTTCATCGGCGCCCTTCATGGCGAGAATCAATGTTTCGGAGGACACCTCGCGCAGCAGCGCCTGAATGCCGCGGTCATCGACGTCGACCAGATTATCGAAGACAAACATCAAGTCCTGAATCTGCTGGCCCAATTCCGCATCGGCATCCTTGATCGATTCTATGATTTCGCCTTCCATCGAACTGTCGACAAAGTTGAGGATGTCGGCGGCCGCCTTGATACCGCCGACACTGGACGACTGCACATTCTGATTACCCTGGAACTGGCGCTCCAGGATATCGTCGAGCTCCTGCAGCGCCGAGGGCTGGATACCGTCAAGCGTGGCGATGCGCAGCAGCACATCGTGGCGGGTGCGCTCGGGAAAGTATCGAATCACTTCGGCGGCGTGGTCGTGATCCAGATACGACAGCACAATTGCCTGGATCTGCGGGTGTTCGAGACGAATCAACTCGGCGACGGCGCGCGCATCCATCCATTTCAGCGCTTCCAGCCCCTTGGTGCTGCTACCGAGCAGGATACGATCCATCAGCCCCTGGGCCTTGTCCTCGCCCAGCGCCCCGACCATGACGGTGCGGATATAATCTTCCGAACCCACGCCCAGTGCGGTCTGTTGCTGTGCCGCTTCGGAAAAACTCTGCAGCACCTCGGTGACCTGGTCACGCGGCACGTTGGTCATCGCGGCCATCGCCGAACCGACCCTCTGCACCTCCTTCGGACCCATGTGCTTGAGCACCTCGGCGGCGCTCTCCTCGCCCAGGGTCAGCAGCAGTACCGCGGCGCGGCTGGTGCCGTTGAGTTTGACCGCCTCAACCATCTTCGCCTACCCAGTTCTTGACCACTTGGGCCACCCGCTTGGGGTCGTCCCGGACAATGCCGCGCGCCGTATCCAGGTGCTGTTCATAGCCGCCGCCGGGCGCCTGCAGCCGCGCCGGCGGCGGGGCCCCACCGGAGAGGTTCAGTTGATCCTCGCCCGGTGCGCCACCGGCCGCAGCCGGCACCAGCCCACCGGGTGCGGTCGCGGCCTGGGCGCCTTTCTCGGCGAGAGTGCGCATAATCGGTTTCAACACACCGAAGATGAGAAACAGCACCCCGATGGCTCCCAGCGCCTGCTTTGCCGCGCTCCAGACCCAGGGCTGCTCCAGCAGCGACGGTTCCGGGATCGCCTCGACTTTCGGCGCCGGAATGAACGAGGAGTTGATGATGTTCACGGTGTCGCCGCGCGCGGCGTCGAAACCCACGGCCTCTTTCACCAACGCGGTGAACCGAGTCAGTTGTTCTTCGGCCCACGGCTTGCTGACCAACTCGTCACTGTCATTGAGCTCCTGCTTATCGTCTATGACCACGGCGATGGACAGACGGCGCACGGTACCGGTGGCCAGTTTGGTGTGGCTGACGGTCTTGTCGAGCTCGTAGTTGCGCACGCTGCGTGAACTGCTGTTCTGCGGCTCGCTGGCCGGGGCCGGGGTAGCGCCACCGGCTTGACCGGGCGGCTGTAACTGACCGTTTTCCGGTGGCTGGTTGCTCAGCGCGCCGGGAATTCCCGAGGCAGCGCTGGAACGCGACGAAGTGTCTTTGCTGGTCTGCTCGCTGCGCAAGGCCGGCAGATCGGGGTTGAAACTCTCCTGGGTACGCTCGGTGATGGTGAAATCCAGATCGGCGTTGACACTCGCCTTGACCCGTCCGCTGCCGACCATAGGTTCCAGTAACCGGCGTATGCGATCAGCGTAAGTCGACTCCAATTTGCGGTTGTAGGAAAATTGCGTGGAGGTCTGCGCCATCCCTTTGTCGGTGGACCCGCTGCTCAACAGCTTGCCGCCCTGATCGACGACGGTGATATCGTCGGGCTTCAGATGCGGAACGCTGGAGGACACCAGATGCACAATCGCCGCGACCTGTTCCTCATCCAGGCTGCGCCCGGAATACAGGTCGATCATCACCGAGGCGGTGGGCGAAGAGCGGTCGCGCAGAAACACCGAGCGCTTGGGAATGGCCAGGTGAACGCGGGCATTTTCGACATTGCGCAGCGTGGCGATGGTGCGCCCCAACTCGCCTTCAAGGGCGCGTTGATAGCGGGCGGTTTCGATAAACTGACTGGTGCCGAAACCCTGCTCTTTTTGCAGCATCTCAAAGCCCATGGCGCTGCCCTCGGGCAACCCCTCTTTGGCCAGTTCCATGCGTGCGTGCTGCAACTTGGAACTTTCCACCAACACCGCGCCGCTACCTTCCTCGACTTTGAACTGAATCCCCGATTTCTGCAGGGCATCGACCACCTGCCCGGCATCCTTACTACTGAGGTTGGCGTACAACGGTGAATAGTCGGGTTGCTGCGACCACAGCACCACCGCCACGCCGAGCGCGACGCTGGCGGCCAGACCGACCATCAGACCGATCTGGCGTAAGGCCGGCAGGCTCTGAAAACCCTGCGCTGTTTCTGCTTTTACCAGTGCCATAAGACTGCTCTACCCTGAATTAAACCGGCATACTCATAATGTCCTGGTAAGCACTCACCAGGCGGTTTCTCACTTCGGTCATGGCCTGGAAGGCCACCCCGGCCTTCTGCAACGCCACCATGACCTCGGCGACATCGACATTGGGGTCACCCGCGCTGAATGCCGTGGACAGTTTGCCGGCGGCTTTCTGTGTGTCGTTGACCTGATCGATGGACTGCTTCAGCAGCGAGGAGAAATCCACGCCGGAGGGCTGGGCACCGTCTGTAGCCTGCGGGACACTTCCCTCCGCGACGGCCGAGAGCCGGCGCATTTCCGCCAGCACCTGATTAATACCGCTGATCTCGCTCATGTATTCGCTCCTCAAGCCGGTAGGGCGATGCCCTGTTCACGCATCCGTGCCAATTTGTAGCGCAACGTGCGCGGACTGATGCCCAGGCGTTCGGCGGCCGCCTTGCGGCTGCCGTGATCGCGCAGGGCATCGAGAATCAGTTCAAACTCACGCGACTTCAAGCCGCCACCGAGGCACTCGCCCTGCTGTTGCGGCGCCTCACCGGGAGCGGCCGCCAGTTCGATGGTCGAGTCCTGTTCGAAGCACAAGTCAGGCGCCTCGATGCGCTCACCGTTGAACAAAATCAGCGCGCGCTGAATCACATTGTCGAGTTCGCGCACATTCCCCGGCCAGTTGTGTTTGAGCATGAGCTCCTGCGCGGATGAGGAAAATTGCGGTACGCCACGACCCTCGGGGCAGTACTTGCGCACCAGGCGACTGGCCAGGGGGAGGATATCGGCCGGACGCCGACGCAGGGGGTGCAGATGCAGGGGGAATACGTTCAGACGATAGAACAGATCCTCGCGGAAACGCCCCGCCGCGACTTCTTCGCGCATGCTGCGGTTGGTAGTAGCCAGCACGCGCACGTTCAGCGGGATCACGCTCTTGCCGCCGAGCCGCTCGACCTCGCGCTCCTGTAACACCCGCAGCAACTTAGCCTGCAATGCCAGGTCCATTTCGGAAATTTCGTCGAGCAACAGGGTACCGCCCTGAGCCTGTTCGAACTTACCGGCGTGGGGCTGATAGGCGCCGGTAAACGCACCCTTTTCGTAGCCGAACAAGGACGCTTCCAGCATATTTTCTGGAATCGCCGCGCAGTTGATGGCGACGAACGGTCCGTCGACCCGTGCCGAGTGGTGGTGGATCATCCGCGCGAAAACTTCCTTGCCGACACCGGACTCACCGCTGATCATGACCGTCGCATCGGTGGCGGCAACGCGCCGCGCCAGACTGACCAGTTTGCGCGTGGCCGGGTCTTCGGCGACCAGCTGCTCGCCGTCATCGTTGGGCGGCAAATAGAGTTGAATCATATCGGCCAGCACCTGCGCTTCAAACGGTTTCACCAGGTAGTCGGCGGCACCGGCGCGCATCGCATCGACGGCTTTTTCGATGGTGCCGTAGGCGGTCATCAACACTACGGGTAGTTCCGGCATGCTGGTTTTCAGCTGTTGCAACAGGTCGTGGCCGTCGAGGCCGGCCATCTGCACATCACTGATAACCAGGCTGAAGCGGCTGTTTTCGATCAAATTCAGCGCCTCAGTGCCGCTTTCGGCCGCCGCGACGCCGAAACCCGCCAGTTCCACCGTAGCGCACAGCGCGTCGCGCAGATCGGCATCATCTTCCACTATAAGCACAGTCGGTTGACTCATTAAACACACCTCGAACCGGCAATCGCTGCCTTTTGTTGGTTTTTCAGTCGCTCGCTGGGGAGCTGCTGCGCCGCCCGGTAGCGGGGCAGCCGGATGATAAACCGAGCGCCCTGCGGGCAGTCGGTATCGAGTTCGATCTCGCCCTGGTGGGCATCGATCACCGCCCGCACCACGGCCAGGCCGAGGCCGGTACCGCTGCTGCGGGTGGTAAAAAAGGGTTCGAATATACGATCGCGAAGATCCTCTGCGATACCCGGCCCGTTGTCTTGCAAGATGAGCAGGCAGTCTTCCTCCCGCGCACCGATCTGCCAGCTCAGCTGCGGATCGGCGCCGCACGCATCCAAGGCGTTACTGACCAGATTGCCGAGGACACTCGCCAGCACTTCGGGCTGTCCCTGTATGCTCGCCGCACTCGGATCGGTGGTCGTGGCGCAGACCTGCCAACGGGCGTGACAGGCTTCAAGGCGCGGCTCCAGGCTGTGGCGCACCTGTTCGAGCAACGCCGGGAGATCGACAAGCTCTTCGCCGCACTGGCCACCGCGGGCAAACACCAGCATATCGTTGACCATATGATCGAGGTGACGCAGACCCACCAGCAGGCGGTCGACAAAACAATCGTGCTGAGTGCGCGGCAGCCCCTCCTGCTTGAGCTGCGAGGCATAGAGCAAAGCGGTGGACAAGGGGGTGCGTACTTGATGGGCCAGCCGCGCGGTCATTTCACCCATGCTCCACAGGCGGCGACGACGTGAGGCTTCCTCCTGCAGCCTGCGGATTTCACTGAGCAGCTGCCGGCGCTCGCTGCGCGCCGCGGCCAGCTCGCCGTTAAGACCGCTGACCTGCTGCTGCAGCGTGGCGTAGGAACCGGTCAGCTGCGCCGAGACCTGGTTGAACAGCTCGAAGGCGTCTTGCAGTTGTTGTTGGCTGGCGGCCGTGTGGCTCATGAAGCGGCGTACTCCTAATTGCGTGTACGGGCTATTGACGCCCAACACGGATAAAGCAAGGAGTATGCCTGAATGTTATTTTCTTTTTATTTCAAACAATTAAAAATGAAACAGCGCGACGGCGTCAAACTCCCGTCGCAGGATCCGAGCGGTGCAAACCGTATTTGCGCAATTTTTCCACCAGCGTCGTCCGACGCATACCCAGTCGCTTGGCCGCCTGGGCAACGACGCCGTTGGCATCGTCCAGCGCCTGCTTGATAAATCCCACTTCGAGATTGCTGAGATGCTCTTTGAGGTCCAGACCGTCGCGCGGCAGACGCGGCTCGGCGTCCAGTTGATACTGCATGGGCTGCGCGCTGTTGAGCAACTCGTCGCCGAAGTGCGTGCTTTGCGCAACAACCGTATCGGTCTGAAATTTGTCGGGCAGATCACCCACATCGACCACCCCAAACGGGTAAAGGATGGCCACACGCTCAATCAGATTGGCCAGTTCGCGGACATTGCCGGGCCAGTTGTACTGACACAAGGCCAGAATCGCCGCCTGGGTGAGGCGTACCGAGCCGCGCTTTTCGTGTTCGATGCGGCGGATCAGTTCATTGACCAGCAGCGGAATGTCTTCGACGCGCTCACACAACGGCGGCATTTCAATCGGGAACACATTCAACCGGTAGAACAGGTCCTCGCGGAATTTGCCAAGCGTGATGGCCTCTTCGAGGTTACGGTGAGTGGCGGCGATAATGCGCACATCGGCCTGGATACTTTTGTTACTGCCGACGCGCTCGAAGGTGCGCTCCTGCAGCACACGCAGCAGTTTGACCTGCATATTGAGGCTCATATCACCGATTTCGTCGAGAAACAGCGTGCCCTGTTCGGCCAGCTCGAAGCGGCCCTGCCGGGCGCTGATGGCGCCGGTGAAGGCCCCTTTCTCATGCCCGAAAAGCTCTGATTCCAGCAGATCGCTGGGAATCGCCCCGCAGTTGACCGGAACGAACGCCTTGTCGCGACGGTTGGAGTAATAGTGCAGGTTACGCGCCACCACTTCCTTGCCGGTACCTGATTCGCCGAGTATCAGCACGTTGGCCTCGGAGTTGGCCACCTGCTGAATCATTTTGCGCACCAGCTGCACCGCGCGGCTGGTACCGACGAGACTGCGGAACAGATCAACAGGCCGTTGATGGCGACCGTCGGACTGGGTTTCGCGGTACACCTCGGCCTGGTGCAAGGCGCTGGTCAACTGCGTGTAGTGGGCCGGCAGTTCCACCCGGCCGAGAATGCACGAGGCCGGTTCAATGGCCACGGTCAGTTCCTTGTTCTTTTCCGAAAGCAGGAAAATCGGCAGATGTTCGTCCAGGTCGTGCACTTCCTTGAGTTGCTTCTGCAACGCCTTGTCGGTGGTACAGGTGCCCACCAGCACCGCCAGGATATCGTCGACATCCTCTATACCGGCCTTCCAATGGGCACAATCCTGCGTCAGCACCGGCTCGTAGTTGATAAAGCGCAGCACCGACTCGAGTTCGCGGCCTCGTTCGGCATCGGCTTCTATTATGAGTACCTTGGGCTCGCTGGTTGCCACCTGACTGTCCCCCTCGGATTTTGATCTGGTCGGTTTGCAGGACAATACGGCCTGAACCGGGCTCGAGTTCTTTACAGTTAAGCACTCTTGGGCGGGATTGTCAAAATATTGTCATGGCGCCGACAGGCAACAGCGTGAGAAGCTATTCAGCTGATTTATCGACTAATATTTCCTGAAACTGTGACAGCTTTAACGCTCTGAACGAGCGTTGGGTGAACACGGCACGGCGCAGGCGCGGCAAGCCGCCTCCGATAGCGGCGCCATACCTACCGCAAGGGGGGGCGTCTAAGCCCCGCAGCCCCTAAGGGCCGCAGTTGGCATAGGCGGTGTGCGCGGCCACGCCTTTCTTTTGGGTTTGTATCTCCGCCCCCAGAGTATCCCGGTGAGACTGACTCAGCGCGGTGACCTCCTGGTTCAGACGGAGGATTGTTTTGATGGCAGCCGTTTCCTCGCCCGTCCGGTGCGCGGCGCCCGGATGGCTAAAACACGCCATCACCTGTTCGCGGCGCCGCAGCTCAAGCGCGGCCACGCACTCCCAGGCACCGGCCTGCGCCTGGTCGAGCATTTCGCGGCTTAACTTAACGATATCTTGCAACTGCTGAGTGCGTTGAGCGTCCATATCCATATTCACATTTCTCCCTTAACCTCTAGGCCGCCGGCAAGCCGGTCTGCGGGCGTTCCGTGTTGGCGATCGCGTCCCAGGCTTCTTTGATCTGCTTTATCAGATCACTGACTTCGTCCAATATTTTTACGTCGTTTTCCAGATTCGCCACGACCAGGCGGCGCACCATGTAGTCATAAAGATCATCGAGATTCTGGGCGATTTCACCGCCCAGATCTTTATCCAGGCTGAGCCGCAGGCCGTCGATAATGGAAATCGACCAGGTGATGTGCTCCGCCTTCGGACCCAACCTCCCCTCCACCATCAGGCTTCGGGCAATAAAAATTTTCTCCAGCGCACCGTCCATCAGCATCTGGATCAGGCGATGCGGACTGGCGCCGTCGATTTTACTTAGCGCGTCCGCCTGTTGGTATTGTTTTAGTGCGGCGCGTGCTCCTGAATACGTCATTGCTTTTATCTCCAGCCAAGGTTATCGCTTTCATTCCCATTCTCCGCCAGACTGCGCGGCGCTAATTACTTTCGGTTCGATGTCGTAGAGCCGATCACCGGTAGTGAAGCTAACTGATTGTTAAGAAAATTACTCGTTGCCTGTAGTTGGCTGACGAGCACGTCCATGGCGCTGAACTGGCGGCGCACCCGGTCTTCAAAGCCCGACAGACGCCTCGCCAGTATCTCGCGGTCGGCGTTGATCCGCTCGATGCGCTGATTCAACCCGTCGGTCACCGAAGTGAAAATACCGTCGGTGACCAGCACCCCGGAGAGGAAGTCACCGAGCTGCGCGGCATAACCGCGGGTGAAATTTACCAGACCGCGATCACCCAGAGCGCCTCCCTTGATTTCGAGCGCCAGCCCCGTTGCGACATTGGTGCCTTTGAGGGTCTGACCGGAGCCGATGGCGTCGAAACCGCCTATGGTGCCTTGCACGTCGAGGCCATCGGTGGCCGTGGGCGCGGCGCCGAACAGACCGGTGGCGGCATTGCCGCCGGCGACAGACACTTTGGATGCCGAGCCAAAGCGGTTCGACGTCACCGTCAGTTCGCCGGCCGTTTCCGCCACCGCTATCGACACATCCGACTTTTTAAAGGCCGCGGTAGCGTTGATTTTCGACTGCAGCTCGGCGACCAGCGCGGACACCGTATAAGTACCGGCCTGCAAGGTCACCGCGGCGGCCACACCGTCCACCGACAGCGACAGGCTATCGTTGACACCGGCGGTGATGGTCAGGTTGGCGGCCACGCCGGCTTGTGCCACCAGCGCGCCCTGACTGGCCAACTGGGAAATATTGACCGCGTATTCGCCGGGCTGGGTGCCCGCGGTGGACCCGGAATAGCCGATCAGCGAATCATTGATCTGGCCGAAGGCGGCGAACATACCGGTGACCGCATCCGGGTTCGACGCGATCACGCTCTCCAATTTCACATTGTCGAGCACCAGGGTGCCATCGCGGGAGTTACGCGTAATACCGATATCGGCCAGGATCGAGAACCCCTGCGTGGCGCCCGCCACCGGGTTTGAAACCATGCGGCTCAATTGCGATTCCAGGCTGCGTAATATCGAGTCGCCGTTGAGCGTCCCGGCCGTATTGGTGGCCGGATCGTACGACGACAGATCATTGATGGTCCCGACCAGCGCATTGTATTTGCCAACGAAGTCGCGAATGTTACCGGTGATGACATTGGCATCATTGGCCACGGTCAGGGTGGCGGTGCTGTTACCGCCCTGCAGCAGATTGAGCGTCACGCCGTCCAGCGTATTGCTCAGCTCGTTGCTGGCGCTGGTAATGGCGATACCGTTGACGGTCAGGGCCGCGTCCTGCGCGGCATTGGTTTCCAGCAGATTGCTCGAGGTACGGTTAAAGCTGAACAACGACAAGCCACCCAAGGCGTCGTTATTGTTGCCATCGTCGTCGGCCACGGTGATTTCCAGGCCATTGGCCTTGCCGGTGTCATTGACGCTGAACGTCAGGCGGTAATGGGTACCGTCGAATACCGTCGCCGCGGTGATACCGATATCGGCCTGGTTGATCGCATCACGGATACCGGACAGACTGCCATCGGTGATCTGCACCGTTTCGGCCACCTTATTCGGATTCGGTTCGAAAGACGGTGTAGTGAAGGTGTCGGTAACGGCGTCATAATTGGTCACGCCGAATTTGAACGTGATACTGCCGGTACCCACCACATCGGTCAGGGAAGTGAACTGGGCGGCGGGCAGCGATGAATCGCTGACCAGGCTCTGCGCTTTGGCCAGTTGGGCGATATCCAGGTTAAAGGTGCCCGGTACGGCGGCGCTGGTGGCTTTGGCGGTGGCCACTGTAGGATCGCTGGATGTCGCGGATTTGCTCAGAAACGATGAGGCGCTTTTGAGCGTGCCCAGACTGGTTTGAAAAGCATCGAAAGCGCCTTTTAAAGTGCCATAGGCCGTCAACTTCGCCTGCGCCTGCGCCTCGCGCCGATCGAGCCGCTGCGTCGCCGGCTGCCCTTCGGCGGCCACCAGCTGGGTAACCAGACTGGTGATGTCCAGGCCGGAGCCTAGGCCGGAAGCGGTGATAGTCGGCATGTAAATCCTCGTTACTGGGCGGTTGGAGCTGTCTCTATGGCCTAAAGCAAATTCAGGGCCAAACTATATCTTTGCGGTCAGCAGTAACCCGTCAGTGCCGGTATCGGCGCTGCGAAGCTCTTCAAGACGCTGCGCGCGGGCGATCACCTCTTCCGGTGGAAGCTGGCGAATAATTTCCTTAGTCTCTGAATCGACAACAGAAATAATTGTCGCCCCCAGATCCGTATCGACCTTGAACTGCAGGTCGCGCTGCAGATTCTGGACGTAGGAGTTGATATCGCTCACGGCTTGCTGCAACTGTCGAGCCTCATTGACGTTGCCAGCGGGCGGCAAACTCTGTCCACTGGCTGAAAGAAGTTGCCCCTCTTGATTGGCCGCTTTGTCGCCAAAGGCAACCGTGCCCGAAGGCATCGCTGAGGGAGCAGAAGAAGAGTTGGCACGGGTCTGAAAACCTTCCTGGCGTCCAATCCCGACGCTTAATGCTAAGGATGTTTCGCTAGCCATGGTTTGCTGTACCTCAAAACCATCATATCGGAACGCGCCCGGGAGGAGTCCCGGGCGCTTCCTTTATGCCACTTACTGCAGCAACGACAGAGCCAGCTGCGGCAAGCCGTTGGCCTGAGCCAGAATCGCGACACCTGCCTGCTGCAGGATCTGATTGCGGGTCAGGCTGGCCGTTTCGGCCGCGAAGTCCGCGTCCTGCACACGACTGCGAGCGGCGCTGAGGTTTTCAGACGTGGCGCTCAGGTTGGCGATGGTGGAACCCAGACGGTTCTGCACCGCACCCAGGTTGGAGCGGATGCCGGAGACCTGCGCCAGCGCACCGTCGACCAA
>JASBSN010000014.1 GCA_030148915.1 Thiogranum sp.
GATGTTATGACACACTACAGCAGCCAATTCGTTCGTTTGCCGGCCCGGGGTTCCCGTGGGCTGTCGCTGCTGTTCGCTCTACTGCTGCTGCCGCTTGGCGGCTGATACTCTGGCCTGGCGAGGCAAAACGCGTAAAATCTCTTTATTTACCTTGAATTTGATGCGCTTACGGCGTGGCTTTTGCTATGCTAGCAGCGCACTTGGCGGCGTTGGCCGCGATGGAGCACACTCATGAGCAGTGATCGGTTGATCATTTTCGATACCACCTTGCGCGACGGCGAACAGAGTCCCGGCGCGTCCATGACCCGGGATGAAAAAGTCCGTATCGCCAAGGCGCTGGAGCGCCTGAAAGTGGATGTTATCGAGGCGGGGTTTCCGATCGCCAGCCCGGGCGATTTCGAATCCGTGCAGGCGGTGGCGAAAGCCGTCCAGGAGGCGACAGTCTGTGGCTTGGCGCGCGCCGTCGAGCGCGATATCGATCGCGCCGGCGAGGCCTTGAAGGGCGCGCGCTCGGCGCGCATTCACACCTTTATCGCCACCTCGCCGATTCATATGAAAATGAAATTACGCATGCAGCCGGACCAGGTGCTGGAGCAGGCGGTCAAGGCGGTGACCCGGGCGCGCAAATACACCGACAACGTCGAATTCTCGCCCGAGGATGCCGGGCGTTCCGAGCTGGATTTTCTTTGCCGGGTGCTGGAGGCGGTGATCGACGCCGGCGCTACCACGGTCAATATCCCCGATACCGTCGGCTACAATTTGCCGCACCAGTTCGGCGCTTTGATCAAAAACCTGATCGAACGGGTGCCGAATGCCGACCGGGCGGTATTCTCCGTGCACTGCCACAACGACCTCGGTCTGGCCGTGGCCAATTCGCTCTCCGCGGTATTGAATGGGGCGCGTCAGGTCGAGTGCACCATCAACGGCCTCGGCGAGCGCGCCGGTAACGCCTCGCTCGAAGAGGTGGTGATGACGGTGCGCACCCGCCAGGATGTGTTTGCCTGTGACACCCGCCTGGACACCACCCAGATCATGACCTGCTCGCGCCTTGTTTCCGGTGTCACCGGTTTTGCCGTACAGCCCAACAAGGCGATTGTCGGCGCCAACGCCTTCGCGCACGAATCCGGTATCCACCAGGACGGTGTGCTGAAGAGCCGCGAGACTTACGAAATCATGCGCGCCCAGGACGTCGGCTGGACCGCCAACCGCATCGTCCTCGGCAAACATTCGGGGCGTAACGCCTTGCGCAGCCGCTTCGAGGAGTTGGGCATCAGTTTCGATTCGGAAGAGGCGCTCAATGACGCCTTCTCGCGCTTCAAGGATTTGGCGGACAAGAAACACGATATCTATGACGAGGACCTGCAGGCGCTGGTCTCCGAGGCCAGCCTTGCCGCCGGCAACGAGCGGTTCAAGCTGGTGTCCTTGCGCGTGTGTTCGGAAACCGGCGAAACACCCAACGCCGATCTTACGCTGAACATCAACGGCGAAGAACGCAGCGCCAGCGCCCCGGGCAGCGGTCCGGTCGATGCGGCGTTCCGGGCCATCGAGGCGATCGTCGACAGCGGCACCGAATTGCAGCTGTACTCGGTGAATAACATCACCAGCGGTACCGATGCACAGGGCGAAGTCACGGTGCGCCTGGAGCGCGGCGGGCATATCGTCAACGGTCAGGGGGCGGATACCGATATCGTCATTGCCTCGGCGCGCGCCTATGTCAATGCGCTGAACAAAATCATCCGCTCGGATGAGCGCGAGCATCCCCAGCGCGGTGAGGTCTAGGCATGCTGGAGGCTCCTTTCAGCCGGGCGGCGGACAGCCGTCGCCTAGCGTATCTGCAGGCCATGGGCATCGAGGTCTGGCGAGCGCGCGTGGCGCCCGCCTCAAAGAGACAGGGCGAGGAGGCGGTCAGCGCACCCCTTGAGACGCCGGTGGCGCGGGACGCCACGCCGCTTGCATCCGCGCCGGCCCTGGCCCCGTTGGCTGTGCCAAACGCTAGCCGGGCAGACGCCGCCGGTAGCCCGTCGGGCGCGGCGCAGGGCCAGGGCGGTGAGCAAGCGCCGGCGGATGTCGCTGCCATGGACTGGACGCGCCTGGAGGACACCGTCAGTCACTGCCGGTTGTGCGCGTTGCACGCCGGGCGCACCCAGACGGTGTTCGGTGTCGGCAACCGCGGCGCCGATTGGCTGGTGATCGGTGAGGCGCCGGGCAAGGACGAGGACCTTCAGGGCGAACCGTTTGTGGGCCGCGCCGGCCAGTTGCTCAACGCCATGCTGCTGGCGGCCGGATTGAAACGCGAGCAGGTGTATATTGCCAACATTCTCAAATGCCGGCCGCCCAACAACCGCGACCCCCGGCCGGAGGAAGTGCTCTGCTGCGAGCCCTATCTGGCGCGCCAGATTGCCCTCATCCAGCCGCGCATCATCCTCGCCGTCGGCCGCATCGCGGCGCAGAACCTGCTGAAGACCGACACCCCGATCGGTAAACTGCGTGGCCAGTTGCACCGCTATGCCGACACCACCATCCCCGTGATCGCCACTTATCACCCGGCCTATCTGCTGCGCTCACCGCTGGACAAGCGAAAAGCCTGGACAGATCTGCAACTGGCGCTGGCTAGCGTGGGAGAGAAGGCGTAATGAGTGCGGTGGTCGCCGGCGCTACGGCGCGCATCCGCCCCATGGCGGTGACCGACCTGGAGGCGGTAATGGCGATTGAGGAACGTGCCTACGGCTTTCCCTGGACGCGGGGTATTTTCCGCGACTGCCTGCGCGTCGGTTATTGCTGTTGGTGTTATGAAACCGAGGGCGACATCCAGGGCTACGGTGTGATGAGCGTGGCGGCCGGTGAATCGCATATCCTCAACCTCACCGTGCACCCGCAATTGCAGCGTCAGGGTGTCGGTACCCGGTTGATGAAACATTTTCTGCAGTTGGCCGCGCGCCATCACGCCGACAGCGTGATGCTCGAAGTGCGCCCCTCGAACATCGCCGCGGTCCGACTGTACCAAAAACTCGGTTTCAACGAGATTGGCGTGCGCCGGCATTACTATCCGGCCGGCGCGGGGCGCGAAGACGCCCTGTTACTGGCGCTGAGCCTTGCCGCCACGCGGGAGATCTGAACTATTCTATAAGGAAACCGATCAATTCGTCATACCGGCGTAGACCGGTATCCAAGTTATTGAAACCCCTGGATTCTGGCCTACGCCAGAACGACGAAAAGGGAATTAATCAGAGATCCCATAATATTCAAAGCTATACAAAATTTGCCTGAAATTAACACCCACACTGCGACAAGGGTGTTATAGTCAGCACTGGACTCGGAAAACGGTCACCAGACGGTTGGGGCCGGGTCAGATATGAACAAAAAAATAATTACCGCGACAATCCGCTTTCGTTCGATAACACTGTTGCTCGCCCTGATGCTGTCAGTGGGCGGTCAGCCGGCGCGAGCCGCCTCGCCCGCGGGCCCGCCGTCGGCTGTGCCGCCAGGCCAGGCTCCCTCGCCGCCGCGCCTCCAACATCCCCAGGCGCTGGAAGCGCCGATACGTCGTGCGCTCGGGCGCATGCTCAACACCTCTTCGCAAGGTCTGCGTGAAACACGCCGCAAGGGTGCGATCAGCGTCGATCTGCAGCAGCGTTTTCAGATCGCGCCGGTGGCGACTGTGGATGCCCAGGGTAGAGTGCAGATAACCGATTATGCGCATTTGCCGCCGGCGCCGCCGGCCCCAGCACCGCCGTGATGGGCCGCGCCTGCCTGTGCGTCGCGGTGGCCCTGTGGCTGGGTCTGGCCGCCGAGGGCGTTCAGGCCACGCAAATAGCAGTTGTCAATCAGGACGGGGCCGGCGAGGGTTTCAACGACAGCACCCCCGTAGCGCCGAGTGGCGGTAATCCCGGTCTCACGCTGGGCCAGCAGCGGCTGATTGTTTTCGAGCAGGCCGCCAAGCTCTGGGAAGCGGTGATCAGCAGCAATGTCACCATCAGCGTGGCGGCCCAATTCAACCCGCTGAGTTGTACCTCGACGCAGGCGGTGCTGGGCTCGGCCGGCACCACTTCCGTGCACCGCAATTTCCCCGGCGCGCCGTTTAACAACACCTGGTATCCGCAGGCCCTGGCCAACAGCCTGGCGAATACCGATCTGAGCACCAACGCCGATATCTCCGCCACCTTCAACGTCGATATCGATAACAACAACAATTGCCTCAACAACACCAATTGGTATTACGGCCTCGACGGCAACCGGCCGTCCGGCACCATCGAGTTGCTCAGTGTGGTCCTGCACGAAATCGGTCATGGACTGGGGTTCCAGACCTTCGTCGACATGAACACCGGCGCCAGGTTCAGCAACTTCAATGACACCTTCATGCTCAAACTGGAAGACCACAGCCTGTCGCCGGCCAAGACCTGGGATCAACTGAGCGATAGCGGGCGTCTGGCCTCGTCCACCAATACCGGTTTTCTGCATTGGGTAGGCGCTCTGGTGAGCGCGCAGGTGGGGGTTTACACGGGCGGTATCAACCAGGGGCACGTACGGATGTATGCGCCGGCGACCCTCAGTGCCGGTTCTTCGGTCTCTCACTTCAGCAACACGCTGAGCCCCAATGAGCTGATGGAGCCCTTCGATACCGGCCCCAAGAGTGGTCCGGGGCTGGCCTTAGCGCTGTTGCGCGACATCGGCTGGTCGGCGCCCGCCAACGCCGCACCGGTGATCGCCGTCCTGGGGGATCAGCAGGCCCGGGACGGCGAAACCATCGGCGTGGATCTTCTGCTGACGGACAATGACACGCCGCTCGACAGCCTCAGTTTGAGCGCCGTGTCGTCCAACACCGCGCTGGTCGCGCCTTCCGGGCTGTCGTTCAGCGGCAGCGGCGGGCGACGCACCCTGTGGGTGACGCCGCAGATCGGCGGCTCGGGCGACGTCAGTATTGCCGTCAGTGTCGGCGACGGCAACAGCAGCGCTACCGAGAGCTTTGTTCTGCACGTGACGCTGAACAACGCGCCGCAGGTGACGATAACCAGTCCCCTGGATAACGATGCTTTTCTGGACAGTGATTTCGTCAGTCTGCAGGGCAGTGCCAGTGATCCGGAAGACGGTAGTCTCAGCGCCTCCATGAACTGGACATCGAGCCTTGACGGCCCCCTGGGCAGTGGCGCCAGTGTGCTGACCCAACTCACCGAGGGCGTGCACACCCTGAGCGCAAGCGCCACTGACAGTGGCGGCAAAACAGCCAGCGCCAGTGTGACGGTGACCAGCTACGGCAGCAGCGACAGCGACGCTGACGGTCTGCCGGATAACTGGGAGTTCGCCAATTTCGGTTCGCTGGCGCAAACCGGCACCGGTGATTTTGACAGCGACGGGCTGAACAATCTGGGCGAATTTAGCAGCGGCGCCTCGCCCACCAACCCTGACAGCGACAGCGACGGCCTCAGCGATGGCGACGAGGTGAATGTCTACGGCCTCGATCCCATGCACTCGGACAAGGGCGATGTCGGGCCGCGCGGCGCGCCCGACAGGCAACTCAACGCCGGTGACCTGGTGGTGATGACGCGTCTGGTCACCGGGCAAATTGCCCCCTCCGCGCTGGAGACGGCGCTGGCCGATATCAACCGTGACAGTCAGCTCAACGCGGCGGATCTGCTGCTCCTGCAGCGGGCCATTCTGCAAAACACCCCTCTATAGCCTGAGCAAACACCCCGCCGCTGGGTTAAACTAGCGGTTTGATTTTTTCCGGCCAGGCAGCATGAGCAGTATCACCGACGAGGCGCAGCGGCGTCGCACCTTCGCGATTATTTCCCACCCCGATGCGGGTAAGACCACCCTCACGGAAAAGTTGCTGCTGTTCGGCGGCGCCATTCAGCTGGCCGGCACCGTCAAGGGCCGTAAGGCGGCGCGTCACGCCACCTCCGACTGGATGGAGCTGGAGAAACAGCGCGGTATTTCCGTAACCTCCTCGGTGATGCAGTTTCCCTACCGCAAGGCGGTGGTCAACCTGCTCGATACACCGGGGCACGAGGATTTTTCCGAGGATACCTACCGCACCCTTACCGCGGTGGATTCGGCGTTGATGGTGATCGACGTGGCCAAGGGTGTCGAGGCTCGCACCATCAAGCTGATGGAAGTCTGCCGGTTGCGCACGACGCCGATTTTCACCTTTATCAATAAACTCGACCGCGAAGGTCGCGATGCCATCGACCTGCTCGACGAAGTGGAGCAGGTGCTCAACATTCAGTGCGCACCCGTGACCTGGCCGATCGGCATGGGCAAGCGCTTCAAGGGCGTTTACCACATCGAGCGTGACGAGGTGTGTCTCTACCAGCCTGGCGACAGCAGCAAGCGTCAGCAAGCGAGGATGATTCAAGGGCTGGACAGTCCCATGCTGGACGAAGTACTGGGCCCACAGGCGCAGGAGCTACGCGATGAGATCGAGCTGGTGCACGGGGCCAGCCACCGTTTTGACCGGGAGGCGTATCTGCGCGGGGAGTTGTCACCGGTGTTCTTCGGTTCGGCGATCAACAATTTCGGCGTCCAGGAGCTGCTCGATTATTTCGTCGAATATGCACCGCCGCCGCTGCCGCGGCCCACGCTGACGCGCGAAGTCGACCCGCACGAAGACAAGTTCACCGGCTTTGTATTTAAAATACAAGCCAACATGGACCCCCAGCACCGCGATCGCATCGCCTTTCTGCGCGTCTGTTCGGGCACTTACAGTAAGGGTATGAAGCTGCGCCATGTACGCATCGGCCGCGATGTACAGATCGCCAACGCTGTGACGTTTCTCGCCGCCGACCGCGGGCACGTCGAGGATGCCTGGCCGGGCGATATCATCGGTCTGCACAATCACGGCACTATCCGTATCGGTGATACCTTCACGCAGGGCGAAGACCTGAAATACACCGGCATACCGAACTTCGCGCCGGAGCTGTTTCGCCGGGCCGTGCTCAAGGACCCGTTGAAAATGAAAGCGCTGCAAAAAGGTCTGGAACAGCTCAGCGAGGAAGGCGCCACCCAGTTGCTGCGGCCGCTGAAAAACAACGACCTGATCCTTGGCGCAGTGGGCATCCTGCAGTTCGATGTGGTGGCCCAGCGGCTTAGGGACGAATACAAAGTTGAGTGCGTGTTTGAGAATGTATCGGTCGCCACGGCGCGCTGGATCGAGTGCGACGACGACAAGCTAGTGCAGAAGCTTCGCGAAAAGGCCCACGAAAACCTGGCTGTCGATCAGGCCGGCGAACTGGTCTACATCGCCCCCACCCGGGTCAATCTGGAGCTGGCGGTGGAGCGCTATCCGCAGATACGCTTTCGCGCCACGCGCGAAGTTTGATTCCCCCCGATGCCACAACGGTGCGCCCAGTGCACGCCCATGGTGCGTATGCCGCGGTATGAGAAGGACCGAAAAACATAACACTTTGGATTTGCAAAAAAATATTTTTGGCATGGCCGATGCATTGGTACCGTTGTAGTCATTGTAATATCTCCTCCAACCGCAAGGTGGTTAGGGGTGCCTCCCTCAGGCACCCCTTTTTTTGTGCTGCTGAAGCGCAACGGGCATTATAGACATCAATGTGCACACAACCCGCTACACTGCCAATCGCCGCCGTTTCGACCGAGGCAAGCCGGGAGGGCTCTGCTCAGGGCGCCGGCGTTTTTACATGAGCCCCGCATTCACAATACGGCTGGCCTCGCAGCGCGATGCGCTGCAGATTGCCGAAATGTCGCGTACCTTAATCGAGGTCGGTCTCGGCTGGAGCTGGACGCCCAAACGTATTCTCCGGGCCATTCAGGATCCGCAAGTCAACGTCGCCGTGGCCTGCAGTACTCCGGGTATCGTCGGCTTTCTCATCGCCAGCTACCAGGCCCAGTATGTTCACATTCCCTTGTTCGCGGTCAATGCTGCACTGCGCCGCAAGGGTATCGGTAGCGCCTTGGTACGCTGGATGGAAGCCACCGCGCTGAGCGCCGGTATTGGCACGGTGCGTCTGGAGGCCCGGCTCGCCAACCACGAAGCGCGGGCGTTTTACCGCGCCCTGGGGTACCGGGAAATCATGCTTGAGCCGGGCATGTATAAAGGGGTCGAGGCCGGCGTCAGGTTTGCCAAGGACCTATGGGCGGAAGCGCACGCCGGGGCCTGCAAGCGACCATGACAATCGCGCGATTGAACGCCGAGTTTGGCCTCGACGGCCACCTGAGTTTCGCTGTCGGCCGGGGTGGCTTTCCGGTGATCCGGATCGCCAACAGCAGCGCGCGCGCCGAGATTTGCGTGTACGCCGGGCAGGTGCTGTCATACTTGCCCGTCGGCGAGGCGCAGGATCTGTTGTTTGTCAGCGCGGCGGCGCATTTTGCCGCGGGCAAAGCCATCAAGGGCGGTATACCGGTCTGCTGGCCGTGGTTTGGCGCAGATCCGCAACACCAGGGTCGTGGCGCTCACGGTTTTGCCCGCAACCGGCTCTGGACGGTAGTGGCTACCGAGGCGCTGGGAAGAGGCGAAACACGGGTCCTGCTGGGGCTGCTCCCGAGCGATGAAACCCGCCGCCTCTGGCCGCAGGCGTTTGCACTCCAGCTGGAGATCCTGGTAGGCGCGAGCCTGAGTGTGGCGCTGCGCACGCGCAACACCGGCGAGCGGACACTCAGCATAACCCAGGCGCTGCATACGTATTTCAACATCGGTGACATCGACCGTGTGCGGGTACTTGGGCTGGAAGAGGTGGGTTATCTGGATAAGGCGAGCGACGGCGATGCCGGCCCCGGTACCCAGTCCGGTGCGCTGAAGATCCAAACAGAAGTCGATAGAATCTATACCGAGGTACATTATCCGCTAGTTATCGAGGATCGCGCCCACGGCCGGCGCATCCGTATTGACGCCGAGGGCAGTCACACGGCGGTGGTGTGGAACCCATGGCAGCGGATCGCCGCGCAAATGAGCGACCTGGAGGCTGCGGACTATCTGCGTTTCCTCTGTGTCGAGACCGCTAACACGGCCGATGAGGTGATCGCGGTCTCACCCGGAGGGGAGTATGTTTTGCGCAGCCGCTACAGCGTCGAGCGGTTGTGATCCTGACAGGCGCTGCCGGCGCGCGACAGCCGCCGACCCCACCAGGAATTCGCCGGACTGCGCCACACCGCCTCGTGCAGTTCACGCAAGCTGTCGCGGTCGAGGCATAGCCGCGACAGCTCGCGGCGGGACAATGCCGCCGGCCCCGCTACCAGCAACGTGGCGCGGCTGGCCGCCAGTCGCTGACGCCGGCGCAAGGTCTCGGTACGCCGGCGCGCCAGGTGTTGCTGAACTGCATTGATCACCGGATCGATCACCGCGCGCTCCACCGCACTCAGTCCTTGGCCGTTGCTGTCCACCGGCGCGGCGTCAAGGTCCTCCAGCAGCGGCGAGCCCGACACTTCCTCGGCGGTGCGAAACAGGCCCAGTGCCGCGCTGCGCCTTCCGCTGCGGAGGCGGCCCAGCCAGAGCGAGGTAGGCGCGGCCAGTAGCAACGGCACGGCGACCGGCAGAGACCAGTAGAAAAACATCGGGTCCAGCCAATAGGTGAACGAGGTCCAGGCGGCGGCGAGCAGCGTGCCGGGCAGGTGGTGGATGACAGCATCCCGCCAGCGGGTCTCCTCGGTGCGGTTCTGGCCGGCCCAGGAGAGGCGCAGATTGAGCAGCGATTCGAACACATAACGGCTGTGGGCGAGCATGCGGATCGGTGCGAGCAGTGCCGAAACAATGATTTCGCCGATAACGCTAAGGGTCAGGCGCCCGCTACCGCCGAAGTTCTGTTTCCTGCCGGTAAGCAGGATGTCGAGGATCGCTATCAACTTGGGCATAAACAGTAGAAACAACGTGCTGCCGGCCAGAGCTGCCGCCCATTGTGGATTCCACTCGGGCCAGAGCGGGAAGAGACTGTGCTCCTCGGGAAAATAGTTGATCGGCCATAACACCAGGCGGGTGGCTTCGATGGTGGTCAATGCCAGAAACGTCAGCCACAGCGGTGAGGTCAAATAGGACATGATGCCGTTAATGAATGCCAGCCGGTGCGCGACGCGCAAACGCCGCGCGCGCAGCAACAGCCAGGCGTGCTGCAGGTTACCCTTGGCCCAGCGCTTGTCCCGGGTCAGATCGTCGTTGAGCGTCGGCGGAGATTCCTCGTAACTGTGCTCCAGCGTGGGTTCGAGCCAGACTTCCAGCCCGGCGCGACCCATATAGGCGGCTTCGACAAAGTCGTGACTGAGAATCGGCCCCTTGAACAAACCCGGTCCGTTGAGCTTGCGCAGACCGCAATGCTGCATGAACGGCGCGGTACGAATCAGCGCGTTGTGCCCCCAGAAGGCCGCTTCGCCCAGCTGCAAAGCCGCCAGACCGGTGGCGAACAGCGGGCCATAGGCCTGGTTGGCGAACTGCTGCACGCGGGCAAACAGCGAGCGGCCGTTGATCAGCGACGGGGCGGTTTGCAGGATGCCGACCTGTGCTTCGCGCTGCATCAGGCGCACCATCTTCACCACCGTGGCGCCCGCGACCAGGCTGTCGGCGTCCAGCACCAGCATATACCGGTAGCGACGTCCCCAACGGCGCAAAAAATCGGCGATGTTGCCGCTTTTGTAATTCTGGTTGAGGGGCCGGCGGCGGTAAAACAGCCGACCCTCCGCGTGCAGCTCCCGGCAGAGCCGGAACCAGGCTGCCTGCTCTTGCAGCCAGACTTCCGGGTCGCGGCTGTCGCTGAGAATATGAAATTCAAAATGCTCGAGTTGGCCGGTGCGCTCAAGTGAACGGTATACGGCACGCAGGCCGTTGAATGAGCGCTCGATCGGCTCGTGGTAGACGGGCATGACCACCGCGGTCCTGGCTAACGGCGTAGCGAGCAGTTCGGCCTCGGGGTGACGCGCGCACAACGACAACCGGTCGCCACCGCGCCGGCGCAGAATAAAACCGTACACGCCAATCCAGAAACCGACGCTGACCCAGCAAAACAGCAGGGCGAACATGACCAGGATAGCCGCTTCAAGCAAGTTGCGGCCGTGGTAGGGCAGTACCACCGAGAGGAAATAGCAGGCCACGGCGGTTTGTCCCAACACCGCCAGGGTGAGGCCCAGGCGCCGCCAGGCGCCGCGCTGGCGCCAGGCGGGTGCCGCGTTCGGCGTCGCGCCGGCGGCCAGATCAGAGGGAAACGACTTCATGCCGACTTTTCGTAGCCGATACTGCCGCGTACCAGCGGTGGCGTTGCCTCCGGCAGGCTGGGCGGGTCCGGGATCAGCCGTAGGCGGGCTTCGCGCATCAGCCAGTCGAGCAACTCGTCGGGATGCGTCTGCAAGCCCTCCTGAATCAGCGCCAGGATTTTCATACTGGTGTCCCGGTCAGGCTCTACACCGCAGGCCTTCAGGCAGGTACCGATCCGGTCGAGCGCGGTCTCGACGTCGCTGAAGGCGCCGGGTGCGGCTGCGCGAGTCATCAGGAAGCGCCGCCGCGGATGTTGTTGTCAACGGGCAGTCGATAGGTCCAGGTTTCGGAGACCGCCTGATCCTCGTGTTGCAGAAAGCCGCGCAGCATCAGCGGTCGATCGCCGGCTGGTTTGGCCAGAATCGACAGGCGCCACGCCTTTAATTGCGGGTTGTACTCGACAAACTGCTCGACCACCTGCGTCCCCTCCACGCCCGAAACCTGCGCCGTGACTTTTGCCGTTGGGCCCAGTTTGTCCAGCGCACCGCCCTGTAAATCCACGATCAGCCGGTAAGTGTCTTTGATTTTCCCGCCGCCGACAATATCGCCGGCGCCGACAAAGGTGTTGACAGTCTGTCCCAGGGGAGGGGATACCAGCGACGCATCACCGAACTTCAGTCCATAGTCGAACTGGTAGGCTTTGCCTGGTTTCAGTTTATCGCCTGGTGTCCAGAAGGCGACGATATTGTCGTTGGTTTCATCCGGTGTCGGCAGTTGTATCAGCACCACGCTGCCTTTTCCCCAATCACCGCCCGGCTCCACCCAGGCGCTCGGTCGGCGCTCGTAGTGTGCGCCCAGGTCCTGGTAGTCGGCGAAGGCGTTGTCGCGCTGCAGCAGGCCGAAGCCCTGTAGGCGCTGCACCTGAAAGTAGTCGGCCTGCAGGGATTGCGGGTCGATCAGCGGCCGCCACAGCCACTCGCCACTGGCGTCGTCATGGATCAGCAGACCGTCGGAATCGTGGACCTCGGGCCGCCAGTGGCCCTGAAAACGTGGTGTATTCTCGCCGTAGAGAAACATACTGGTCAGCGGCGCAACGCCGGTAAGCTGAATTTTCTTGCGCGGGAATAACGTCGCCTTGACGTCTAATTGTGTGGTCTCGCCCGGATGGACGACAATTTGATAAGCACCCGCCAGGCTTGGCCCGTCCAGCAGTGCATAGACGGTCATGGTGTCGGCATCCGGCGACGGCCGCACCAGCCAGAACTCGGTGAAAGAGGGGAATTCCTCCCCGGAGGTCAGTCCGGTATCCACGGCGATGCCCCTGGCGGAGATGCCGAAGGCGTTTTTGCTGCCGACCCCGCGCAAATAGCTGGCGCCGGCGAAGACCAGAAACTGATTGGCGGAATCCTTACCGCTGAAAGGGAAGGTCAATTTAAAGCCGGCGTAGCCGAGGTCGGCCGGAATGCGTTTTTCCAGGTCCGGGTCGGAGAAGGTGAACAGAGCCTTGTCGAAGCCGATCGGCGCGACCCCGGAGCTGTCTATCACATTGAGCTTGACCGGATGGGTGTAAAACAGGCCCGCGGGAACCAACATGACCTGGAATTTCGTGCGACTTTTGCGCCACAGACTCTGGTCCGGATCGAAACGGATATTCTGGTAGCTTTCGTAACCCAGGTCCTTCAGCCAATCGGGAATTTTCTGCGCTTCGTGGTAAGGCGAGGCGGCAAGCTTCTCGGCTCTGTCGACGACATCCTTATAACCGAACGCGGCCTGTGCCGCGCCGGGCAGCACGAGGAAAAACATACATAGATAACCTAAAGCACGCATTCTTAACACGGCCTACTCCCTTGATGAATCCGTAAAAATTGGCGGGTTCCGGACGGGGCTGTCAACCGGTTGCCGTAGCCCATCGTGCGCACCTCTGGGTGATGGTGATAGTAAATATGTAGGCCGGATCCGGCTATATCATCTGTTAATGGCATTTCGCTCAGAAAAATGCACAAGGCACGCAAGACGCGCCCCGGGCCTTCGGCGCAGACACGGACGGTTTAGGCGCGCGCCAGTCACTCGCCGCGCTTCTTGCCTTTTCCTGCGTTACCTTTCTTTTTAGACTTCGGCTTGCCTTTCTTGGCGGCGGTCGGGCGCGGTGCGGTGTTCTGGCCGCCACGTTCCGTCGCCGGGCGAAGATCCAGCCGTTGTTGACACACGCGCGCCTTCTTCAGCGCAAAGAGCGTCTCTTTGGGCATCCCTGCGGGCAGATCGACGGTGCTGAACTTCTCGTAGATTTCAATGTGTCCGATATATTCACTGTCGAGCTGGGCCTCGTTGGCGATGGCGCCGACGATATTCCCCGGCTTGACCTCGTGAAGGTAGCCGACGGCGAGCCGGTAACGTTGCATTTCAATTTCCGGGTGACCTTTTAATGCCAGGGCCTTGCCGCCGGCGGAGGTTTTGTGGCGGCGCAGCGGCCGTGCTTCATTTTGCGCCGCCTTTTTACCCACCTCGCGCGCGCGCGGCGGCTTCTCTTTTTCGTTCATCAACAAGGGCGCATCGCCCTGTAACAAGGCGGCCAGCGCGGCGGCGATCTCCAGTGGCTCGGCGGACTCTTCCTGCTGCACCTCGGTGAGCAGTTGGTACCAGAACTCGTTGTGGCCACTGCCCAGCGCGTCGCGCACCCGTTGTTTGAAACGCTGCACCCGCTGTTCGTTGATGGCCCGGGCGCTCGGCATCTGCATCGGCTCGATCGGCTGGCGAATGGTTTTTTCGATGCTCTGCAGCAGACGTTTTTCACGTGGCGAAACGAACAGGATGGCATCGCCGGTCTTGCCAGCACGACCGGTGCGCCCGATGCGGTGGATATAGGCCTCGACGTCGGTGGGGATATCGTAGTTGATGACATGGCTGACGCGTTGCACGTCCAGGCCGCGCGCCGCCACGTCGGTGGCCACCAGTATATCGAGCTTGCCCTGGCGCAGCCGTTCGACAGTACGTTCGCGCTGTTTCTGCGGGACATCGCCGTTGAGGGCCTCGCAGGAGTGGCCGCGCGCCTGGAGTTTCTCCGCCAGCTCGACGGTGGCGGTTTTGGTGCGCACGAAGACAATCATGGCGTCGTAGGTTTCGGCTTCCAGGATACGGGTCAGGGCATCAAGTTTGTGCAGACCGCTGACCTGCCAGTAGCGCTGGCGTACGGTGTCCGCGGTCGCTGTCTTTTGGGCGACCTTGATCACTTGCGGATCGCGCAGGTGACGCTGCGCCACTTTGCGGATTTCTTTCGGCATGGTGGCGGAAAACAGCGCCACCTGACGGGTCGGCGGAATCTGTGTCAGCATCCACTCCACGTCTTCGAGAAAACCCATGCGCAGCATTTCGTCGGCCTCGTCAAGTACCAACGCCTGCAGCCCGTCCAGGTTCAGTTTGTCGCTGCGCATGTGGTCCATCACGCGCCCGGGTGTACCCACCACCACGTGCACGCCGCGTTTGAGCTGGCGCAATTGCACTTCGTAGGACTGGCCGCCGTAAATCGGCAGGACGTGAAAATCTTTCAGATGACGCGCATAGGTCTGAAAGGCTTCGGCCACCTGAATGGCCAGCTCGCGCGTTGGCGCCAGCACCAGTATCTGCGGGGTGCGCCGGGCGAGGTCCAGGCGCGCGAGCAGCGGTAGCGCGAAAGCGGCGGTCTTACCGGTCCCCGTTTGCGCCTGACCCAGCAGATCGTGCCCGGCCAGCAGGGCGGGAATCGCCTCGGCCTGGATCGCCGAGGGCTGTTCATAGCCGACGTCTTCAAGCGCCCGCAACAGCGGTGCTGGTAAATTCATGGCGGCAAAGCTGCCGAGGGGGGCGGATTCGGACATGCTGGGTATTCCTGGCCGGCTGGTGAGCGGGCGAAGCGGGCCGTATTCCCGTGGCAACGGGCGGCGTGTGGCAGAACCGGGCAGTTTATAAGAGAGGCGTGCCTGCAGCAAGAAAAATTCCGCGCCGCGGGTGAACCGCGGGCCAAACCGGCCGCTGGACGGAATTGGCATATTCGTCCCGCCTGCCGGTAAAATGCCGGGTCTGCATATGACGAGGAGCCCGCGACGTGGCGGCTAAGAACTTCAGTTTTGTCAGTTTCCTGATCCGCTACGCCCTGGCGCTGGTGCTGGTGTTTTGTACCTACAATCCCTCCGGTCGCTCCTGGTACCACTGGTTCCGGCAGGCGCCGGACAAACTCGATGCGTTGCTGGTGTTTGCCGGCGTGGTCCTGCTCATCGGCTGGGTGATTTATGTGCGCGCCACCTTGCGTTCGCTGGGCGAGTTCGGCGCCTTTCTGGCGTTGGCGTTCTTTGCCGCGCTGACCTGGCTGTTGATCGATTACGGGGTATTGTCGCTGGAGCGTTCAAATGTAATGACCTGGGTGGCGCTCAGTATGTTGGCGGCGATTATGGCCACCGGTATGTCCTGGTCGCATATCCGCCGGCGTATGTCCGGTCAGTTGGACGTCGATGACATCGATGCAAACTGACAAGAGCAGGAGTCTGCCGGTGGCTGACACCCAACACAGAGAAAGCGAGGGCGCACGAGCCGGCGGCGTCGGCCTGTCCGGCGTCCTGTTGATTGTGCTCGTCACCGTTGTGGTAACTCTCGGCGCCAGCTACTGGTTTCTGAAAACCTATGTATTTGCGCGCGAGTTCACACCGGTGCAGCTAAGCCTCAAAGAGGAACAAAAGCTCGACAGCAAACTGCGCGTGCTGGGCTACCAGCCGGACGGTGGCAGCCCGGCGCGCGGCGGCGCCCGGGGACGAGCGGATACGGTGTCGCCCGAAGAGTTTGATCAGCACGGTGCGCTCAAGCCGGAGCGCTACAGCGAGGTCGGCGCCCGGCGCGAGGTCAGTTTCGATGAGCGGGAGGTCAATGCCCTGCTGGCGCGCAATACCGACCTGGCGCGTAAACTTGCTATCGATTTGTCGCGTGACCTGATCAGCGCCAAGCTGCTGGTGCCCATGGACCCGGATTTCCCGGTGCTCGGCGGCAAGACTCTGCGCTTCAACGCCGGTGTCGAAATGGCCTACTTGAACGGCCGTCCCTCGGTGCGGTTGAAGGGCGTTAGTATTATGGGCGTACCGGTACCCAACGCGTGGCTCGGGGGCATGAAAAATGTCGATCTGGTCGCCCAGTTCGGCGCCGGGCCAGGGTTTTGGAAATCCTTTGCGGAGGGCGTCGCGGATATCCGTGTCGAAGACGGCCGGATCAAGGTCAAACTGAAAGAATAATCCGGCTGCACAGGGAGAGGTGCGGCCAGGTACTGAGAGCGAAAAAAGTTCAACGATACGGGAGGCAGACACCGCATGGAACGCGCACGTCAGATACTCCGCTCGGTATTCGGTTACAACAATTTCCGACACCAACAGAGCGACATCATTCATACCCTGGTGGCGGGGGGCGATGCCCTGGTATTGATGCCCACCGGGGGTGGCAAATCACTGTGTTACCAGATTCCGGCGTTGGTCCGGGAGGGCGTCGGGGTGGTTGTCTCGCCGCTGATTGCGCTGATGCAGGATCAGGTCGACGCGCTCACCCAACTGGGCGTGCGCGCCGCATTTCTGAACTCGAGTCAGGATGCGGCAACACAGCGTAACGTCGAGCAAGCGGTACGCGCGGGCCAGCTGGAGCTGCTGTATGTGGCGCCGGAACGCTTGCTCATGCCGCGCATGCAGGAACTGCTGGCCGGCAGCCGGGTGGCGCTGTTCGCCATCGACGAGGCGCACTGCGTGTCGCAATGGGGGCACGATTTCCGCCGCGAATACCAGCAACTGAGCGTACTGCATCAGCGATTTCCCGGCGTTCCGCGGATCGCTTTAACCGCTACCGCGGATCAGCGTACGTGCGAGGAAATTGTCGCCCAGCTGGATCTGGGCGATGCCGCACGCTACGTACACAGTTTCGATCGCCCCAACATCCGCTACACCATCAGCGAGGGCAACAATCCCCGCGACCGCCTATGGCGTTTCATGGAGCGCGAACACGCCGAGGACGCCGGTATTGTCTATTGTCTGTCCCGTAACAAGGTCGATCAGGTCGCCGCCTGGCTGTGTCAGCGTGGCCGTGTCGCCTTGCCCTACCACGCCGGGCTGCCCGAGGCGGTGCGGCGCGAAAACCAGGCGCGGTTCCTGCGCGAGGACAGCGTGATCATCGTCGCTACCATCGCCTTCGGCATGGGTATCGACAAGCCGGACGTACGCTTCGTCGCCCATCTGAATGTGCCCAAAAGCCTGGAAGCCTACTACCAGGAGACCGGCCGTGCCGGTCGCGACGCTCAGCCCGCCAACGCCTGGATGGCCTACAATCTGCAGGACGTCATTAACCTGCGGCGCATGCTCGGTGAGACCGATGCCGACGAACAGTTCAAACGCATCGCCCACCACAAACTCGAGGCCATGCTCGGCCTGTGCGAGCTGACCAGCTGTCGGCGCAGAGCGCTGCTGGCGTATTTCGGTGAACGCCTGCCAGAGGCCTGTGGTAACTGCGACATCTGTCTCCACCCGCCGAGTACCTGGGACGCCACCGAGGCGGCGCAGAAGGCGCTGTCTTGTGTTTATCGCACCGGCCAGCGCTTTGGCGTCAATTACATTATCGATGTGCTGGTCGGTAAACAAGACGAGCGCATCCAGGCCAATCGTCACGACCGCCTCAGTACCTTTGGTATCGGCGCGGACTTCAAAGCCAGCCAATGGCGCCACATTCTGCGCCAGCTGATTGCGCAGGGTTTTCTGGATGTCGACGCCGACGGCCACGGTGCCGTACGTCTGACGCCCTCAGCCCGTCCGTTACTGCGCGGGGAAATCAGCCTGCAACTGCGCCAACTGCCGGCCCGGGAGACGGCCCGAAAAGCCGCGAAAAGCGCCCGACCGGTCATTGAGTTGGCCAGCGCCGACCAGGTGCTGTTTGAGGCCTTGCGCCTGCGCCGGCTGGAACTGGCGCGCGAGCAGGCGGTGCCGCCGTATGTCATTTTCCACGACAGCACCTTGCGCGAATTGGCCAGCCGCCGTCCGCTGAACGATGAACAGTTACGCGGTATCAGCGGCATCGGTGAACAGAAACTGGCCCGCTTCGGCAAGGAGTTTATGGCCGTCATACAAGCGCAAACCGACGCCGAGCGTGAAGCCTGAGTCCCGCGCACTGCACACTGTGCGCTAACGGAGCATGCAGTCAATTCGCCCACATCGGGCGCAGCGACCACAGGCCCAGAGGTTCAGCCAGGTGGGTCCTCGATGGTGCATGCGCCGCTCGCGGCGCCCTAAGCCATCGAGGACCCACCCGGCTGAACCTCGCAACCAATCCTCCGAAAGTGTCAGCTTTCAGCGGATTCCCGAAACGGGGCTTCGGTGCAGGCGGGTTTCACCCGGTACAAGGTTTTTGGCTTAGGGCGCCGCGAGCGGCGCATGCACCAAAAACCTTGTACCGGGTGAAACCCGCTTTAGGTGAAGTGTGACTGGTATGCGTTACTGCCATTTTCGAGGGTCACAGTAAAGACTCGGATTGGGCCTGGGTGGCGTCTAGCCGATGGCGATAAAAAGCCGCGTATTACGCGGCTGATTAAACACGTCTGGTGAGTATTATTTTTTCAACAGATCGCGGATCTCTTCCAGCAGTACGACTTCTTTAGGCGGCGCCGAGGGTTTGGCCTGTTCTTTCTTTTTGGCGGAATTGATCAGCTTGACGATGAGGAAAATGGCGAAAGCCACAATCACAAAGTCGATCACATGTTGAATAAAGATACCGTAGTTGAGGGTAACCGCGTCGGTGTTGCCGGTGGCCGCTTTCAGCGTATAGACTAAATCGGTGAAATCCACGCCACCGATAAGAAGGCCGAGCGGCGGCATGATGATATCGGCCACCAGCGAAGAGACAATTTTGCCGAAAGCCGCGCCGATGATGATACCCACGGCCATGTCGATCATGTTGCCTTTGACGGCGAATTCCCTGAACTCTTTGATCATGCCCATTTGTGGTCTGTCCTCCGGTTGATTTTGAAGTTATTCGGTTAGCCGATTATGGTGGCTTAGTGTTTGGAGGATTACAAGCCAGAGCCGCTTGCCGTGCTCAGTCAAGCCAGAACGAGGGTGTGAACAGGACCAGGATAGTAAAGATTTCCAGCCGGCCGAGGAGCATGGCGGTGGCGGAAATGAGTTTCCCCGCGGGCGTCACGCTGGCGAAGTTGTAGGCGACGTCGCCGAGGCCGGGGCCGAGGTTATTAATGGAGGTGGCGATGGCCGCGAAGGCGCTGATCTGGTCCAGTCCGGTGCCCATCATCGCCAGCGTGAGTACGGCGAAGACAATAATGTAGACGGCAAAAAAGCCCCATACCGCGTCCACGGTGCGTTCGCTCAGAACCTTGCCGCCGAGCTTGATCGGCTTGACCGAGCGCGGATGAATCAGGCTTTCCACTTCGCGCATGCCTTGTTTAACCAGCAGCAGTATCCGCATCACTTTCATGCCCCCGGCAGTCGAGCCACCGCAGCCGCCGATGAAACTGATAAAGATCAGAAACAAGGGTAGGAACAAGGGCCACTTGGTGAAATCGTCGGCGCCCAGGCCGGTGCTGGTGATGATCGAGACGACTTCGAAATACGCATTGACCGTGGCGTGCGACCAACCCGGGTAGACGCCGGTGCGCCAGAGAATGGCAGCGGTCAACAGCACCGCGGTCAGGACGAACGCCAGGAACATGCGCACTTCTATATCGTTGGCGTAGGGCATGAGGCTCTTCTCGCGCAGGGCGAGGAAGTGGATACTGAAATTGATGGCGCCCAGAAGCATAAACACGGTGGCGACCGACTCGATGGTTTCGCTGTGAAAGTAGCCGATACTCGCATCGTGGGTGGAAAAGCCACCGGTGGAGATGGTCGAGAAGCTGTGGCCGATGGCGTCAAACGGTGTCATGCCGGCCAGCCAGTAGGCCAGCGCGCAGGCCACGGTGAGCAGTACGTAAGTCGTCCACAGTGCCCGCGCGCTGTTGGTCAGCCGTGGTGCAATTTTGTCTTCTTTCATCGGGCCGGGCGTTTCGGCCTGATAGATGCGCATGCCGCCGATACCCAGCAGGGGCAGTATCGCCACGGCCAGCACCACCAGGCCCATGCCGCCGAGCCATTGCAGCTGCTGGCGATAGTAGAGTATGGAGCGCGGCAGCGATTCGATATGGGTGATCACTGTCGCCCCGGTGGTGGTGAAACCGGATACGGATTCAAACACGGCATCGATAAAATTGAGGTGTGAACCGAATAAAAAGGGCAATGCGCCGAGCAGACTGAGTGCAATCCAGAACAGTGCCACGACGACGAAGCCTTCCTTGCGCCGCAAGGTGGTATCCTGCCGACGGGTCGCCAACCAGACCAGCAGTCCGCAGACGAAGGCGACGGAAAAGGCTTTGAGAAAGTGCACCGCCTGGTGATCCCCGTACCACAGCGATACCAGTATTGGGGGCAGCATGGTCAAGCTGAAGCCGATGCTCAACAGGCCAACAACGCGGATGGATCCCCCCAGTTTCATGGTCGAAGAGTAGCAGGTGCGCCGCACGGTGAACAGTTCAGCGCCGCGCGGGTGGCATCCGCTGGCGGCCGGTGGTCACTGCCCCGGAGAGTCTGATGCCTGATCCCTACCTCCCGGCTTACTACCTGATACCGCGCCGTGATATTCTCACGCTGCAAAGTTGCGCGGTGGCGCGCAGCGCACGTAAGCGGGGTTAGCAGAGATGACAAATGCGATCCGTGGCGTCATCCTCGATATGGATGGAACGCTGGTGGATACGAACGAAGCCCACGCGCGGACCTGGGTCGAGGCGCTGAAGGCCTTCGGGCACGAAGTGCCGATCGAGGCGGTTCGTCCGCTTATGGGTATGGGGGGGGACAAGCTGCTCCCCCGCCTGACCGGCGAGCCAAAGGAATCACCGCTGGGTGAGAAAATAGCGCAACGCAGATCGGCACTTTTCGAACAACACTACCTGCCCGGGATTAAACCGTTTGCGCAAAGCCGTGAGCTCATCGAGCGCATGCGTGAGGCCGGCCTGAAGATTGTCATTGCCAGTTCCTCGCAGCGCGAACATCTCGATCGGTTGATCGCGGTGGTGGGTATCGAGGAACTGATCGATGCGGCTACCAGCGCGAGCGATGTCGACGCCTCCAAACCGGAACCGGATGTCATTGCCGCGGCTCTCGATAAGCTCGGTATTGCGCCGCAGAATGTCGTGATGCTGGGGGATACGCCTTACGACATCGAAGCTGCCGGCAGGCTTGGGGTGCGCACCATAGCCTTACGCTGTGGTGGCTGGGACGACCAGGGGCTGACGGGTGCCAGCGCGATCTACAACGACCCGGCGCAGTTGCTCGCCAATTTCGACGCCTCGCCGTTGGCGCAATAGCCGCGCCAGAGCAAAATGACCCGCGGCGGGGTCATGGATACATGGACCTTCGCCGCGGGTAAAAGACTTACTCGTTTTCCGGTGTCTGCGTTGCCGGTGCCTGGAGGGTGGCCGGTGCTCGCTTCGAACCACTCTGGCTTTCCAGGGCGCTGAACTCCGATTTCAGCGGACTGGCCGCCGGGGTCCGCGCCTGGGCCGTGCCGTTGATGATGTCGGTGGCGGCGATCTTACCCTGGTAATAGGCCTGATTGGCGTCATCGTCCCACATGATATCGGCCACACTCACGGATAAGTCACCGTGCAGTCCTTCGGTGTCGGCCCAGACCACGACATCCTCGCCTTTACCGAGCGTCGCCTGGCCGCGTCTGGAATAGTTGACCACAGTCAGACCAGCGTCGGCGTTGAGCGAGAAGTTGTTCTCGTTGCGAAAGCCCTTCATGCCCTTGTCGCTCATCACCAGAAACGCGATGGAACCGGCTTCCACGCCAGCCTGGAGGCCGACACTGACGCTGCCGATATTATAGAAGGCCGGGCCAGACCAGGTGCTGCCGTTATTAGCCATCAGCAGACCTTCACCGCCGGCGCCACCGACGCCGAGCGAGGCCTTGGCATAATCGGGTACGATAAAGACCGCTTTGGCCCGCGCCAGGACATTTTTGGCCTTAGGATCCGCTTTAATCTGCTCCACGACTTTGGCCGCTTCCTGGACCGTTTCTTGAGCGTCTTTCATATCTTCGGCATTGGCGGTAGTGCTGGAGCTGTTGGTGGTGGCGAGCTCAGCGGCCATCACCGGCGCTGTTCCAAGCGCACACAATACGCTCATGCATAATAGGGTCTGAATGGGCTTTTTCATGTCTTTCCTCCATGGATAAGAATCAATATCGACTTTGAGAATGCGGTAACCGCACTGCGTCATTGAGGAGAGTCAGCAACCATCATGCCAGTTTCCGGTTTCCTCTTCACGCCGTCCAGCGGGCGGCCGCCTAATCACCCCAACAGGCCGAAGTGATCGGATTGTGATCAAAAATATCGGCGAGCAAGCGGGCGCAAAGTGCCTTGGTCGGCCAGCAAACCCGCCCTTAATTTAGGGTGATTTCACCACCGAGCGGGGGATATCCACCAAACAGAATTGGGCCATCGCTGGAAGAGCAGCGGGGCTGGAAGAGAAGGAGGGCTGGACGGAGGGGTAAGGGCGGCGGGGGTCGACTTGTGGCGCCGTCACTCAGGCAATTCGCGGGCCGCCCCGGGCCGTGCGCAGTGACGCAGGTTTGCTACGCAGCGCGGCTAAAACGGCAAGCGTGGAGTACGTGGATATCAGGAGTTTCATGAAAAATATGGTGCCGATGAGAGGACTTAAACCCCCACAAAAACACGAAAAAGACAATGTAAACCAATCGGTTGTAAATTTTTCAGCGTTTCGCGCTCCACATGCGCTCCATAAATATTTTGTCCAGTATTCTATCTGTTCAGTGTTGAGCTGATTTTCTCGCCCCAGTCATCATACGCAATACTCAACTATTCATATCGATTATTGCATACAAGTGGGGCATGGATTTTCAGAGATCCAGCACGTCCCGCAAACGACCCAGCGCGGCCTTGTGAGCATGCGCCCCCATCTGTTTAACATTGCGGAGTTTCCACTGAATTGCGGGTAGTTGCTGAATATGGTCGAAGGGCATCAGGCCCCAGTCGGGCTCGCCTTCTTTGATCGACAGCAGGAACTTGCGTTCATTTTCTGAAAGCGCCGTACGTGCCCACTCAAACATTTGTTCTCGGGTAGCTTCGAGTTCGTCCAGCTCTATCGGGTTAGCCGTCATGCCTGCAAAGTGGTGGGAGTAGAGCTGTTCGATAGGTTTGGCATTTGGAGTCAATAATTCCGCCATGGGCCGACGAGCCCCGGCAAGGTAGACAACGAAGGCCTGTCGGATGTCATCGGGAATTTCACCGGCATCGAGAAGCTGTCTGATGTCAAACAGGTCACGGGGATGCTGCCGGTCGAGCGCCGCGCATAACTTGCCGCCATACAGGTCCGCAGTGGCCAGGCGCTGAACACGTACGAACAGTTCGTACTGATCCTGTGCCGTCTGGCACAACGCATGTTCGACCGGCGGGAAAAGACACCCACGGGAGATCGGGCTGGGTTCCACCTTAATGCGCGCATGGGGTGTGGCAACTTGCAGTTTTGTGGCATCGGTTCCGGTAGATTGAATCCGTACCTGAGGAATCGTGCGCTGGATCTCCTCACCGATCGTTGCGAGCCCCTCAGTGATCCCGGTCAGTGCTGTGTTACGATCAGTGATTGGCAAGAAGGTCAGGTCGATGTCGACTGAAAGTCGCGGCATGTCGTGGTAAAACAGATTGATAGCGGTCCCACCCTTCAATGCAAAGGCACGGACTTTAGCCACTGCGGGTAAGCAGCGAATCAATAAATCCACCTGGGCCCGATAACGTTCGTTGATTGGCATGGTCATTCCTTATGGGTGATTCGTGTCAGCCACGACCAGGTTGTATTTTTTATCGAGGCGGCCGCCGGGGTGGATCGTTCGCTTCCCGGAGCCAAAGTCAACGTGTGATAGATCCAGGTCATTGAGCCATGGATGGTTCATGCGTTCAGCAGCAACCATGAACAGGCGCTTGGCCTTCACAGAGCGGCAGGTTTCCAGTAACCGCTGCACGACCCGAGGCCGCAGGGACGTCAATGACTCCATGACTTGCAAGGCCTCCTCGAACGATTGCTGCTTCGGGACGAGGGCCATCATCTCGAACGCCGCGCGCTCAAGGGTTGCGACGGCGAGTTCAACATCCTCGACCTTGACCATCGAGACGTTTTCTTTGTCATTCGTGAATATGCCGCTGCTCACCAATCTCACGGGCTGTGACCATGGGTGGTTGTTGAACCAGGCGGGCAGTTTCGTTTTTGCCCTGGCAAACAATACGACCTCGCGGCCACCTAATGCCAGATAATGCGCGTAGCCACGAAGCTCGAAGGCCGTGATGGCGCCCGGGTGTATGTCCAGTCCCAGTTGAGTTTGGAGCGCGTGAACGGCCCCGGGCCAGTCAACGGACGATCCTGCCCGGACATAGGCGCCATGGCCAAGCCGTTTCAGCCAGCCGGATCGAACGTATTTATCTGCCAGCCGGTAGTCGACGCCTTTGCTAGTGAGCCAGCGCTGGGTGCCGACAACGTGTGGCGGCCAATCCTGGAGCAGACGGTTTATTTTCGATTCCATATCACTACCATAAGGCGATAATAAAGCGACGTTATGAACCAAGCCTCTGAAAGAATAGCATAAGGTTTATAAATAATCGAAATTATCCCGTATAAGGCGATGTATGGATGTTATTTTGAACCCTATTCCGGGGTCGCAGGTGACGTGCATGATTAATGATGAATTATATAACTACCAATTATCAGCGAAATGATCGCTATAAGTTTCAATAAATGCTTTACCAATTCAGTGATGGCCACTATATTGATCAAATCCACATGAATTGGTAATTGTTATGTCCAATGATGCTAAGAAAAAGCGAAGTGCCCCGGTTTTCCCCAAAAATCGCCAAATGTTGGCCCTGCTGGGTAAGAACATCAAACTCGCTGGCAAGCGCCGGGGATACACCCAGTCACTGATTGCTGAGCGCACCGGCCTGAGTCGCCTGACGGTTCGCAAGATTGAGCAGGGCGACCCAACCGTATCCATTGGCCATTACGTGGCGGTGCTCAGTGTACTTGGCCTGGTCGAAGACTTTGGGCGGGTGGCCAGTGATGATGAACTGGGACGAAAACTGCAGGACATCAAGCTGCTAGGCCATAGCGCCAACAAGTCAGACTGAGCCACGCACCATGAGCAGAGAAATTTATGTATTTGCCGATTGGGAGGTGTTCGATAGTTCGATGCTGATTGGCAGTTTGCGCGCTGACGTAATCAAAGGTAAAGAGCATTTCAGCTTCGCCTATGATGACGGGTGGCTGCAATCCGAGTTTGCCCAGCAAATCGATCCTGAATTACGTCTCTATAGCGGACCTCAGCACGGCCAGGAACAACAGAACTTTCGCGTTTTTCTGGACTCATGCCCGGATCGCTGGGGGCGTTTGCTGATGAAGCGACGTGAGGCTGTTATCGCTCGCCAGCAGGGACGCAAGCCCCATGTTTTGCATGAGTCTGATTATCTGCTTGGCGTGCACGACATGTATCGCATGGGTGCATTGCGATTCAAGCGCGATCTTGATGGGGACTTTCTGGATAACAATGAACAATTGGCCGCGCCACCCATCACATCGTTGCGGGAACTCGAACATGCGGCATTTCAGGTGGAAGACGCTGGGGATCTGGATGATCCGGATTATTTGAAGTGGTTAAACATGCTCATCTCTCCGGGTTCCTCGCTTGGCGGTGCCCGGCCAAAGTCCTGTGTGGTCGATGAGGAGGATAATCTATGGATTGCCAAGTTCCCGAGCCGGCATGACGATTACGATATCGGTGCATGGGAATATGTCACTTATCGACTGGCAGTCGATGCCGGGATCAATATTCCAGTGTGCCGAATGGTGCAATTTAACAGCCCGTACCATACGTTTCTGCCCCGGCGTTTTGATCGCACAGCACAAAACCGTTTGCATTTTACCTCCGCCATGATGCAGCTTGGCTACGATGATGGGCAATACGATGCCAGTTATCTGGAGCTGGCCCAGTTCTTGACCGACCATGGCTCCAACACCCAGGCGGACCTGGCTGAGTTATGGCGTCGAATCGTTTTCCATATCGCCGTTTCCAACACGGATGATCACCTGAGAAATCACGGGTTCATCTATCACAATGGAGGGTGGTTGCTATCACCGGCCTACGACATTAACCCGGTAACGCCGGCCAATGGATTACATCTGAATATCAGCGATAGTGACAACAGCTTGAACTTTGATTTGGCCATGGAGGTAATCAATTTTTTTCGGCTCAGCGACACACGTGCCAAAAAATAAAAACCGAGGTGCTCGCCAGTGTGGTCAACTGGGAAGCCATTGCGAAGAAAGCAGGATTAGGCAGGGCAGAGCGGCAGGCGATGGCGGCAGCTTTTAATGGTTAGAGAAACGCCACTGGCTTGTAAAAAAATACTATCCCGACTTCGAGGCGCAGTGGGCGTCTGAGGGCAGAGTACTGCCGGACTACGTTCGTCAGGAGTTCGAGGAGTATTTAAAATGTGGCCGTCTTGAGCATGGATTTCCTCGCGTGCAGTGCGAGACGTGTCATGCAGAGCACCTGGTTGCGTTCAGCTGTAAGCGGCGAGGCCTTTGTCCCAGCTGCGGCGCACGCCGCATGGCCGAGAGTGCCGCCTTATTGGTGGATGAAGTGTTACCGCATAAATCCATGCGCCAATGGGTGCTCAGTGTTCCATTCCCGCTTCGGTTTTTGTTTGCCAGCCAGCCCAAGGTCATGGGCAAGGCACTGGGCATTGTCTACCGCGTCATAGCTACCTATCTGACCCACAAAGCGGGTTATACGAAAGCGACGGCTCACCCCGGTGCTGTCACCTTGATTCAACGTTTTGAAGGTGCGGTATGAGCTGAAAACCCCGTATCGGGATGGAACAACGCACGTCATCTTCGAGCCGGTGGACTTCATTGCCAAACTGGCGGCCTTGGTGCCAAAACCCAGAGTGAACCTGACGCGATTCCACGGTGTATTTGCCCCGAACAGTAAACACCGAGCCTGGGTGACACCAGCCAAGCGGGGTAAGGGCAGTCGGAAAGTCGCAGATGAGCCGGAAGAGAAGACGCCGGCACAGTGCCACGTAGCCATGACGTGGGCGCAGAGGCTCAAGCGGGTATTCAACATTGATGTAGAAACCTGCCGGGTCTGCGGTGGTGCTGCCAAGGTGATCGCGTGTATTGAAGACCCTGTGGTGATCAAGACGATACCGGCGCATTTAGAGAAGAAGGTACCGATGGATTCAGGGGTGCTGATTCCCTATAGCCGGGCACCGCCCCAGGCCCAGCTGTTCAGCTAACTTACCGGAATGCCTATGAATACTCTATGTTGAAGCGAAAAACGGACTCGACAGGATGTTTGCTGGTTTCGGAATCCTACCGGCGGGAAAATGGGCAAAAGAGAGCGGGTTTTCAGGGCAGGGCGTGGTGAATCAGGGAACATTCCGGGGTGATCAGGGCGAAAAGTAGGTGAAACGGTGTTTCAATGGTTGTGGATGTGATGGGGGATAGTGTTAATCCTTCCTATACCCGCCACGGGTTCGGCGCCGGGTCGGCCAATATAATAGCCCTGGCCGTAGTCGATAGAATACTCTCGCAGAAGCTCCAGGGTTTCGGCGTTTTCGACAAATTCAGCCACTGTCTTTTTGCCGAATCCATGAGCGATCTCACCCATCGCTTTTACGAGTATCCTGTCGTCCGGGTTGTTTGCCAGGTCTTTGATGAACGACCCGTCGATTTTGACGTAATCGACCGGGAGCTGCTTGAGGTAATAAAAAGAGCTGAATCCTGCACCGAAATCATCGAGTGCGAACTTGCAACCCATGTGCCGGATCTGTTCCATCAACGAACACGCTGCGGCGAAATCAGATAACGCCGCCGTTTCGGTGAGTTCGAAAATCAGATGATCCGCCGGCACGCCGGTTTCTTCGAGTCCGCGCCTGAGCAGCGGCAACAGTTCTGGGTCCATGAAAGCGTGCGCGGACAGGTTAACGGCAAAGGTCACGGTCGGATCGTCCTGCAGTTGATCGCGCAGACTGGAGATGGCGGTTTTCAGTACCCAGTGATCGATCGCGTGAATCTGGCCGGTTTTTTCGGCTATCTCGATGAAAGCGCCTGGCGCCATTAAGGTACCGTCGTTATCCTGCATACGCAACAGGACTTCATAGTGTGCCGTGGTGCCGTGGGTGATATCGAGAATCGGCTGGTAGAACAGCACGAAGCTTTCAGTCGCTACCGCCTGCTCAATGCGCTCTTTCCAGTAGACATGCGCACGCAGCCGCTCGCGTACCTGCTCTTTTTCGGAAAACAGGTGCCAGCCGCCGCGCCCCATCTCTTTTGCCTGATACATGGCGATGTCGGCGTTGGCCAGCAGGTCTTCGACGCGCGAGCCGTGTTGCGGAAACAGGGCAACGCCGATACTGGCCGATACCTTGTGGCTTCTGCCCCCGGCCGGAACAACCAGTCGGCTGAGATGTTCATTTATATGGCGGGCAACCTTACAGGCATCTTCGGCACTGATATCAGGCATGCCGATGGCGAACTCATCGCCACCCAGCCGCGCAATAATATCGGTCTCGCGATGCATTTGAACGAGATCATTGCACACCACTTTGATAATGGTGTCGCCTACCTTGTGACCGCTGGTATCGTTTATATATTTAAGATGGTCGAGATCTATAAATAACAAGGCGCCACTGCGGTTGTGTCGCTCAGCAAGCTTCACCGCGTGTTCGAACTCTTCCTGGAAACGGCGTCGGTTGAAGATCCCTGTGAGGGGATCGTGGTTGGCTAGCCAGGCGAGCCTCGATTCGGCATTCTTGCGATCGGTGATGTCGAGCCCTACAGTGAGAATGATCGATCCCTCGTTACCATCGCTTTCCAGTCGGCTGTGCAGCCAGGTGATGGTGCGCTGTCCATTATGCACCGTTTGCAGGGTTGATTCGTGCTGCAGGTTGCTGAGTTCGCCCGTCGCCACGCGTTGCAACTCGTCGCGAAACTTCGGCGGCAGGCTGCTGGCGTCGTGCAGATCTGTGAAATTGCGCAGTATCAGAGCCTCCCCGGAGTAACCGTAGAGTGTTTCGGTATAACGGTTTAACAGTCGAATTTCGCCATCCGTTGTCTGCGTAATAATCAGTACCTGCGCTGTATCGAGCAGGCTGCGTACGAAATCGCGCTCATGGGTCAACTCTGACATTTTCTGAGCAAGTACCAGTGAACGTTGTTCGACTTTGCGTTCGAGGGTTTCCAACTGGTTGGAAAGCGCGACCGCACTGCTATCCAGATGGTCTATTTCGTCGTGTACTTGTCCAAAGCGACGTTCCCGGACGCTGATGGTTTCCCGAGCCTCCTTGAACGCACTTTGGGCAAGCAAGGGGAGGGCGGAGACGGTACGTCGCAGACGCGACAGGGGCGCCCAGAGCACCAGCAGTAATACCGCTTCAGAGAGGACCAGGCCGGCGATACCAAAAGCGATGGCGTTGTTGGTCGCATGCCGGATCGTCGCGAGCTCAACTGTGATGTCATCGATCAAAAGGAGAGAGCCGCGGCTCTTCTGGCCCAGCATTTCGAAGGATACGGTCCAGATATCATACGTTCGGGAAGCCGATGTTACATAGCGCCCCGTGTTCTGCAGCTCGTCGAGCGAATACCGGGCGGCGGCCTCCTGTACAACCTGATACATTGCGTCGGCGCGAGTGAGCGCCGGAACGCGCGCTTTCCAGCCCACCACAGGTCGCTGTAGTTGTGGGGAAGGCACCGAAATGGGTAGACCCGGAATAACAATTCCCACATCGACGTTGGTAGAGTGATTGAAATCGACTATAACGTCGGCAAGCGATGTGCCCACCAATGCGCTTGCGGTACGGGTGTTGCCGACCAGCAATGGCACAACGGTGTATTGGATGCAGGTGTTGTCGCAATCCATGGCGGTCGCCGGTTGTTCGGTAACGCTCACGCCTCGGATCACAGAGCCAATATAGCTGTCGTTTACCGGATGTCCCTCGAACCATCCCCAAGCGGCTAACAGGGAGGAGTCTGCGTCGAAGAAACCGATGCCTTCGATATTCATATCCAGTTGCAGGAGTGGCCAGTGCGCGTCAAAGGCAGAATGCAGCTTATCCTTGTCACGATCGAGTAACGCGGTTTCCATGCCATTCAGGCGGGGGATGAGTTCTGCCAGTTGCTGTAGCCGGGCGGCGGATTGCTGTAGAAGTCCCGAAAGTATAAGGTCGTTGCGGGTGTGCAAGGCATGGCGCTGATCGTCGAAGCCCTGTTTGAGGTGGTAGTATTGAACGACAGTAAAGATTCCATTGATGGCGACCAATACCAGGCTGAGAAAGAACAGCGCTTTCCACTTGAGACTGAAAAAGCCTTTGCGCGAAAGGCTGCGCGGTAGTGTCGTTGGTTTGGTGATCAATTGAGCGTCCATGCACTGCCTTCAAGCTGACTAGAAGCGATACGACACCAGCACAGTGAACAGTTGCCAGCGGCGCTGTGTGTCGGCCGCAACCGGATTGTCCTGCAGCGGCAACCAGGCGGTGCCGTCCACCCAATGGTGTTCGGCACGTACCATCCAGGAAGGATGCGGATCCCAGCGTATGCCGACGGTCCAGTCTTTGGCGAACTGGCTGTACCCTGGCTTGGTGCCGCCGGTGAGCGCGGCCATACCGTCACCGTCGCGATCATCCTTGTTGAGATAAGTAACGTCATAGCGCAGCATCAGATCCCATGTGGAGGAGAGCCGGTAGTTTCCCTGCAGATACCAGCTTTCACCGGTGAAGTTCTTGATTGGAGACGGAACATAAATGATCGAATCATCGAACTCGAATTCGCGGCGGGCGAACTCGCCGGTCAGTGACCAGCGTTCGGTATTGTACTGTGCGGAAAAAATGATCGGCCTGAAGCGAATGGAGCCACCACCACTAGGGTCGCCAAAGCCCGGTCGGTAATCGATGTTCACTTGTGCGCCGCTGAGCCCCAGGCGTATTTTCCCGCCGTCTTTT
>JASBSN010000023.1 GCA_030148915.1 Thiogranum sp.
ACTTGATATTCCAATTTGAAGAACGCGGACAGACCGTTACCCAGATCTTCGGAACCTTTGATACCGAACGCTGAGGTGTTGGAATTCATGTTGATATCGTCTTGGAAGCCGACGGCATCGGAATCGATGGCGTCCAACTCCAGGGTGACCTGACCGTAGAGTTTAACGTCTGCGTTAGCCAGGCCCATACCGCCCGCCATCGCCAGACCCATTGCAGAAGCAATCAGTTTTTTGTTCATGGAATTAACTCCTCATTACTCAATCAAAAGTACAGCACAGGATAGTCGTTACAAGACCGGAGCTTACGCACACGCCGATAGCACTGCAACAATTTTTTTCAAAAAAACCACAAGACGTAGTTTCTGTAGCATTAACACAACATTATCGCCGTAAATCACGCCAGAAAATCGTCAACAGCCCAATAACTAACCAGAAACTCCGACACCTTGCACTGACAGGACTTTGACGAGAGGTCAACCGAAAACCGCTGTCGAGAGACCAAAAAAACAACACTTGCTGGTCTAAACATAGACGTCGATCGCGAGGAGATATTCCCGGGGATGCCAATAAAACAAAACCCGCCGTTGGCGGGTTTTGTTTTATTGGCTGGCGGACTAGGATTCGAACCTAGATTGGAGGAGTCAGAGTCCTCTGTCCTGCCGTTAGACGATCCGCCAAACTCAGTGCGCGTTAGCGCTTGCTGAACTGCGGTGCGCGGCGGGCTTTGTGCAGACCGACTTTCTTGCGCTCCACTTCGCGGGCGTCGCGGGTGACGAAACCGGAGCGGCGCAGCGAGCTGCGCAGCTCGCCGTCGTAGCGGATCACCGCGCGGGTGATGCCGTGGCGGATAGCGCCCGCCTGACCGGTGGTGCCGCCACCCTTGACGGTGCACCTGACGTCGAACTGCTCGTCCAGGTTCACGGACTCGAGCGCCTGGCGCACAATCATGCGCGCTGTCTGGCGGCCGAAGTATTGATCCAGGGGGCGCTCGTTGACGGTGATCTCACCCTTGCCCTTCTGCAAAAACACGCGCGCCGTAGAGGTTTTACGACGACCGGTGGCGTAATAGGTATCACTCATAGATAGGGTCTCTGCTTAAATGTCCAGCGTCTTGGGCTGCTGCGCGGCATGCTGGTGCTCGGGACCGGCATAGATTTTCAGCTTGCGGTACATGGCGCGGCCGAGCGGATTTTTCGGCAACATGCCCTTGACGGCGAGCTCCAGCACCCGCCCGGGCGCTTTTTGTTGCAGCTTTTCAAAGCTGACGGATTTCAGGTTGCCGATATAGCCGGTGTGGTGGTGATACATCTTGTCACTGACCTTGCGGCCGGTGACGCGGATTCTGTCAGCATTGACGACGACGATGTAATCACCCGTGTCCACATGCGGCGTAAATTCCACTTTGTGTTTACCACGCAGGCGCAGGGCGATTTCGCTGGCCAGCCTGCCCAGGGTTTTGTCCGCGGCGTCAACGACAAACCAGTCGCGCCGGACTTCATGTGCTTTGGCACTGAAGGTTTTCATCTGGAATATGCTCCGATACTTCGGTCGTGCTACAAAAGAGCGGGAATAGTACAGAAGGCCCCGGCCTGATTCAAGCCGCTTCTTTAAAACAAAAAAAAGCGCAACTGGAGGAGTTGCGCTTAAAAACCACCAAAGGAGGATTGGAGGAGGCTGACCGGTTAGTTACGGTTGGGGGCTAACCGATCAGCTGATTAGTATTTTATAATATACTATCACTTTGTCAAGCCTCAGTATGACGGCTACTTCGAGGCCCCTGGCGGCGTCAAGATTCGCCAGTAACACCTTGTTTTAAATAACTTTAAAGGAATTACATGAGGATGTTGGCTGGATGCGGCTCAGATTTTTAGGCGCTCGACCACCCGCCCGCGGATCAGGTGCTCGTGGAGGATCTCATCGATATCCTGCCGGTCAAGGTAGCTGTACCAGACCTCGTCCGGATAGACCACCAGGACCGGACCTTCGCTGCACCGGTCCAGGCAGCCGGCGGTATTAATGCGCACCTTGCCGGGACCGGCGATCCCCAGCTCCTTACTGCGCTGCTTGGCGTAATCGCGCATGGCGCGGGCGTCGAAGCGCTGACAACAGGCGGAACCGTCCGCGCGCTCATTGATGCAGAAAAAAACATGGTATTGATAGTAAGACATGCCATTTACCTTAAGTCTCGCCGTCCGGGGGACAGGAATTCACCACAACTCACGCCGCCGCTGGGTACGATTAGCGCTTGTCAGCCATCGCCTCATTGTGTATCTGTAACATATGAATGACCTCTCCGCCACGGAGCGCTGCGTCAAATGCGGTCTGTGCCTGCCGCACTGCCCCACCTTTGCCCTCACCGCTAACGAAGCCGATTCACCGCGTGGGCGCATCAGTCTGATGCAGATGCTCGAGCAACCGGCCAGCGACTGGTCGCCTGGCCTGTTCCAGCATCTCGACCGCTGCCTGATGTGCCATGCCTGCGAAGCCATGTGCCCGTCGCAAGTGCCGTTCGGGCATCTCATGGACAGCGCCCGCCAGCGGCTTGAAGCACACCGTCAGCGCAGCTGGCGACAACGCCTGGCCTTCGCGGCGGGGATGGGCCTGCTCACCTCGGGCGGCGGGCGCAAACTGGCCGCCGCGGGTCTGTACAGCCTTCAGCGGCTGAGGCTCGAACGTGTTCCCGGCCTGCCGGCTAGCTTGCGCCGCTGGTTGCAACTGGTTCCGCGGCCGACGCCAGACACCCCACGCCCCGCCACGCCGGCAATTGCGGCCAGCCGTGGGCCGGTGAATCTGTTCACTGGCTGCACCGGCGATCTGCTCGACAAGGCTACCCGGCAAGCGGTCATCGACTTGCTGGGGCGCCTGGGCTACAGCGTCACTATGGCGGCACGCCAAGGTTGCTGCGGCGCCCTGCACCAACATGCCGGGCAGCCGGGCAAAGCCCGCCAACTGGCGCGCGCCAACGGCCAGGCCTTCGCAGACAGCCCTGGACCGATACTGGCGTTTGCCAGCGGGTGCTGCGCTCATCTGCAAAACTACGCGCAACTGTACCCGGAAACACAAGCGTTCACCGAGCGCGTGCACGACGTGACCAGCTTTTTGGCCGCCCAAGGCCCCGCCGGCCTGAACTTCAGACCACGGCCGGAAAAGGTTGCCCTGCAAATGCCCTGCACGCAGCGCAATCAGCTCGGCGCGGAGCCCGTCAGCGAGCTTCTGAGCTGGATTCCGCAACTGCAGGTCACCCCGATCAATCCCGAGGGCGGCTGCTGCGGCGCAGCCGGCAGCTACATGCTGACCCAGCCACAGATGTCCGATCGCCTGCGCGAGGCGATGGTGGAGAAAATTGTCGCCACCGGCGCGCGCGTCCTGCTGACGACCAACATCGGCTGCTCGCTGCAGTTGGGCGCCGGACTGCGGCAAAAAGGGGTGGAGATGGCGCTGATGCACCCGGTGACGCTGCTGGCGGCCCAACTGGCCTGAGCGTTACTTGTGCAGGACGAAGGGTAACTGCGCCTGATAACGGCGCTTGGCCGTGGTGACCTCCAGCGCGGCAAGCCAGTCGCTGCGCCCGGACACACAGACCGGCAGAATCACCTTACCCGTCCAGCGGCCCGCCGGGTCACCTTGCAAACGGTAGCGGTTCTGCCCCATATCCATGCTCGGCATCGAAAAGGTCAACATCACGGTCTGTACCGGCTCTTCGCCGTGGATGAGCACACTGACAGAAAAAGGCTGCAGGGCGCGCGCGGGAGCGTCGAAACTGACCTGCAGGGAAAGCTTTTCACCGCTAAGCGCGCATTGCTGCAGCGGGTCGCACCCGGCCGGCACGCTAAGAACACTCACCGGCGGGGCGGTTGTAGCGGCATCGTCGCAACCGGCGGCGAGCAGCAGCCCGACCATCGGCGCCCAGTAAAGCAAACGACGGGATTGTGTCCCCACGCCTTCCCCGCCGGCCTCAGCTACGGTATTCGGCGTTGATGCGCACGTATTCATGCGACAAATCACTGGTCCATACGCGTTCGCTGGCGCCCCCCCGACCCAGGCGGATGCCGATGCGGATCTCTTCCTGATCCATGACCCGCTGACCGTCGGCTTCGCAGTACTGCGCGGCAACCCCGCCGTGGCGGACGATACAGACATCGTCCAGGTAGATATCCACCTGGTCGACCGCAAGATCGGCCAAACCGGCCCGGCCCACCGCGGCCAGAATGCGCCCCCAGTTGGGGTCGCTGGCGAACAGCGCCGTCTTGACCAGGGGCGACTGGGCGACGGTGTAGGCCACCTGCAGGCATTCTTCGCCGCTACCGCCCCCGGACACCTCGACGGTAACAAACTTGGTGGCGCCTTCGGCGTCGCGCACAATCAGTTCGGCCAGGCGCTCGCAGATCTGCGCCACGACTTCAGAAAAAGCCGCATAGTCGGGGTGAGAGGCGTTGAGCTCGGTGCTGCCGCTGGCGCCGGTGGCCACCAGCACGCAGGCATCGTTGGTTGAGGTGTCGCCGTCGATGGTGATGCGATTGAAAGACCGTTCGACCGCCGCCTGCAAACACTCGCGCAGGCTGTCGGCGGCGACCCTGGCGTCGGTGCCGATGTAGGCCAGCATGGTCGCCATGTCGGGGCGGATCATGCCCGCGCCTTTGGCAATACCGGTCAGCGTGACCGTACGGCCGTCAATCTGCAGCTGCCGGGAGACCCCCTTGGCGACCGTATCGGTGGTCTTGATGGCCTCGGCCGCCGCCGCCCAGGCGGCCGTGTCGAGGCCCGTGAGCGCCGCCGGCAGCGCTGCCTGCAAGCGCTCCACCGGTAGACGCTGACCGATCACGCCGGTGGAAAAAGGCAACACCTGATCTGGCTCGCAGGCGGCCAGTTGCGCCACCGCCTGACAGCTCTGGCGGGCATCCGCCAGGCCCTGTTCACCGGTCCCGGCATTGGCGTTGCCGCTGTTGATCAGCAGATAACGCGGTGCGCTCTGTTGCAGATGCCGGCGCGCGACGATCACCGGGGCGGCACAAAATGCATTGCGGGTGAACACCGCGGCTACCCGACTGCCCTCGGCCAGCTCCACCAATACCAGATCGTTACGCCCCGGGTAGCGGATACCGGCCGCCACTGCCGCCAAACGCATGCCGGGTACGGAGCGCAGTTCGGGGAGATGAGAATAACCGACAGGCATCGCTGGAGTGCAACCGTACCTATAGAGATGCGCCAGGCCCGCGCGGCGCTTCGCTTAGCGCGCCGCGAACGCCCTGGCGCCGCTCAGCTGAGCTTGCCGTGGCAATGTTTGAATTTCCTGCCGGAGCCACAGGGACAAGGTTCGTTACGCCCGACCTTACGGCCGTCGCGCACAAACGGCTGCACCGGTTCGTCGGGCGGGGGTTGCGCGCCTGGCGCCTCCTCGTCCACGGTCTGCATGGCGCTGGCCTCGTCGTGGCGAAACTGCATGTCGGCGCTGCTGCGGCGCTGCTCATCCACCGCTTCGACGTCCGATTCAGTGCGCACCTGCACTTTGCACAGAATACCGACGACATCGAGCTTGATCCGGTCCAGCAGCGCGGTGAACATTTCAAACGCTTCACGCTTGTATTCCTGCTTGGGGTTCTTCTGCGCATAGCCGCGCAGATGAATACCCTGGCGCAGGTAGTCCATCGCCGCCAGATGCTCCTTCCAGTTCTGATCGAGCACCTGCAGCATCACCGACTTTTCGAAATGGCGCATGGTCTCGGCGCCGGTCATCTGTTCTTTGTCGCCGTAGGCTTTTACCAGTTCGACGAGAATCTTCTCGCGCAGCGTTTCCTCGTGCAGGCTGTCGTCGCTGTCGAGCCACGACTGAATATCGAAGCTTTGCGCGAACTCGGTCTCGATGGCGGTTTCCAGCCCGGAGATATCCCACTGCTCATCGAGGCTGCCGGGCGGAATGTAAGTTGTGATCAGGTCGTTGACCACGTCTTCGCGCACCGCGCTGATGGTCTCGGAGACATCATCGCTGGCCATCAGCTCGTTGCGTTGTTCGTAAATCACCTTGCGCTGGTCGTTGGCGACATCGTCAAACTCCAACAGGTTTTTGCGCACGTTGAAGTTGTGCGCTTCCACCTTACGCTGGGCGTTGGCGATCGCTTTACTGACCCAGGGGTGCTCGATCGCCTCGCCTTCCTGCATGCCCAATTTCTGCATCAGACCGGAAACCCGCTCAGAGGCGAAAATACGCATCAGATTATCCTGCAAAGACAGGTAGAAACGCGTCGAGCCCGGATCGCCCTGACGGCCGGAACGACCGCGCAACTGATTGTCGACGCGCCGCGACTCATGCCGCTCGGTGCCGACGATGTGCAGCCCGCCGGCATCCAGCACTTGTTGGTGACGCTGCGCCCACTCCTTGCGGATACGCGCCACGGTGTGTTCGTCGGCGTCCGGCAACGCCGCCAGTTCGGCATCCAGGCTGCCACCCAGAACGATATCGGTACCGCGACCGGCCATATTGGTGGCGATGGTGACCACCCCGGGCCGCCCTGCCTGGGCGACGATGTGCGCTTCGCGCTCGTGCTGCTTGGCGTTGAGCACTTCGTGGGTGATTTTGTTCTCTTGCAGCAGTTTGGCCAGATACTCCGAGGTCTCTATCGAAGTGGTGCCCACCAATACCGGTTGCCCACGCTCCTGGCAGTCGCGGATGTCTTCCACCACGGCGTCAAATTTCTCTTTGACACTGAGAAACACCAGATCACCGCGATCGTCGCGAATCATGGGCTTGTTCGTGGGGATGACCACTACCTCCAGCCCGTAGATCTGATCCAACTCGGCCGCCTCGGTATCGGCGGTGCCGGTCATGCCGGAGAGCTTGTCATAGAGACGAAAATAATTCTGGAAGGTGATGGACGCCAGCGTCTGGTTTTCGTTCTGGATCTTCACGCCTTCTTTGGCCTCGACAGCCTGATGCAGGCCTTCCGACCAGCGCCGGCCCGGCATGGTGCGACCGGTGAACTCATCAACAATCACCACTTGATTGTCGGTAACAATGTAATCGACGTCTCTGCTGTAGAGCGCCAGCGCGCGCAAGGCCGCATTGAGGTGGTGCATCAAAGTCAGGTTGGCGGCATCATAAAGGCTCTGGCCTTCGCTGAGCAGGCCGGCCTGCTCCAGCAGCTCCTCGACGCGCTGATGGCCGCTTTCGGTCAGATGGATCTGCTTTTGCTTCTCATCGACGCTGTAATCACCGGGCCCGTCTTCCTCTTCCTGACGCGCCAGCTTCGGCACCAGGTCTTTCATGACCAGATACAGTTCGGAATTGTCATCGGTCGGCCCGGAAATAATCAACGGCGTGCGCGCCTCGTCGATGAGGATCGAGTCGACTTCGTCGACGACCGCGGCGTTCAGCTCGCGCTGTACTCGGTCCTCGATACGAAACGCCATGTTGTCGCGCAGATAGTCGAAGCCGAACTCGTTGTTGGTACCGTAGGTGATGTCCGCATCGTAGGCGGCTTTTTTCTCGGCGTGATTCATGCCCACCACCGCCACGCCGGTGGACATACCGAGAAAGCCGTAGAGCTTGCCCATCCACTCGGCGTCGCGTCGCGCCAGGTAATCGTTCACCGTCACCACGTGCACGCCCTTACCGGACAACGCGTTCAGGTATGAGAATAAAGTAGCCACCAGTGTCTTGCCTTCACCGGTACGCATCTCCGCGATTTTGCCCTGGTGCAACACCATGCCGCCGATCAGCTGCACGTCGAAGTGACGCATGCCGAGCACCCGTTGCGAGGCCTCGCGCACCACCGCGAACGCTTCGGGCAGCAACTGATCGAGCGTTTCGCCGTCGCGGTAACGCTGGCGAAATACATCGGTGCGCGCTTTGAGCTGCTCGTCGCTGAGCGATTGCAGCTCAGCTTCCAGCTGATTGATGGTGTTAACCGTTTTGAAGAGGCGCTTGACGATCCGCTCGTTGCGGCTGCCAAATACCTTGCGAAGCAGCGAAGAAACCATGGCTTGTCGTGACAGTCTGTTATTTAAGTGGTGTTTCAGGAAGACGGCATAATACCTTATATGCGTCTGCGGAACAGATCTTTACACGCCGGAGGCGGCCACGGGCCCGGCGCGAGGCGCCCCGGGGGCAACAAAAGGTTAATAAATCGTGAACTAGCCGCCGGCCGGCGGACGGGCGGCCTGGACATAGCGCGCCGGATCGATTTGGCGACCGTTTTTCAGCACTTCGTAGTGGACGTGCGGACCGGTGGAACGGCCGGTAGAGCCCATCAGGGCAACCGTTTCGCCCTGTTTGACCCGCTGCCCGACCTTGACGAGGATTTTTTCGCAGTGCCCGTAACGGGTGGAGATGCCGCTGCCGTGGTTGATTTCCACCAACTGGCCGTAACCGTAACGCTTGCCCGCCCAGGTCACCACGCCGGCGGCCGTGGCGAGGATGTCATTACCCATCTGACCGGCAAAATCGAGACCCTTGTGCATTTCCCGGCGACCGTTGAACGGATCGGTGCGCTTGCCATAGTAAGAGGACAGCCAGCCCTTGCGGATCGGCCGCCCGGAAGGCGACATGGCGTGTTTCAGCTGTCGCTGGCTGATGACCTGCTCCAGGACCTCCAGTTGGCGTGACCGATCGTCGATCTGCAGCGCCAGATCATCCAGGGCGCGCATGAAAGCCACGCCGCTCATCGGCTCTTCGGCCAGCGGCTCGTCCGGGCCGCCGCGCGCCGGCACCTGGTCGAAGTCAAATTCTGATTTGTCCAGATTGGCCTGTTCGGCCAGGCGTTGACCCAGCGCTTCGACGCGCAGCATCTGCGCCTGCATCTGGCCCAGACGTACCGCCAGCGCATTGAGCTGGTCCTGGGCAGCGTCGCGCGCCTGCACCACTTCCTGTTTCTGTTCCTTGAACGCGCTCTGCCAGAGGCCGCCGGGCGCGGTGGGCGCCGCGGCAACCGCAGTGGCATTGGCCCACAGATAACCCAGTTGACCGGCCCCAAACAGCAGGCCGCCGAGCACGATAAGCGCCGGCAGCCAGAACGCTGGGCTGTGCAACTGGATACTGCCTGACTTTCCGTAGGTTGTGGTGTAGAGTAAAAATTTCATTGCTTGTGCTTCCCTTAACTCGGCTGACTTCGCGTGCGTCACAAGACCATTTATTCTTGCTCACAAATACTCGAACAGGCCGGCCTGCCGGTCCTCGAACGGGCCCGCAAGCTGTCGCGGCTGGAAAAGGCGGTCCGGCAGTTGCTTCCAGCCGAACTCGCTGCGCATTGTAAGGTGCTTAACCTGAAAAACGAAATTCTGGTTCTGGCCACCCCTTCGCCGGCCTGGTCCGGTCGACTGCGCTTTGCCAGCGCCGATCTGATGCAACAACTGCAGCGTCGCTATGCCCTGGAGATCCGCCAGGTGGAGCTCAAAGTGCAGCCCGAAGCTGTTGAAAGTGAAGCAGTTATACCCTCGCCGCCGACCCTGTCTCTGCGCAGCGCGACGCTGCTGGCGCAAACCGCCACCAGCGTCAGCCACCCCCCGCTGCAGGAGGCCCTGCTACGGTTAGCGGCAAAAACCCGGGAAATCTGAATAGATTCAATCTCACGCGGAGAGCGTGGCGGCCGGCTGCAACCACCCGGGCACGCTGAGCGGATCGTCGAAAGCGATGATTTCCCAGGCGTCCCGGCGGGCTACCAGTTCGCGTAACAGCAAGTTGTTCAGGGCGTGGCCCGACTTGTGGCCGGAGAAGGCGCCGATCAGGCTGTGGCCGAGCAGATACAGGTCACCCACCGCATCCAGCACCTTATGTTTGACGAACTCGTCTTCATAGCGCAGTCCGTCCTCATTGACCACGCGATAATCATCCAGCACCACGGCATTATCCAGACTGCCCCCCAGCGCCAGGCGGTCTTCGCGCAGCTTTTCAATATCCCGCATGAAACCGAAGGTACGCGCCCGACTGACTTCGCGCACGAACGAGCTACGGGCGAAATCGATTTCGGCGTGACTGCAGCGATCCTTGAACAGCGGGTGCTGGAAGTCGATGGTAAAACCGACCCTGAACCCCTGATGGGGCGTGAAGCGCGCCCACTTGTCACCGTCGCGGACCTCGACTGTCTGGCGCACACGCACAAACCGCTTGGCGGCCGGCTGCTCGGCCGTTCCGGCGGACTGGATCAAAAAGACGAACGGACCGGCGCTGCCATCCATGATCGGTACCTCGCTGGCGCTTAGCTCGACCACGGCGTTGTCGATGCCGAGCCCGGAGAAGGCCGACAACAAATGCTCGACCGTGGAAATACGTACCGCACCGCTCCCCAGAGCGGTCGACAGACGGGTGTCGGTGACATGTTCCAGTCTGGCCGGAATCTCCACCGGCGGGTGCAGATCGACGCGCCTGAAGATGATCCCGGTGTCCGGCGGCGCCGGACGCAGGGTCAGACAGACCTGTTCCCCCGTGTGCAGCCCAACCCCTTTCGCACGGATGACGTTACCTAAAGTTTTTTGGTGAATCATTGAATTATAGGCGCCTCTGTGCGCCTGCCCCGCCACTTGTACCGGTTGCATTATGGCTTTTATGTACAGGCGCTTCCCCCCAACCCCTGAGCGCCTGTCATCCCGGGCCCGATACCCTATCCACTGCAGGCCAGCTGGCGATTATGCCAGCGCCTGCAAGCCGACGCCAACGCCGGCGTGCCTGATCCGGCCGGCAAAGTGCCAGCCTCAGACGCGCCCGGAGCGGCTCGCGCTCAGTCCGCCTGGCGGCGCAGGAATGCCGGAATATCCAGGTAATCCATATCGTCAGAAACCGCCGGCGGCGGCAGCGGGTCCCCGGCGGCACGATTGCGGATGACTGCCGGTCGCTCCAGCTCGGCATAATTCACTTCACCGGTTTTTTTGCGCTGCACCAGCTGCAAGGGCTCCGAAGTCGGTTCTTCCACTTCGCGAGCGCCTCGTCCCAGCCCGGTGGCGACCACCGTAACCCGCAGCTCATCGTGCATGTCCGGATCGATCACCGTTCCCACCACCACTGTGGCATCGCGCGAAGCGAATTCTTTCACCGTATTGCCGACTTCCTCAAATTCGCCGATCGACAGATCGAGCCCGGCGGTGACGTTGACCAGGATACCGTGCGCGCCCATCAGATCGATGTCTTCCAGCAGCGGGCTGTGCACCGCAGCTTCAGCGGCTTCGCGGGCGCGATCCTGGCCCGAGGCGACGCCGGTCCCCATCATCGCCATACCCATTTCCGACATCACTGTGCGCACGTCGGCAAAGTCAACGTTGATCAGGCCCGGACGGGTGATCAGTTCGGCGATACCCTGCACGGCCCCCTGCAATACATTGTTGGCGGCCTTGAAGGCACTCAACAGGCTGACGTCCTTACCCAGAACGGACAGCAGCTTCTCGTTGGGAATCGTGATCAATGAGTCGACATACTGACCGAGTTCCTGCAACCCGCGCTCGGCCACCGCACTGCGTTTGCCGCCCTCGAAGGGAAACGGTTTGGTTACCACCGCGACGGTGAGAATACCCAGTTCCTTGGCCACTTGCGCCACCACCGGTGCGGCGCCGGTGCCGGTGCCCCCGCCCATGCCCGCGGTGATAAACAGCATGTCGGCGCCGGCGATCACCTCGTGGATGCGCTCGCGATCTTCCATCGCCGCCTGACGGCCGATATCAGGATTGGCGCCGGCGCCCAGGCCCTTGGTGATGCTGCCGCCCAGCTGCAACGTAGTACGCGAATTCATGCTGGTGAGCGCCTGGGCGTCGGTGTTGGCACAAATAAACTCCACGCCTTCGATGTCGGCGTCGACCATATGCTGCACCGCGTTGCCCCCGCCGCCGCCGACGCCCAGCACCTTGATGATCGCGTTCTGACTGTACGAATCCATTAGTTCAAACATAACCACTTCTCCTCTCGTGTTAACTCAGAAATTTCCCTGAAACCAGCTCTTCATCCGTTCCCAGACCCCGCGCGCGCCACGCCCGAAGTCCGCATCAAAGGCCCGCTGGACGCGGTTCTGACTACCGAACAGCAACAGGCCCACGCCGGTTGCATAGATCGGATTGCGCACCACTTCCACCAGACCCATCACACTTTGCGGCGCGCCGAGGCGCACCGGCATGTGAAAGATTTCCTCGGCCAGATCCACCAGCCCCTCGATTTTCGAACTGCCACCGGTGAGCACAATGCCCGCGGCAATCAGCTCTTCGAAGCCACTGCGGCGTAACTCCGCCTGCACCAGCGTCAACAGTTCCTCGTAGCGCGGCTCGATCACTTCGGCCAGCGTCTGGCGCGCCAGGCGCCGCGGTGGTCGGTCGCCAACACTCGGCACTTCGATACTTTCGTCGCGCGCGGCCAGCTGAGTCAGCGCGCAGGCGTATTTGATTTTGATTTCCTCGGCGTACTGGGTGGGCGTGCGCAGCGCCACGGCGATGTCGTTGGTCACCTGATCGCCAGCAATGGGGATGACCGCGGTGTGGCGGATCGAGCCCTCGGTAAAGACCGCGATGTCGGTCGTCCCGCCGCCGATATCCACCAGACAGACACCCAGGTCCTTTTCGTCTTCGGTAAGCACCGAGTAACTCGAGGCCAACTGTTCGAGAATAATGTCGTCGACTTCCAACCCGCAGCGGCGCACGCATTTGACAATGTTCTGCGCGGCGCTGACCGCACCGGTGACCATGTGCACTTTGGCTTCCAGACGCACACCGCACATGCCCACCGGCTCGCGGATACCGTCCTGATCGTCGATCACGAACTCCTGCGGCAGAATGTGCAGAATTTTCTGATCGGCGGGTATGGCCACGGCGCGCGCCGCGTCGATGACGCGCTCGACGTCGCCGGGGGTCACTTCCTTGTCGCGTATGGCGACAATGCCATGGGAGTTGAGACTGCGGATATGACTGCCGGCGATACCGGCGTAGACCGAGTGAATCTGGCAGCCGGCCATCAACTCGGCCTCCTCCACGGCGCGCTGAATGGAGTGCACCGTGGACTCAATATTCACCACCACGCCTTTTTTCAGGCCCTTGGAAGGGTGCGAGCCGATACCGATAATTTCTATGCCGCCGTCGGGCGCGATTTCGCCGACAATCGCCACTACTTTGGAAGTGCCGATATCCAGGCCCACAATCATGTTCTTTTCAGTTTTCTTTGCCATGAGTCTTCTGCCGGATCACCCGCTGTGTTTGGTCGCTGTGTCGGTCGCCTGCCAGCGAGCCGCAAAGCCGTTGCTGTAGCGCAAGTCAACGGCGGTCAAGCGCCCGTCGCCACTTGCCAGAATGGCCGGATAGACCTGTACGAAGCGCGCCATCCTGGCGAGCGGGTCGCGTCGCCCGATTTCCAATGTCAAACCGTTGTTCAACTGCAAGCGCCAGGCGCGGCGCGGCGTCAAACTGAGTTCGCTGACTTGTAGCTGCAGCGGCTGTAACAGCGCCTGCAGGCGGGCGTGCATTTTCAGCACGCGCTGTTGGTTGTCCTTCGGGCCGTTGAGCTGTGGCAGGCCGTTGAGCACCACGGCCGGTTGCGGAATGAACACCTCGGCGCGCGCATTGATAAACCCCCCGGTCCCCCAGCGGGCCACCGGCTGCTGCTCGCGCACCCGGATATCCAACTCGTCGGGCCAGATACGGCGCACAGAAACCTGGTCGACCCAAGGCAGCGCCTGTAAGCGGGCCTGCAACTTGCTGACGTCGACGACAAAAAAACCGGCCGCCGCGGGCGCGGCCACCACGGCGCGCAACTGGTCGTTCTGCAGGTGCTGGAAATCACCCTCGATTTGCACCCGCCGCACCGGCCACTGCTGCGGGTCGTGCATCCACTCCAGCATGAGGGTCAGCCCCAGCGCGCTGCCGAGAACCGTCGCCAGCGCCAGCAACGGTCTGACCCAGCCGAACGTGGGCTTGAAGACCTGTTTGCGCCGTGCCTGCCCTTTCTTCTTACTCATGCGCTCTGCCGTCCCGAGGTACTGGTTTCCAGCACTCGCCACACCAACTCGGGCATATCCCAGCCGTGCACCCGGGCGGCCATCGGCACCAGGCTGTGATCGGTCATACCGGGTATGGTGTTCACTTCGATCAACCAGGGCTGCGCCGCATCATCGAGCATTAAATCCACCCGCCCCCAACCGCTGGCGCCGAGCGCGTTGAAGGCACTCAGCGCCAACTGCTGAAGATCCGCTTCCTGCCCCGAGGGCAGCGCGCTAGGGCAGTGATAGCGGGTGCTGTCGGCCTGATACTTGGCCTCGTAGTCATAGAAAGTGCGCGGCGTTTCCAGGCGAATCAGCGGTAGTGCGGTAGCCGCTACAATCCCCACCGTGAACTCCGCTCCGGCGATCCAGCGCTCGGCCAACACATCGTGGTCATAGCGATCGGCGGCCTCCCAGGCGGCGCGCAAATCCGCCTCGCGTTCCACCCGTGTCATACCGATACTGGAGCCCTCGTGAACCGGTTTCAGCATCATCGGGAAACCGACTTCGGCAATCGCGCGGGGCAAATCCTCCGGCCGTCTGAGCAGGCAGAAAGGTGGCGTCGGCAGGCCGATACCCTGCCACAACTGTTTGCTGCGCAATTTATCCATGGCCAGCGCCGAGCCCAGCACGCCGCTACCGGTATAGGGAAGGTCGAGGTAATCGAGCAGGCCCTGCACCACCCCGTCCTCGCCACCGCGCCCGTGCAACGCATTGAACACGCGTGTGAACTGCCCGCCGGTCAACCGGGCGAGAAAATCCGTCGCGGCGCTGTCCAGCGCATGGGCGTCAATCTCCCGCGCCTGCAAGGCGCAGAGCACCGCCGCACCGCTTTGCAGCGAAATCTCTCGTTCCGCGGAACGCCCACCGAGCAGGACGGCAACTTTGCCGAATGCCGCGGGCGTGTCGACACGCCGTATCATGCGTATTCTCCGACAATGCGCACTTCCGCTTGCAGCCGCACGCCGTGCTGCTGCTCGACGCGCTGCTGAACGTAGCGGATCAACGCTTCGATATCGGCCGCCCGGGCAGCGCCGAGGTTGACGATGAAATTAGCGTGTTTTTCCGACACCTGCGCCTGGCCGATCTGCTCGCCCTTGAGGCCGCAGGTCTCGATCAGACGCGCGGCGAAATCATCCGGCGGGTTGCGGAACACGGAACCACAACTGGGCTGCTGCGTCGGCTGGCTCGCCGAGCGACGTTCCAGCAGACTACGCACCCGCGCCTGGGCCGCCACGCTGTCGCCCGGCTGTAAAGCCAGATCGGCGCGGACAAACCATTCATTGTCAGGTCCCCTGACTTCGCGATAGCCGATCTGGAACGCTTCGCGCGGGCGTACGCGCAGTTCGCCGAGACGATCGATGGTCTGCACCGCTTCTACCAGCGGCCAGGTCTCACCCTCGAAGGCGCCCGCGTTCATCGACAGCGCGCCCCCCAGCGTGCCCGGGATTCCGGCCAGGAACTCGGCACCGGTGAGACCGAGGCGTACGCCAAACCGCGCCACTTTTGCGCAGCTCACGCCGGCACCGGCGCGAATCCCGCGCGGGCCCAGCGGTTCGAGCGTATCGAGCCCGCCAAAGGGCAGGATCACCGTGCCACGTATGCCGCCGTCGCGAACCAGCAGGTTGCTGCCCAGACCGACCCATAGCAACGATTCGTTTTCCGCCAGACCGGCGAGAAAAACTTGCAGATCGTCCAGATCGGCGGGGCGGTAACACCGATCGGCGCGGCCGCCGGCGCGCCAGCTGGTGTGCTTCGCCATGGGCTCGTCGAGGGTCAGCTCGCCGCGCAAAGCGCTGTGGAATTCCGCCGCCATCATGATTTGCACCTGGATGGCGAGCGACCGAGCGCCGCTCGTGGGTCGGCGTTCGGCCGACGACCTGCCTGCCCCGGAGGCGGCTGTTCGCGCAACGGCCGGGTTATCCACCAGCGGCTCTGCAGGGGTTCGCCGCAACCCATATGGATGCGATACCTGGCAGCGCTCATGCCCCACCTCCTGCGCATAACTGATCGAATTCACCCGGCAGCTTGGCGGCAACCGCACCGATGGAACCCGCGCCCAGCGTCAGCACCAGATCGCCGGCCTGCAGCAGGCCGCCCAATACCTCGCCGAGGTTTTCCACTTCCTCGACGAACACCGGCTCGACCCGGCCACGCCCGCGCACGGCACGACACAGCGCCCGGCCGTCGGCGCCGGCAATCGGCTCCTCACCGGCGGCATAGACCTCGGTAATCAACAACAGATCCGTATTTACCAGCACCTGAGCGAAATCTTCGAATAGATCATGGGTGCGGCTGTAACGATGCGGCTGGAACACCGTTACCAGGCGCCGCTCGGGCCAACCATTGCTCACCGCGGCCAGGGTGGCGGCGATTTCACGCGGATGATGGCCGTAGTCATCGACAAACAGCACGCCGCCGGCATCGCGCGGGACGTCGCCATTGATCTGGAAGCGTCGTCCGATGCCGGCGAATATCTCCAGCGCCCGCTGAATGCTGGGGTCGTCGACTTCGAGCTCCCGGGCGATGGCAATGGCGGCCAGCGCATTGAGCACATTGTGATTACCGGGCATATTCAGTACCACCGGCAACAACGGATAACCCTGCTGGCGCACCTCGAAGAGCATACGCCGTTGGTCCTGGCGGATATTCAGTGCCCGCACATCCGCCTCTTCGGCCTCAATGCCGTAAGTACGCACCTGGCGGGTGATCTCGGGCAGCACGTCGCGCACCTGGGGGTCATCCAGGCACATCACGGCGAGACCGTAAAATGGCAGGTGATGGAGAAATTCAATAAAGGTCCGGCGCAGTTGCTGGAAATCGCCACCGTAGGTGGATAAGTGGTCGGCGTCGATGTTGGTGACCACCGCCAGCATCGGCTGCAAATAGAGAAACGAGGCGTCGCTCTCGTCGGCCTCGGCCACCAGATAGCGACCGCTGCCGAGACGCGCGTGGCTGTTGGCGCTGTTGAGCCGTCCGCCGATAACGAAGGTGGGATCCAGGCCGGCCTCGGCCAGCAGGCTGGCGATGAGGCTGGTGGCGGTGGTTTTGCCGTGGGTCCCGGCCACCGCGATGCCATAGCGAAAACGCATGATTTCGGCCAGCATCTCGGCGCGTGGCACAACCGGTATGCGGTGCGCGCGCGCCGCCACCACTTCCGGGTTGTCCTCGTGCACCGCGCTCGACACCACGACCACATCGACCCCCTCGACGTTGGCGCTGCGATGACCGATAAACAGCTGCGCCCCCTGTGCGGCGAGACGCCGTGTAATCACACTTTCACGCAGATCGGACCCACTGACCGCGTAGCCCAGATTCAGCAGTACCTCGGCGATACCGCTCATACCGGCGCCGCCGACACCGACAAAATGCGTGCGTCGGATGCGACCCATAGTCTCGGTGCGAGCGGGGGGCGTCGGAGTCACGTTCATCACGCCGCCTCACTCCAGCCGCTGGCCGCCAGGCAAGCCTCGGCCACGGTTCGGGCTGCTCGCGGCAGCGCCCTGGCGCGGGCGTTGCGCGCCATCTGCATCAATCGTTCCGGCTGGTGCAGCAAAGCCAGTTCGCGCTGCAAGCGCGGGATATCCATCTGCGCCTGCGGCAACAAGACGGCGGCGTCAGCGTCGACCAGATAGCGGGCGTTGCCGGTCTGATGATCGTCGACCGCGTGCGGGTAAGGCACCAGAATCGACGCGACGCCCACGGCGGCCAGTTCAGCGACCGTCAGGGCGCCGGCCCGACACAAGACCAGATCGGCCCACTGGTACGCCTCGGCCATGTCTTCGATAAACGCCTCCAGACGGGCTTCGACACCGGCCGCATGATAGGCCTGACGCGCCGCGTCAATCAGCTTCAGGCCGGTCTGGTGGCGCACTTGCGGGCGTTGCTCCTCGGCCATCCCGCCCAACGCCAACGGCACCAGCTGGTTCAGCGCGGCCGCGCCGAGGCTGCCGCCAACCACCAGCAGGCGGGCCCGGCGGGCGCTACAGTCGGGGGCGACAAAAGCCAGAGCGGCGATACTCTCGCGCACCGGGTTGCCGGTATGCCGGGCGCCCTTCAGACTGCCGGGGAAAGCTTCCAGCACCTCGCTTGCCAGCGGCGCCAGCAGCCGGTTGGTCAAGCCGGCAACGGAATTCTGCTCGTGGATAATCAGCGGGCGACGTAACAGCCAGGAGACCAAACCGCCCGGACCGGTGACAAAGCCACCCATGCCCAATACCGCCACGGGGCGCACGCGCCACATCACCACCGCGGCTTGCGCCACCGCCCAGAGCAACATCAGCGGCGCGGCAAGTTTGCGCCACAACCCCTTGCCACGCAGGCCCTTGACGCTGATCCAATGCACCGCAATGCCGGTCGGCGGCACCACGCGCGCCTCGAGACCGGCGTGGGTGCCCAGCCAGTGCACCGGCCGGCCCAGGGCCCGCAGCTGCTCGGCCACTGCCAAGGCGGGGAAGACATGGCCGCCGGTGCCGCCGGCCATAATCAGGAACGGCCGCCTGTCGTTCATGTCGACCTCCTGCGCCGTCGCGCGGCCGCCGCGCCCGAGGCGGGCAGGCTGTTGACCGTACAGCGGCTTTCGTAATCGATGCGCAACAACAGGGCGATGGCCATACAAGTAATCAACAGGCTGCTGCCGCCGTAACTCATCAACGGCAAGGTCAAGCCTTTGGTCGGCAGCAGCCCGGTGTTGACGGCGATATTGATCAGCGCCTGCATGCCCAGCCAGGTACCGATACCATAGGCCAGATAGGCGGCAAATGGGTTACCGCTGCGCGCCGCGCGCCCGGCGATCAGCCAGGCACGACTCACCACCAGGGCGTACAGACCGAGCAGCACCAGGATGCCGAACAGACCGAGCTCTTCGGCCAGCACCGCAAACACAAAGTCGGTATGCGCTTCCGGCAGATAGAATAGTTTCTGAATACTGGCACCCAGACCGACGCCGAACCATTCTCCGCGGCCGATAGCGATCAGCGACTGGGTCAACTGAAAATCGGTATTAAAAGGATCGTTCCAGGGATCGACAAACGCCGTCAGTCGCTGCAACCGATACGGCGAGGTTACTGCCAGGGTGGCAAACGCGGCGCCGGCCGCACCGATCAGCGCGGCGAACTTCCACAGGCTGACGCCGGCAATAAACAGCATCACCAGCACCGTCGAGACCAGCACCACGGTAGCGCCGAAGTCGGGTTCGACTAACAGCAAAACGGCTACCAGCAAGAGCAGCGCCAGAGGCTTCAGAAAACCAGCCCCGGTCTCGCGCACTTCCTCGCCGTGGCGCACCAGATACCCCGCCATGTAAATCAACGCCAACAGCTTGGCCGGCTCCGACACCTGCAGGCGGAATACGCCCATATTGATCCAGCGGGTGCTGCCGTTGACCTCCACGCCAATGCCCGGCAACAGCACCGCCAGCAAGAGCACAACGGCCAGCAGAATACAGGCCAGGCTGCCGCGCTCCCAGATCGCCAGGCGCACCCGCAAAACCGCCAGACCCAGCACTAAGCCGATACTCAGATACACCGTCTGGCGTACGACGAAGTAAAACGTGCTGACGCCGAGCCGTTCGGCCACCGGCATCGAGGCGGAGGTCACCATCACCAGACCGAGAGAAAACAACGCCGTGACCGCGCTGATCAATACCAGATCCAGCGCCGGTAAACGCTCGCCGCGGCGCGCCGGCATATCGGGAAGCAGGGCGGCCAGATTCATGCGTCCAGCTCCCGCACGGCCTGCATAAAGCACTCACCACGCTGCCGGTAATGTTCGAACATATCGAAGCTGGCGCAGGCCGGCGACAACAGCACCAGATCGCCGCCGTGCGCCAGATGTGCCGCCGTTGCCACCGCCTCACCCATCGACGCCGCACGGTGCACCGGGATGCTGTCGCCCACCGCCCGGGCCATTTCCTCGGCAGCCTCGCCGATCAATATCAGCGCGCGCAAGCGTCCATCGAGGCCGAGCGCAAGCTCATTAAAATCGGCGCCCTTGCCCTGACCGCCGGCGATCAGCACCAGGGGCGCATCGAAACCGCGCACCGCCGCCAGGGTGGCGCCGACGTTGGTGGCTTTGGAATCGTTGTACCAGGAGACGCCGCGGATCTCGGCCACCCACTGCATGCGGTGCGGCAGGCCCTGAAAATTGCGCAGCACCTGCAGCATGGCCTGCTGCTCCAGCCCCGCGGCACTCCCCAAGGCCAAAGCGGCAAGCGCGTTGGAGAGATTGTGGCGTCCGGCGATACGTAAGTGCGACACCGGCATCCAGCGCTCCCCACCGCGCACAATCCAGGGGCCGGCGCCGCTGTCGAGAATGCCGAACTGATTCTGCGGCGGCGCCTGCAGGCCAAAGCTAAGCTGCGGCGCATTGGCCAGCGCGGCCGCGGCGCTGTCGTCTCGATTCACCACTTGCACGGTGGCCCCGGCGTATATGCGCTGTTTGGCGCCGCTATAGTCCGCCAGGTTCGCGTGACGATCCAGATGATCCGGGCTGATGTTCAATACCACCGCGGCGTGGGCGTGCAGAGCGGTCACCGTCTCGAGCTGGAAGCTGGATAACTCCAGCACATACAGATCCGGTTCGACGGCGCCGATCAGATCCAGCGCCGGGGTGCCCAGATTGCCGCCTACCTGCACCTGTTTACCACTCTGGCGCGCCATTTCACCGACCAACGTGGTGACGGTGCTCTTGCCGTTGGAACCGGTAATGGCGATCACCGGCGCCTGCGCGGTGCGCGCGAACAGCTCGATGTCGCCGATGACCTCCACGCCGCGCTGCCGGGCGGCGGCCACCAGCGGCTCCTGCAGCGCCACTCCCGGACTGAGCACAATGCGTTCGGCGCGGCCGAAAATACCCGCGTCGTAACCGCCCAAAAACAACGCAACGTCCGGCAGCTCGGTGCGAATATCGGCCACCGCGGGCGGCTGCTCGCGGCTGTCGGTCACGGCGACCTCCACGCCCCGTGCGGCGAGAAAACGCGCACAGGAAAGCCCGGTCGCACCGAGACCTACAATCAGCGTACGGGGTTCGCGCTGTGTTTCTGTCGCCATGAATTCTGTTACCGCCAGCATCGCCTATAGTCTGTACGCGTCAGATCAGCATCAGTACCACGGCGATGACCACGAACGTCACGCCGACTATCGCTATTTGACTCTTTTCATCCATTGCGCCTACCTCGCTAACGAATTTTCAGCGTTGCCAGACCGGACAACACCAGGATCACGGTTATGATCCAGAAACGCACAATCACCCGCGGCTCCGGCCAGCCTTTGAGTTCAAAGTGATGGTGCAACGGCGCCATGCGGAAAATCCTCCGCCCCGTCAGTTTGAACGACGCCACCTGCAAGATGACCGAGACGGTTTCCATTACGAACACCCCGGCCATCAGAAAAAACACCAACTCCTGGCGCGTCAGCACCGCGACAATACCCAATGCCGCGCCGAGCGCGAGCGCGCCGACATCGCCCATAAAAACCTGTGCCGGATACGCGTTAAACCACAGGAATCCCAGACCGGCGCCGACCATAGCGCCGCAGAACACGGCAAGTTCGCCGGCATCGCGGATAAAGGGAATACTCAGATAACCGGAAATATTAAAATTACCTGTCGCGTAGGCGAACACGGCCAACGCGCCGGCCACCAACACCGTGGGCAGAATCGCCAGTCCGTCCAATCCGTCGGTAAGGTTCACGGCGTTACTCGAACCCACCACGACGAAATACACCACCAGTACATACCAGCCCCCCAGTGGCACCGCGATATCCTTGAAAAACGGCACAATCAATTCGGTCTCCGCCGGCGACTGCGCGGTATAAAACAAGTACGCGCCGGCCAGCAGCGCGGCCAACGACTGCCATCCATATTTGACGCGCGCCGAGAGGCCCCGGCTGTTGCCATAGACAATCTTACGGTAGTCGTCGATCCAGCCGATGACACCGAATCCGGTGGTCACCAGCAGCACCACCCATACATAACGATTACCCAGATCGGCCCACAGCAAGGTCGACACCGCGATGGCGACCAGAATCAAGGCCCCGCCCATGGTCGGCGTGCCGGCCTTGGACAGATGTGAGGCCGGACCGTCGTTACGCACCTGCTGGCCGATCTGGCGAAAACTGAGGTGGCGGATCATCACCGGGCCGACCACGAAAGAGATCATCAGCGCCGTCAGCACCCCGAAAATGCTCCGCAGCGTGAGGTACTGAAAGACGTTGAAGCCGCTGTAGTAGCGGGACAGATATTCGAACAGCGCCAATAACATCAGCCAGCCCCCCGCGATGAATCATCGGCACCGGTCAGCGCATCCACTACGCGCTCCATATGCATACTGCGCGACCCTTTGACGAGCACGCTGACCTCAGGGTGCAGAGCGGCGCGCAGCGCAACGAGCAGTTCGTCGAGGTTGGTGTAAGCGCTGGCGCCTTCGCCAAAGGTCTCCGCCGCCAGGCCGGCCAGTGCGCCCAGCGTGAACAGCCGCTCAATACCGGCACGACGTGCCGCGGCGCCCGTGTCGCTGTGCAGTTGCCGGTCGCTGTCGCCGAGCTCGCCCATATCCCCCAGCACCAGCCAGCGCTCGCCCGGTGCGCCCGACAACAGTGCCAACCCGGCCTCCAGCGAGGCCGGGTTGGCGTTATAGGTATCGTTGATAATGCGCGCGCCACCGCTAGCGCGCAGCGCCTGCCAGCGCCCCTGTACCGGCTGTACCGCGGCCAATCCGGCGGCGATATCAGCAAGCCCGACGCCGAGCGCCAAGGCCGCCGCGGTGGCGGCCAGTGCGTTCATGACGTTGTGGCGCCCCGGCAAAGCGAGGCGGGTTGTTACCTTGCCGTAGGGCGTCTGCAGGTGTATCTCGCTGGCATCGATATCCCCCTGCCAGTCGGCGCTCACCTCCGCGCTGAGCTGCAAACCAAAGCTCAGCACCTTGCGCGGCGCCGCCAGCGTGCGCCACAGCGCCGCATAGGGGTCATCGGCATTCAGCACACAGATCACTTCGGGCCCGGCGCTGTCGAACAACTCACCTTTGGCCCTGGCGACCCCCTCCAGACTGCCGAATCCTTCCAGGTGCGCCGGCCCGGCATTATTGATCACCGCCACCTGCGGTTTAACCAGACTGGTCAGGTAGGCGATTTCACCGGGGTGATTGGCGCCCAGTTCGAGTACCGCGTAATCGTGCTCCGGCCCGAGGCGAAACAGGGTGTGCGGCACGCCGATGTCGTTGTTGAAATTACCCTCGGTGACCAGCGTCTGCCCGCAGCGCTGCAAAATAGCGGCGAGCATTTCCTTAACGCTGGTTTTGCCGTTGCTACCGGTCACCGCCACCAAGGGCAGATCGAAGCGGCTGCGCCAATGGGACGCCAGGCCACCCAGCGCCAGGCGTGTGTCCTCCACTTCCAGTCGCGGCAAGTCGGCGGTCACTGACTGGCTGACGGCCACTGCCGCCGCACCCTGGCGGCGCGCCTGGTCGAGATAGCGATGGCCGTCGAAGCGCGGGCCGCGCAAGGCGACAAACAGATTACCGGCGACCAGCGTCCGCGTGTCGGTACTGATACCGGTGAACTGCACATCCTCACCGAGTTGCCGCCCGTTGAGCACCTGCGCCGCGGCGGACAATTGCATTGTCATCATCCGGCCCTCCTCCGCAGCGCTTGGCGGACCCGCTCACGATCGCTGAACGGCAGCCGTTGGGTACCGATCTGCTGATAATCCTCATGCCCTTTGCCGGCCACCAGCACCAGGTCGTCGGCGCTGGCGGCGGCGATCACCTCGTCAATAGCCTGACCGCGATCGACAATGCGCTGCGCCCGCAGCGGCTCTGAGAATCCGGCCGCTATCTGCTCGACAATGGCCTGCGCCGACTCGCCGCGCGGATTGTCGCTGGTCAACACCGCGCGATCGGCCCAGCGTTCGGCTACAGCGCCCATTTGCGGACGTTTGCCTGAGTCGCGCTCACCGCCGGCGCCGAACAGACAGATCAGCTCGCCCTTGCAGTGCGGGCGCAGCGCCTGCAACACGGTTTGCAGCGCGTAGGGCGTGTGTGCGTAATCGACCACCACCGCCGGCTGACCCGCGGCCGTGAACAGTTCCATGCGCCCGGGCACGGTGGTGACCGTCTGCAGGCGTTGCACGGCGAGCTCCAGTGACAAACCGGTGGCCAGTAGGGCGCCCAGCGCCGCCATCAGGTTGTCGGCGTTGAAAGCGCCCAACACCGCAGCGCTCAACACTGCGCGGCCCTGGCTCGTATTCAGTTGCAGAACGAGGCCGTGCGCTGTGGCGCGCATCGATTCCAGGGTGATCCAATCGGCGCCAAAGCGCGCGCAATCGTCTTCGGTGTGACCGTAGGCAACTACCCGCACAGACGCCTTCGCCTCGCCCGCCAGCTCGCGCCCGAACCTGTCGCCGACATTGACTACCGCCGCTTGCAGTCCGGCGCTGGTAAACAGACGCCGCTTAGCCTCGGCGTAAGCCTCGATACTGCCGTGATAGTCCAGATGATCGCGGCTGAGTTGCGTCAGTACAGCGATGCTGAACTGCGTGCCTTCGGTGCGCCGCTGGTGCAGCGCGTGCGAGGAAACCTCCATGGCGACCTGGCGCACACCGGCATCACGCAGTTCGGCGAGTTCCGCTTGCAGGCGCAAGGCGTCTGGCGTGGTGTGCGTTGGCGGCCGCAGACGGCCATACACGCCGTAGCCGAGGGTGCCCAGCAAACCACAGGCCTGCTGTGCATCGCTCAATGCCTGGGCGATAAAATGCGCCACCGAGGTCTTGCCGTCGGTGCCGGTGACGCCGACAAGCTGCATATCAGCGGAGGGGTGGGCGTAAAAACGATCGGCGATGCGGCCTACTTTGTTGCCGAGGCCGTCCACCGCCAGCGCCACGACCGGCAGCCCGTCGGCCCGGGCCTGCAAGGCGATATCGGCGACCGGCTCCCAAAGCACCGCGACGGCGCCGCGGCGCAACGCCTCGTCGACATGCACCAGCCCATGGACTTGCAGACCGCGACAGGCCAGGAACAGATCGCCGGGGCGCACCCGCCGACTGTCGGTGGCCAGACCGGTAACCCTAAGCGCCGGTATGGCCGTAGCCGGCACCAGTGCGTGCAGCAACACGGCCAGTGTTATCCCCTCGCGCGGCGATTGCACGGCCATCATGCCGGACCCTCCGTCGCCGGCAAGCGCGTCTGCAACAAGGAGACATCGTCGGGAGATATGTTCAGCAGCCGCAGGGCGCCGGCCATGACGCGCGAGAATACCGGCCCGGCCACCTGCCCGCCAAAGTGCTCATCGCGGGATGGCTCGTTAATCACCACCACGGTCACCAGACGCGGATCGCTCGCCGGCGCCAGCCCGGCGAACAACGCCACATAGCGATCTTTGGCATAACCGCCACCTTGCGATTTGTGCACGGTACCGGTCTTACCGGCAACCCGGTAACCGCTGACGGCCGCCAGCGGCGCAGTGCCGCCGGGTTTAACCACCTCCTCCAACATGGTGCGCACGCTGCGCGCCACCGCCGGGCTGAAAACGGTCTGTTTTTCGAGCCGATCGTTGGTGCGTCGCAACAGGGTTACGGGTACGCGGTAACCGTCATTGGCCAATACGCTGTAGGCTTGCGCCAGTTGCATACAGGTCACTGACAGACCGTAACCATAGGCGACGCTGGCGCGCTCAACATCGCGCCAGCGGTGCCAGTCGGCCAGATAGCCATCGGCCTCGCCGGGGAAGCCGCTGCCGGTGGACATGCCGAATCCGGCCTGCGCATAACCCCGCCAGACGTCTCGCGGGTTGAGCGCCAGGGCGATCTTGCTGGCCGCCACATTGCTCGATTTACGCAGCACCCCGGTCAGATCGAGAACACCGTAGTCGTGCATGTCGTGAATGGTATAAGTGCCGACTTGCAGCAGACCGGGCGAGGTATCGATTTGCGTACCGGGCAGATAGCCGCCGCTTTGCAGGGCCGCGGCAATCACGAACGGCTTCATTGTCGAACCCGGCTCGAAGACATCGGTGATCGCGCGGTTGCGCAGATTTGCGGCGTTCAGATGCCGACGGTTGTTGGGGTTGAAGGCCGGCTGATTGGCCAGCGCCAACACTTCGCCGCTGCGGTTGTCCAGCACAACAATCGAGCCGGAGCGCGCGTGATGCTGTTTCACAGCAGCCTTCAGCTCGCGGTAGGCGAGGTATTGAATGCGCCGGTCGATACTCAGCGTCAAGGCCTTACCGGGATGCGCGGAACGGATGTTTTCCACGTTCTCGACAATATGGCGTCGACCGTCCTTGACCACTCTTTTGGCGCCGGGCTTACCGCTCAGCCACTTATCGTAAGCCAGCTCCAGGCCTTCCTGGCCGTGATCGTCGATATTGGTGAACCCGATCAAGTGGGCGGCGACTTCGCCGGCCGGGTAGTAGCGGCGGTACTCCTGCTGCAGGTAGATACCCGGAATATCCAGATCGATCACCCGCTGCGCCCTGTCGGGCGCGAGGTGACGGCGCAGGTAAACAAACTCGCGGCTCTGACGCTGACCCAGCAGCCGCTGCAAGTGCTCGGCCTGCATGTTCAACAACCCCGCCACGCGTCGCAGATCGCTGGGACTGGCGACCAGTTCGCGCGGATTGGCCCACACCGATTGCACCGGTGTACTGATCGCCAGGGGCTCGCCGTTGCGATCGGTGATCATGCCCCGGTGGGCTGCCACCTGGACCACGCGCAGATGGCGGGCATCGGCCTGTCCCTGGAGGAATTTACCGTCCAGCAGCTGCAGCTGTGCGCTACGCCCGGCCAGCAACACAAACCCGGAGAGCATCAGGCCCAGCAACAACCGGCGGCGGCCACGACTGATCGGTGGTGTTGCACTCATGGACGTAGGATGGTTACCTGTTGCGGGGCCGGCATATGCATATGCAGACGTTCACGGGCCGCGCCTTCGATTTTGCCGTGCGTGGTATAGGTGCTTTGTTCAAGTTGTAACTGCCCCCATTCGACATTCATGGCGTCGCGCTCTTCTTGCAGCGTCTGCAACTCGACGAACAGCTTGCGACTCTGGTGTTTGGCGTAAGCCGCCGATACCGCGCTGGCCACCACCGCCAGCACCAAAAGCGGTAACACCACACCCTTCACGCGGCGCGCTCCGCAACCCGCAGCACCGCACTGCGCGCGCGCGGATTGGTACGCACCTCAGCCTCATCCGCGCGCAGCGCTTTGCCCACTGCGCGGAGCGGCGGCGCATAGGCTTGTGGCAACACAGGGAGGTCAGGCGGCAACTGCGGGCCACGTTGTTGGTCGCGGATGAAGCGCTTGACGATGCGATCCTCCAACGAATGGAAGCTGATAACCGCCAGACGCGCACCGGGCGCCAACACCTCGACCGCCTGCGGCAGAACCGCCTGCAGATCCTGCAGCTCGCGGTTGATGAAAATACGCATGGCCTGGAAACTGCGCGTCGCCGGATGTCTTTTCGTCGCGCGCCCGGGCACCGCGGCGGCGATCAGTTGGGCCAGCTGCAAAGTGCTGCGCAGCGGCGCCGTTTCGCGCTGCGCGACCAGCGCGCGGGCGATGCGTCGCGAGTGGCGCTCTTCACCGTAACGCCACAACACGTCGGCGATCTCCTCGGCGCTGGCCTCGGCCAGCCAATCGCTGGCCGAGGGACCGGCCTGCGGATTCATACGCATATCCAGCGGTCCGTCATGCTGAAAGCTGAATCCTCGCCCGGCATCATCCAGCTGCGGCGAGGAGACGCCCAAATCCAGCACAATCCCACTCACTTTCCCTTGCCAGCCCAGTTCCGTCACCACTGATTCAAGATCCCCGAAACTCGCGCATCGCATTATCAGGCGCGGCTCGCCGCCAAATTGGCTGGCCGCAAACGCCACTGCCGCAGGGTCTTTGTCGAAAGCCAGCAATCTGCCTTCGGCCCCCAATCGCGCCAGTATCGCCGCAGCATGACCGCCCCGCCCGAACGTCCCATCCACGTACAACCCGTCTTGCTTGATCTGCAATACGTCCAGCACCTCATCGAGCAGCACCGGACGATGTATATCGCTCATCAGAGCGTTAATGACTCAAGCGGACTGGGCTTGTCGCCAGCCGCGTCGTCCTCCATCCAGGAGCTGCCGATGTGCTCCCAGGCTTCCTCGTTCCAGATTTCAAATTTCTTGCCCACGCCGACCAGCGCGGCGTTTTTATCCAATCCGGCAAATTCGCGCAGTCGCGGCGCAATCAGGATGCGGCCGCTGCCGTCCATTTCCACCTCGGTGGCATAGCCCACCAGCATGCGCTGCACGTTGCGCGTGCGCCGGTCGTGGTTGGGAGTGCGGATCAACTGCAGCTCGAGGTCTTCCCACTCCGGCTGCGGGTAGAGCAGCAAACAACCGTCGGAATGGACGGTCAGCACCAGCTGACCGGCGTAACGCTCGGATATAAGTGCCCGATAGCGGGTCGGCAAGGCCAACCGCCCTTTCGCATCCAGCTTGACCGAGCTACCACCCCGAAACACTAGGCCGCCCTCTTTCCCCAGTTATTACCACTTAGCGCCACTTCCTGCCACTTCTTGACACTATAGGGAGGACCGAACTGCCCTGTCAAGGCGACCGGAGGAAAATTCCTGTTGTTCTGACAATCACTTACGGTGTGCAAAGTGTCGTCAATTGCAGCCATACCAGCGGCGCATAAACTGTTTAAATTGCAAATCAGGGAGTTGGTGTAATTACCTAGACGGATGGTTAAGATTTGAGGTCGCCGCCAATCTTTTCATTAAATTTTTTTATTTAAAAATTAAAATTACTATAGGTTAAATGCACCGACCCAGTGCAGAAAAAGCGATCTGGGTGCGTGGAGGGGACGGTGAATCGAGCATGGGGCAATTCAGGAGTTGCTGAGGCAGGACATTTCCCTCGCGAACTCCGGCCGGGTACTCCCTCGATGGCTTAGGGTGCCGCGAACGGCGCATGCACCATCGAGGGAGTACCCGGCCGGAGTTGGGCCCGACTCGGAACCGCGGTAGCCCGAACCGGAACCAGCAAAAGTTTCAGTCTTAATACAGCAGCGGCGCGGGGTGCAGGCGGCTCTGGACCGGTCGTCCGTTTTTGGCTTAGGGCGCCGCGGGCGGCGCATGCACCAAAAACCGACGACCGGTCCAGAACCGCTTTATGCGAAATGGCGTCTCTTAGAATGGAATATCGTCGTCGAAATCGTCCGCCGCGGCGGCCGGTGCCGGTGCCGCCTGCGGGGAGGAACGCTCGCCGGCGAAATCGGCACTGCCGCCACCGCCACCGCCGCCGCCACGGCCGCCCAGCATCTGCATTTCGTTGGCGATAATCTCCGTGGTGTAACGGTCGTTGCCGGTCTTGTCCTGCCACTTGCGGGTCTGCAATTTGCCTTCAACGTAGACCTGCGAGCCCTTGCGCAGGTACTCACCGGCGATTTCGGCCAGGCGCCGGTAAAAGACGATGTTATGCCACTCGGTCTTGTCTTTCTGTTCGCCGCTTTGCTTGTCCTTCCAGGACTCGCTGGTCGCGAGAGTGACGTTGCAGACCGCACCGCCGTTGGCCATGTAGCGCACTTCCGGATCCTTGCCCAGATTGCCAATGAGAATTACTTTGTTGATGCCTCGTGCCATGTTGCTCTCCTCGCGCCGGGCCCCTTCCTTGGGCCCCGCTAGTGCAGTGATTGTCGAGTGACGGGAGGGCTATCATAACGGCTGATCCGGCACCTGCCCAGTGCGGAACCGACCGGCCCGGCGGCACCCGGAACCAACACCGGCGTAAGCCGTTGATTTGTTATTTCGTGGCGGGCACGGCAAAGGTCTGTAAAGCGGCTTCGTCCAGAGTCTGCTGATCAATTTTCAGGTAAGCCACCTCATCTTCGGCAATCACCACCGCTTCGGCCACCCCGCGCACGGCGGTGATCTGCGCCGCCAGCCGGTGTGCGCCGGCCGGATCCTGGGGCCCGATGCGCAGCACCCGCGTACCGAGATAGCGCGGACTTTTCATGCTGGCGGCCAGCGCCAGCCAGGCCAGCGCGACCAGCGCGCAGAACAGGAACACCGCGCCCAGCCCGAAGCGCCCGTGTAACCAACCGCCCGCGGCACCGCCAATGAAGGCACCGAAGAACTGGGAACTGGAATAGACCCCCATGGCGGTGCCTTTGCGGTCGGCCGGCGCCACTTTGGCGATCAGCGACGGCAGAATCGCTTCGAGCAGATTAAAAGCCGTGTAGAAAACAAACAACAGCAGGGCAATGGAAATGACGCTGGCATGCAGCCACGCCAATCCCGCCTCGGCCAGCATCAGAAAGACGATGGCACCGACAAATACCTGCTTCATACGCCGGTGTTTTTCCGCCTGCAGAATAAACGGAATCGCCATCGGCAGCGACAACACCAGTACCGGCAGATATAACTTCCAGTGCTGGTCGGCGGCTAGCCCGGCCTGGTCGCGCAGGGCCAGCGGCAGCACCACGAAGGTGGCGGTGAGCATTAAGTGCAGGCAGAAAATCCCGCTGTCCAGGCGCAGCAGTTGCGCATCACGCAGCACCGAGACAAACTGCTCCGGCACAGCCTCGGCGTCGCGGTGCAGACGACTGATCGCCGGCGTCGGCACAATCAAAATCACGGTGGCCACACCGGCCAGCGCCAGCACCGCGGTGAGCCAAAAGATGCCCGGTACGCCGATCCAGGTATTGAGCACCGGCCCCAGCACCATGGCCAGGGCGAAAGACGCGCCGATGCTCATGCCAATCATGGCCATGGCTTTGACCCGGTGCTCTTCGCGAATCAGATCGGCGGTCAACGCCATCACCGCAGCGGCGATGGCACCGGCGCCCTGCAGCATCCGGCCGAGGATGACCATCGCTATGCTGTCGGCGCCCGCGGCCACCACGCTGCCAGCGGCAAACACCAGCAGGCCGAATATAATGACCGGCTTGCGGCCGATGCGATCGGACACCAGCCCAAAGGGAATCTGCAGCAGCGCCTGGGTCATCCCATAAATGCCGATGGCCAGGCCGGCCAGCGCCGGCGTGGCGCCCTGCAGATCCTCGGCGTACAACGCGAACACCGGGAGGATCATGAATAACCCCAGCATGCGCAAGGCATAAATGCCTGCCATCGAGGCGGCTGAACGCACCTCTTTGCGGCTCATACCTGCAGCGGCATCAAGGTCTTCATTCAAACCGGGGGATTCCTTTTGGTCAGGGTTGCGAAACGCAGTATAGTAGCAGGTTCGATGTTAAGCAGGAATCAAGATGGACTGTATCAGACTCCGTGGAGCGCGTACCCACAACCTGCAGAATATCGACCTGGAACTGCCACGCGACAGACTGATCGTGATCACCGGCCTGTCCGGGTCGGGTAAGTCCTCGCTGGCCTTCGACACGATCTACGCCGAAGGGCAGCGTCGCTATGTGGAATCGCTGTCGGCGTACGCCCGGCAGTTCCTGTCGATGATGGAAAAGCCCGATATCGACCATATCGAGGGCCTGTCCCCGGCTATTTCCATCGAACAGAAATCGACCTCCCATAACCCGCGCTCGACCGTGGGAACAATTACCGAAATCTACGATTATCTGCGCCTGCTGTTCGCGCGCGTCGGCACGCCGCGCTGTCCGGATCACGACATTACCCTCGAAGCGCAGACCATCAGCCAGATGGTCGACCAAATACTCGCTCAGCCGGCGGAGTCACGCTGGATGTTGTTGGCACCGGTGGTGCAGGAGCGCAAAGGGGAACACCTGGCGTTGCTCGAGGAGTTACGCGCCCAAGGTTTTATTCGCGCCCGCATCGACGGCCAGGTGGTCGAGCTCGACGCGGCGCCCAGTCTGGATTTACGCCGCAAGCACAGTATCGAAGTGGTGGTGGATCGTTTCAAGGTGCGCGAGGATCTGCAACTGCGGCTGGCCGAATCGCTGGAAACCGCCCTGCGTCTGGCCGATGGTCTGGTGCGCGTGGTCAGCATGGACGACGACACAGCGCTTACCTTCTCCGCCAAGTTCGCCTGCCCCGTCTGCGGTTACTCGCTGACGGAACTGGAACCGCGGCTGTTCTCGTTTAACAACCCGGTCGGCGCCTGCCCGACCTGCGACGGCCTCGGCGTGCAGCAAAGTTTCGATCCGCGACGCGTGGTCGCACACCCTCAAAACAGTCTGGCCAGCGGCGCGGTGCGGGGCTGGGACCGGCGCAACGCCTACTACTTCCAACTCATCAGCTCGCTGGCTGAGCACTACGGTTTCGACATCGACACCCCCTTTTGCGAACTGGATGAAGCCACGCGCGAGGTTATTCTTTACGGCAGCGGTAAACAGATGATCGAGTTCCGCTATCTCAATGAACGCCACGGTGTACAGATCAAGCGCCATACCTTCGAAGGCGTGCTGCGCAATATGGAACGCCGCTACCGCGAAACCGAATCCAATGTGGTGCGCGAAGAGCTGGCTCGTTATCTCAGCACTCACCCGTGCCCGGATTGCCACGGCACGCGGCTCAACCGCTCGGCGCGCCATGTATTTATCGCCGAGTGCACCTTGCCCGAAATCACCCGTCTGCCGGTAGGTGACGCGGGGCGTTTTTTTGCCACGCTCGAGCTACCGGGCAAGCGCGGCGCCATCGCCGAAAAAATCGTCAAGGAAATCCGTGAGCGACTGGAATTTCTGATCAATGTCGGGCTCAACTATCTGTCGCTGGAGCGCAGCGCGGACTCGCTGTCCGGCGGCGAAGCCCAACGCATCCGGCTGGCCAGCCAGATTGGCGCCGGGCTGGTCGGTGTCATGTATGTACTCGACGAACCGTCAATCGGCCTGCACCAGCGCGACAATCAGCGCTTGTTGAGTACGCTGAATTATTTGCGCGATCTGGGCAACACGGTGATCGTGGTCGAGCATGATGAGGAGGCCATACGCAGCGCCGACTACGTCGTTGATATGGGGCCGGGGGCCGGGGTGCACGGCGGTCGGATTGTGGCCCAGGGCACACCGCAACAGGTGATACAGAACCCAGCCTCCATGACCGGGCAGTACCTCAGTGGCGAGCGCTGTATTCACCTGCGCGATAAACGCACCAGCAACGATGCCCGGCGCCAGTTGGTGATCCGCGGCGCCAGCGGCAACAATTTAAAAGACGTCGACCTGTCGATACCGGTCGGACTGCTGAGCTGCATCACCGGGGTGTCCGGCTCCGGCAAGTCGACGTTGATCAACGATACGCTGTACCGGCTGGCCGCCGCCGAGCTGAACGGCGCGACCACCGACCCCGCGCCTTATGAAACCCTGGAAGGGTTGGAGCTGTTCGACAAAGTGGTGGATATCGATCAAAGCCCCATCGGGCGTACCCCGCGCTCCAACCCGGCGACCTATAGCGGGCTGTTTACACCCATCCGTGAATTGTTCGCCGGTACCCAGGAGGCGCGCTCACGCGGCTATAAGCCCGGGCGCTTCAGCTTCAACGTCAAAGGCGGGCGTTGCGAGGCCTGTCAGGGCGACGGTGTGATCAAAGTGGAAATGCATTTTCTCCCGGACATCTACGTCCCCTGTGACGTCTGCAAAGGGATGCGCTACAACCGCGAAACCCTCGACATCCGCTACAAAGGAAAAAATATTCACGAGGTACTGGAACTGACCGTGGAGGACGCCAGCGGATTTTTCAGCGCCGTGCCGGTGCTGGCGCGTAAGCTGCAAACGCTGCTGGACGTTGGCCTCTCCTACATCCGCCTGGGTCAGAACGCTACCACGCTCTCGGGCGGCGAGGCGCAGCGCGTCAAGCTGTCGCGCGAGTTATCCAAGCGCGATACCGGCAAGACGCTGTACATTCTCGATGAACCGACCACCGGCCTGCATTTTCACGATATAGAACAGCTGCTGAAGGTCCTGCACCGTCTGCGCGATCATGGCAATACGGTGGTCATCATCGAACATAATCTGGATGTCATCAAGACCGCCGACTGGCTGATTGACCTCGGTCCGGAAGGCGGTGACGGCGGCGGCGAGATCATCGTCAGCGGCACGCCGGAAACGGTGGCCGCTCACCCGCGCTCGCACACCGGGCGCTTTCTCAAACCGGTGCTCGAGCGCGAAAACCTGGCCTCCAGTACCGATGCCGCCTGAGATGGGGGTTTTCGCTAGGCCCAGTTGCCGCGATCGCGCCTGACGCCCCGCCAGTCGGACAGGTGATGGCCCGGATGTCAAATTGCGTTATTATGTTGGCATGCAACTTACCCGGCGTTTTCTCAGCACCGCACTCGCCAACCTGCTGGTAGTCGCGGCCACGGCCGCGCCGGGCAGCGACGCCAAAGTGCAGACGTTTACCGACAGCAACAGCGGGCTGCTCTCCTGGAAAGCCACCCACCCCGGTTTCAGCCTGCAGTTTATCCAATTGTTGCCCGACTATGTGCGCGCCGTCTACAGCGCCCGCGGCCTGCCCAAAGAGGCCGTCGAACTGATGGCGAGCTACTGCATTTTCGGCACTATTATCAAAAATGAATCCGACGCACCGCTGAGTTACCGGGTAAGCGATTGGCGCTACATCACCGGCGACGATCAGGCCCATCCGGTCAAAACCAAGACGCAGTGGTTAAAGGAATGGCAGGGCATGGGCGTGGCATTTCGCTGGTCGCTGCTGCCCGATGATCAGACTTTCGCGCCCGGCGACTGGAGCCAGGGCTTCACCACCCTGCGCCTGGCGCCGGATACGCCGGTTAAATTACGCTACCGATGGACCCAGCAAGGCAAAACCTATGAAGACACGCTCAATCTGCGCTGCGCCCCTGCGCAGGCACCGCCACGCCCGCAAGCGCCGCCCACACCTTGATTGGCCGGCCTGGGCCTTCTCTTTGCTAGGCCTGTTGTCACCGGCCATTGGGCTGGCGGCGGGCCTGCCCGCCCCCGCACTCAGCCACGAACTGACTCGACTGACAACGCCCGTGACGGCGCCGGATTTCACCCTCCCGGACATGGATGATGTGCAGCACACACTGGCCGCTTATCGCGGCCGGGTGGTGATGCTGAATTTCTGGGCTACCTGGTGCCCCCCCTGCCGGCGGGAGATCCCCTCGATGGAGTCGATCTACCAGGATCTGCGCAAAGACGGCTTTGTCGTATTGGCGGTTAATGAATTCGAAGATGTGGACCGTGTTTTCGCTTTCACCGGCCAGCTGAATGTGTTCCCCAGCTTTCCAATTCTTTTTGACAGCGACAGCAAAGTTTCCGAAAAATACGGCGTCAAGGGTCTGCCCACGACCTTGTTGATCAACAAGCGGGGCGAGGTGGTCTATCGTGCCGTTGGCGGTCGGGACTTTGACCATGCCCAAGTGCGCGACATCGTGCGCGGTCTGCTGACCGACGATTGAGCGCCCGCCGCTGGCGGGCAGCGCGTGTTAGGCGGAAGTTCTCCGCGCCACCAGGCTGAGGCCGACCAGTCCGCCCCCCAGCACCCAGAAGATATTGGCGCCGCCGAAATTGATCATCTGGCCGATTTGAACCAGTGCCGAATTAATCGCCGCCAAGCCACCGATGCCGAATTTAGCATGGGCTGCGCCGGTTTCGGCGGCGGCCGTTGCCGCATAAGCGCCCGCGGAGGCCATGCCCAGACAGACACCGGATATTACAGTTACGAAATTTTTCACTACGTTTCCTTTCCTGATTCGGTGACACACGCTAATGTGTCTGCAAAATCCACACCAATTAACAAACCTTACCATTAACAAACAGATAACTTACGGGTGTTTGCATGGGTGGTGGATATGACCCAATATGGGGGCTCCCTGCACAGTCGCGGGGCGAGTATACCCATTTTTTAGGATAAAGCTATAAGACGAAATTCCTGTCCTACATCCAGGGCGCACACCTGGCGGACACTGGCACCGGCCATCGCAATCTCCACCAGACCGTTGGCGTTGGCATACCAGAAAGGTGTCTGCGGTGGCGCTTCGGCAAAAGTCCGGGAGTATCTGCAGGTCGTGCCCAGGATTTCGAGCCCCGCGCTCAACGGCACCCGATCGGCGCGCAGCCCGGTGATGGCGTTTCCGTAACCATCGATATACACGACGCGCTGCAAATCGTCCGGCCAGTCGGCTCGCTCCAGCGCGGTGCCTTCGACGGGCGCCCACTCCGGACGCTCGCCGTTGGCGAGTCTGGCGCAGATCGGCGCAAACAGATCACGGCCGTGGAAGCTGCTTGATAGGGTGGACGGGCGCCACGTCACGGTATAGGCCGAAACGTTGCGGGAGTGGCGCACGATCAGCGACAGCAGACCGTTATCAGGAGCGACGTACCAACGCCCATCGGCCTGTAACGCCACCACGCCCCGCCCGGTCCCCACACCCGGATCGACCACACACAGACAGACCGTACCGACGGGCAAACAGCGGCTGTAGGCTGGCAGCAAATAGGCCGCGGCGCGGACGTTAAACGCCGGTAAGTCGGGAAACACATCCACCACCGGGATACCCGGCGCCTGATGATGCAGCACCGCCCGCACCTGCCCCAGATAGGGACCGTGCGGGCCGAAATCGGTAAATGTAGCGATCATCCCGAGAGTATAAGGGGAGGCGGCGAATGCCGCCGCCCACTAATGGGCTTCAAAAGCGCAAAAGCCGGGCGCAGCCCGGCTTTTGCGTAGCCCGTCCGGTGCCGGCGTTACTCGCCGACCGCCTCAAACGCTTCGGCGTCTTCCGGCCGGTCAACCAGCTCCACCAACGCCATTGGCGCTTGATCGCCGGTGCGGAAACCCATCTTCAGAATACGCAGATAACCGCCGGGGCGATCTTTATAGCGAGGGCCCAGTTCGTTGAACAGTTTCGTCACCACCTCGCGGTCACGCAGGCGATCGAAGGCGAGACGGCGATTGGCGACGCTGTCACTCTTGGCCATAGTAATCAGCGGCTCGGCGACGCGGCGCAGCTCCTTGGCTTTCGGCAATGTCGTCTTAATGACTTCGTGGTCCAGCAGCGAGGTGGCCATGTTACGGAACATGGCCTTGCGGTGGCTGCTGTTGCGATTCAGTTTTCGTCCACTTTGGCGGTGACGCATGGTTTTCTACCTAGATTGAATTCGACTCAGGCGGATTGCTTTTCGCTGTCCTTAAGACCGGCCGGGGGCCAGTTTTCCAGCCGCATGCCCAGAGACAGTCCCCGGGATGCCAGCACATCCTTGATTTCAGTCAACGACTTCTTACCCAGATTCGGGGTCTTCAACAGCTCTACTTCGGTGCGCTGAATTAAATCGCCGATGAAATAAATACTTTCGGCTTTCAGGCAGTTGGCAGAACGCACCGTCAACTCCAGATCATCCACCGGGCGTAACAGAATGGGGTCGATATCGGCCTCATGGGTTTCCTGCTGCACCTCTTCCTTGCCCTGCAGGTCGACGAATACCGACAGCTGATCCTGCAAAATCGTGGCGGCGTGGCGGATGGCCTCTTCCGGATCAAGGGTACCGTTGGTCTCGATCTCGATAACCAGCTTGTCCAGATTGGTACGCTGCTCAACGCGCGCCGCTTCGACAGTATAAGAGACACGGTTTACCGGCGTATAACTGGCATCCAGCTGCAACGCGCCTATCGGACTGCCCTCATCGTCGCGCTCGGCGCGTACGGTCGCGGGCTCGTAACCGCGACCCATTTGCAGTCTCAGAGTCATGTTCAGCTCGCCGCTCTGGGTCAGGTTGGCGATAACGTACTCAGGATTGACGATTTCCACGTCATGATCCAAATTGATGTCGCCGGCCTTGACCGCACCGGGGCCCTTCTTACTCAATTTGAGGCTGGCTTCCTCGCGGTTGTGCATCTTCAGCGCAACACCCTTCAGGTTGAGCAGGATTTCCATGACGTCTTCCTGCACACCTTCAATAGCCGAATACTCGTGCAGCACGCCTTCGATTTCCACCCCGGTGATGGCGCAACCGGGCATGGACGACAACAGGATACGGCGCAGGGCATTGCCCAGTGTATGGCCGAAACCACGTTCCAGCGGCTCCAGAACGACCCTGGCGGTATACTCGTTGACGCTTTGAACGTCGACAATACGCGGTTTCAGAAATTCTGTGACCTTGCCCGGCATGTATAGCCCTCTTAAGCGGATATCTTACTTGGAGTACAATTCGACGACGAGATGCTCGTTGATCTCGGCGGGAAGATCCGAACGTTCCGGACGGGCCTTGAACACGCCTTCCATTTTTTTCGCATCAACATCGATCCAATCGACAAAACCACGCTGTTCGGCCAGCTCCAGCGCCGACTGCACGCGCGTCTGAGTGCGTGATTTCTCAGCCACGGCGAGATTGTCATTCGGTTGTACCTGATAGGACGGAATGGTCACGCGCTGCCCGTTTACGGTGATCGCCTTGTGGCGCACCAGCTGGCGGGCCTCGGAACGCGAGGCGGCGAAGCCCATGCGATAGACCACGTTATCGAGGCGGCCCTCCAGCAGCTGCAACAGATTCTCGCCCGTCGAACCCTTACCCTGCGCGGCGCTGGCGTAATAGTTACGGAACTGGCGCTCCAGCACGCCGTAAATACGACGCATTTTCTGTTTTTCACGCAGCTGGGCGGCATAATCCGACAGGCGCCCGCGGCGCTGACCGTGCTGCCCCGGGGGGAAGGCGCGATTTTCCACTGAACACTTGCTGGTGTAACACTTCTCGCCCTTAAGAAACAACTTGGTGCCTTCACGACGGCACTGGCGACACTTGGGTCCTACGTATTTGGCCATGGTATCTCCTGCGTCCTACACGCGCCGCTTTTTCGGCGGACGGCAACCGTTATGTGGAATGGGGGTCACATCAGTAATATTGGTTATGCGAAAACCGGCATTATTCAGCGCACGGACCGCCGATTCGCGCCCCGGCCCCGGCCCCTTGACTTCAACTTCGAGGTTCTTCAAGCCGTATTCCTTGACCGCTTCGCCGGCGCGTTCGGCTGCCACCTGGGCGGCGAACGGCGTGCTTTTACGCGAACCACGAAAACCGGAACCACCGGACGTCGCCCAAGCCAGAGCATTGCCCTGCCGATCGGTGATCGTCACTATAGTGTTGTTGAACGACGCGTGAACGTGAGCGATTCCGTCGACCACATTCTTTTTGACCTTCTTACGCGGGCGCGCTGGACTAGGCTTAGCCATATATAATAATACCTGTAAACAGCAACTTACTTACGAATCGGACGCCGCGGACCTTTACGGGTACGGGCGTTGGTGCGGGTGCGCTGGCCGCGCAGCGGTAAGCCGCGACGGTGCCGGATACCCCGGTAGCAACCCAGGTCCATGAGGCGCTTGATATTCATCGACAGCGTACGCCGCAGATCACCTTCGACGGTGTATTTGGTCACTTCGCCACGGATCGCCTCGACCTCGGACTCGGACAAATCCTTGATCTTGGTCTGCGGTTTGATGCCGGTAGCATCGCAGATCTTGTGCGCCGTGGTCCGGCCGATACCATAAATGGCGGTCAGCGCTATCACTGCGTGCTTTTGTGGCGGAACGTTAATCCCGGCTATACGAGCCATGAACCTTATCTCCTCGACGAGACATCCGGGCGGGAGTCGCGAAAACCCGCAAGTGTACCGGAAATTGTCTCAGTTCTCAATCTATTAAAATCACTAATCCGCGCGACCGCGCACTTAGCCCTGGCGCTGCTTGTGGCGGCCATCCTTGCAGATAACGCGCACCACGCCCTTGCGGCGGACCACTTTGCAATTGCGACAAATACGTTTGACGGAAGCACGAACTTTCATGGTTTCACCTATTTATAAACTCAACTACCGCAAGACGCCGGCGCGGCCGTGACCTTTCAGGTTGGCTTTCTTCATCAACCCTTCGTACTGATGGGACATCATCAGGGCCTGAACCTGCGCCATGAAGTCCATCACCACGACGACGATAATCAGCAGGGAGGTGCCGCCGAAATAAAACGGCACGTTCCAGTACAAAATCAGGAACTCCGGCAACAGGCAGACCGCCGTGATGTAAATCGCTCCGGCCAGCGTAAGGCGCGTCATGACGCCGTCGATATATCTTGCCGTCTGGTCACCCGGACGTATTCCCGGAATGAAGGCGCCGGACTTTTTCAAATTGTCCGCGGTTTCCTTGGAATTAAACACAATGGCGGTGTAGAAAAAGCAGAAGAATATAATCGCCATCGCATAAAAAATAATATACAGGGGCTGACCCGGTGACAGCGTGGAGGAAATATCCTTCAACCAACCCATGCCTTCCATACTGCCGAACCATTGGCCGGCCGTCGCCGGGAACAGAATAATACTGGAGGCGAATATCGGCGGAATGACGCCGGCCATATTCAGCTTCAGCGGCAGATGTGTACTCTGCGCGGCATACAGCTTGCGCCCCTGCTGACGCTTGGCATAGTTCACCGTAATACGCCGCTGACCGCGTTCGACAAAGACCACGAAGGCGGTAACCGCCATCGCTAATGCAAACAGGAACAACAGCGTCAAGGTATTCATTTCGCCGGTACGAACCAGCTCCAACGAGCCGCCGATGGCCCGTGGCAGGCCGGCGACAATGCCGGCAAAGATGATGATCGAAATACCGTTACCGATACCGCGCTCGGTTACCTGCTCGCCCAGCCACATCAGGAATAACGTACCGGTCACCAGGCAAGCCACGGCGGAAATCACAAACGGCAAGCCCTGCAATATCACCAGGGGCTGCCCGCCGACCACCTGCCCCTGCAGCGCAGTGGAGATACCGATCGCCTGAAACGTCGCCAGCACCACCGTGGCATAGCGCGTGTATTGGGTGATCTTGTGCCTGCCGGCCTCGCCTTCTTTCTTCAACTGTTCCAGCGCCGGCACTGTGTACGACAACAGCTGCATAATGATCGACGCCGATATGTACGGCATGATGCCCAGCGCGAACAACGATAAGCGACTCAGCGCACCTCCGGAGAACATGTTGAACATGTCGAGGATCGTGCCTTTTTGTTGCTCGACCAGGACTTCCAGCACGTGAGGATCGATACCCGGCAGCGGAATGAAAGAACCGATACGGAAAACCAGAATAGCGCCCAGCACAAAGAAGATGCGCTGGCGTAATTCCGTCAGTTTTCCCAGGTCACCGATTCCCCCGGTGAGCCCTGCCGCGCCTGCTCCAGCCATCTGTGCTACTTATCCACCCTTATACTTCGATCTTGCCGCCGGCCGCCTCAATGGCAGCACGCGCACCTTTGCTGACACCGACACCCCGCAGTGTTACAGCGGTGGTGAGGTCGCCGGACGCAATGACCTTGACATACTGCGTATTCTGCTTGACGACACCAGCCGCCTTCAAAGCGGCGAGATCCACGTTGCCGCCTTCGACCAGAGCCAGTTCGTGCAGGCGCACTTCCTCGGTCACGCGTGATTTGCGTGAAGTGAAGCCGACTTTGGGCAAACGACGCTGCAACGGCATCTGGCCGCCCTCGAAGCCGATTTTATGAAAACCGCCGGCGCGCGATTTCTGTCCTTTATGGCCACGACCACCGGTCTTGCCAAGGCCCGAACCAATACCCCGTCCGACGCGCTTGGCGGCGCTGCGCGCTCCGGCTGCGGGCTTTAATGTATTCAGACGCATGCGTTAAGCCTCCTCGACCTGCAGCATATAGCTGACTTTGTTGATCATGCCGCGGTTTTCCGGGGTATCGATTACCTCAACCGTGTGCCGGATACGGCGCAGACCCAGGCCGCGCACGCAGGCCCGGTGGGCAGCGAGCCGACCGCTGATGCTTTTCAGCAGTGTCAGTTTGAGTTTTTTGTCCGCCATGGCTTACCCCGCGATCTCTTCTACCGTCTTGCCGCGCTTGGCTGCCACCATTTCCGGCGAGGTCATCTCCGCCAGGCCTTTCATGGTAGCGCGCACGACGTTAATAGGATTGTTGGTGCCGATACACTTGGCCAGCACGTCGCGCACTCCGACAACTTCGAACACCGCGCGCATCGCGCCGCCGGCGATAATGCCGGTGCCTTCCGAGGCAGGCTGCATATGCACCTTGGCGGCGCCGAAAGTCGCCGTGATGGGGTGTTGCAGCGTGCCATCCTTGAGGGCCACGCGCTGCATGTTCTTGCGCGCATTTTCCATCGCCTTTTGGATCGCCACCGGTACTTCGCGGGCCTTGCCCCGGCCGAATCCGACCCGGCCCTCGCCATCGCCGACCACTGTGAGCGCGGCGAAACCGAACTGCCGGCCACCCTTGACCACCTTGGCCACACGATTGATACCGATCAGTTTTTCCTGCAGACCGTCAGAATTGGTTTGTGAATCGACACTTGCCATAGCGCAACCTTTACCTAGAATTCGAGACCGCTTTCACGCGCGGCATCCGCCAACGCCTTCACGCGACCGTGATATTTAAAGCCCGAGCGATCGAACGCAACCGCACTGACACCAGCGGCCTTGGCGCGTTCGGCGACGGCCTTGCCAATCGCCGCCGCGGCCTCGGTATTACCGGTACATTTCATCTCTTTGCGTAAGTCACCGTCGAGAGTCGAGGCGCTGGCGATGACCTTGTCACCACCAACATCGATAATCTGTGCGTAGATATGACGCGGCGTACGATGGATGCACAGCCGGGCCCGGCCCAGTTCGCGGATCTTGGCCCGCGCCTTTCTGGCGCGGCGCTGTCTTGATGCCTTTTTGTCCATGTCGTTACCTTAGTGTTCAGCTTAAACAGGGCGCCGGCAGTCAGGCCCGGCCCCTTGGATCATTTCTTCTTCGCTTCTTTGCGCACAATAATTTCATCAGCGTACTTGACGCCCTTACCTTTGTACGGTTCCGGCGGACGGTAGGCGCGGATTTCCGCCGCCACCTGCCCGACCTTCTGCTTATCCGCGCCTCTGACGACAACTTCGGTCTGGCTGGGCGTTTCGACACTCACGCCTTCCGGCACGGGGTAGTCGACCGGGTGTGAGAAGCCGAGCGTCAGATTCAATTTCTGCCCCTGGGCCTGGGCGCGGTAACCGACGCCGACCAGTTGCAGCTTCTTTTCAAAACCCTCGCTGACGCCCTGAATCATGTTGTTGACTAGCGCGCGCGTCGTACCGGTTAAAGCCATCGAGGTTTTGGAACCGTCGCGTGGCGTAAAGCTGAGGATCTGGTCATCCTGCGTAAGCTTCACCGCACTGTGCATCTTGTGCTCGAGCGAACCCTTGCCACCTTTTACGGTAACGGCCTGGCCGTCGACGGTGAGCTGGACTCCGGAGGGGAGCTCGATCGGCTGTTTAGCGATTCTGGACATGGTCTTTACTCAATTTACGCTACGTAGCACAACACTTCGCCACCTTCCCCGGCAGCGCGTGCGGCGCGATCACTCATAACACCCTTGGACGTGGAAACAATCGCCACACCCAGGCCACCCTGCACTTTGGGCAACTCGTCGTTACCCTTGTAAATACGCAGGCCGGGACGGCTGATGCGCTTCAGGCTTTCAATAACCGGTCGACCCTCGTAGTACTTCAGTTCGACGCTCATAACCGGCTTGCCGGCCTCTTCCTGCGAGGCAAAATCGGCGATGTAGCCCTCTTCTTTCAGTACTTTGGCGATGGACGTCTTCAACCTCGAAGATGGCATCGACACCGAAACCTTGCCGGCGCGCTGGCCATTGCGAATGCGGGTCAGCATATCGGCGATAGGATCAGTCATCATAGTCTGCGTACCTCTTAATCCTTAGTCGGTTACCAGCTGGCCTTGACCAGACCCGGCACGTCACCGGCCATGGCATGTTCGCGCAGCTTGTTGCGAGCCAGACCGAATTTACGGTAGTACCCGTGCGGGCGCCCCGTCACACGGCAGCGATTGCGCTGGCGGCAGGGGCTGGCGTTGCGCGGCAATGCCTGTAACTTGAGCTGCGCTTCATAGCGGTCTTCGTCCGACTGGTTGATATCGGCGATAGTCGCTTTCAGCGCCGCGCGTTTGGCGGCGTATTTCTTGACCATCTTGGCGCGCTTGATCTCGCGCTGCAGCATGGATTGTTTTGCCATCTCTCCGGTCCCTCAGTTCTTGAACGGGAAGTTGAACGCAGCCAGCAAGGCGCGCCCTTCTTCATCGGTTGTTGCCGTGGTGGTGATACTGATATCCAGGCCACGCAGAGCATCGATTTTGTCGTAATCGATCTCGGGAAAAATAATCTGCTCACGCACGCCCATGTTGTAGTTGCCGCGTCCGTCAAAACCCTTGGGGTTCATACCGCGGAAATCGCGCACACGCGGAATAGCGATATTCACCAGGCGATCGAGAAACTCAAACATCCGCTCACGACGCAGCGTCACCTTGCAACCGATAGGCCAGCCTTCGCGAACTTTGAACCCGGCGACCGACTTGCGGGCCAGACAAACCACCGCCTTTTGGCCGGCGATTTTTTCCATATCGCTGACGGCGTTATCCATCACCTTACGGTCACCGAGGGCCTCACCAACACCCATATTCAGGGTGATTTTGCTGACGCGCGGCACTTGCATCACGTTGTCGTAGCCAAACTGCTCAAACAGCTTTTTGGCAATTTCGTCGCGATACTGATCTTGTAATCTGGTCATTTCAGCGGCTCACTCTTACGCATCCACGACTTCGTCGTTGGATTTGAACACACGAACTTTGCGACCGTCTTTCAACGTCTTGAATCCGACTCGGTCGCCCTTCTTGCTTTGCGGGTTGTAAAGCATCACGTTGGATACATGGATCGGCATTTCTTTTTCCACGATGCCACCGGGCACCCCCGCCTGAGGGTTCGGCTTGGTGTGCTTTTTGACGACATTGACGTTTTCGACCACCAGCTTGTCAAGCTCGGGCAGCACTCGCAGTACGGTGCCGCGCTTGCCGCTGTCCTTACCCGCTTTGATCAACACGTCGTCGCCTTTTCGAATCTTGTACATTGTCCCGACTCCTGCCTAGAGCACTTCCGGCGCCAGAGAAATAATTTTCATAAAACGTTCACCACGCAACTCGCGGGTCACCGGGCCAAAAATACGCGTACCGATCGGCTCCAGCTTGGCGTTGAGTAACACGGCGGCGTTGCCGTCAAAACGAATCAGCGAACCGTCGGGGCGGCGCACACCCTTGGCGGTGCGCACCACCACGGCATTATAGACTTCGCCCTTTTTTACTTTGCCGCGGGGAATAGCCTCTTTAACGCTTACCTTGATGATATCGCCGATATTGGCGTAACGGCGGTGTGAACCGCCGAGCACCTTGATGCACTGCAGGCGACGTGCACCGCTGTTGTCAGCTACATCTAAATTGGATTGCATCTGGATCATGACTTTATTTCCCGCTCACGCAAAACTTCGCTTCAATCAGCCTGCAGGCCGTTCCACAACTTCCACCAGCGCCCAGGTCTTGGTCTTTGACACCGGCCGCGTCTGTTTGATGGTGACGGTGTCACCCTGTTGACATTCATTTTTTTCGTCATGAATGTGCACCTTGGTGGAACGCCGGATATACTTGCCGTAAAGCGGATGGCGCACCTGGCGCTCAACCATGACGACCGCGCTCTTATCCATTTTGTCGCTGACGACACGACCGGTCAGGGTACGGACCGTTTTGGACTGTTCAGTCATGCGGTTTCACCTGCATTCGCTTTTTCACTCAGTAATGTCTTGATACGCGCAATACTGCGACGCACCTTCTTCACCTGGTCAGGACGGCTCAGTTGGCCGCCACCCTTTTGCATGCGCAGATTAAACTGTTCGCGCAGCAGGTTATCCAGCTCCGATTTCAGCTCGTCGGCTGATTTCTGACGCAACTCGTTGGCGTTCATTACATCACCGTCCGGCTGACGAAGGTGGTACGTACCGACAATTTGGCGGCGGCCAGCTTAAAGGCCTCACGCGCCAGTTCTTCGGGTACACCCTCGATCTCATAGATGACACGACCGGGCTGTATTTTCGCTACCCAGTATTCGACGTTGCCCTTGCCTTTGCCCTGGCGTACTTCGATCGGTTTCTTGGTGATCGGCACGTCGGGAAATACCCGTATCCACAACTTGCCGCCACGCTTGACCTTACGCGAGATGGTGCGTCGCGCGGCCTCAATCTGGCGCGCGGTGAGCTGACCACGCGAAGTGGACTTCAGCGCAAACTCACCGAAACTCACCTTGTTGCCGCTGGTAGCCAGGCCTCGATTGCGGCCTTTTTGCTGCTTGCGGAATTTTGTTCTCTTTGGCTGTAACATGCTTCGCGTCTCCCTTAATTGGCGGCGGCGGCCTTCTTGCCGGCCTCGGGCTCGACGTTCTGCTCGTCGCGGTCCAGGATTTCACCCTTGAACACCCAGACCTTGACCCCGATCACCCCGTAGGTGGTATGGGCCTCAGTAAACCCGTAATCAATATCAGCGCGCAGCGTGTGCAACGGCACACGACCCTCGCGATACCACTCGGTGCGGGCGATTTCCGCGCCGTTTAGGCGCCCCGCCACCATAATCTTGATGCCCTGCGCGCCCAGACGCATGGCATTGCCGACCGCGCGCTTCATGGCGCGACGGAACATGATGCGCCGCTCCAACTGCTGCGCCACACTTTCGGCAACCAGCTGCGCTTCGATTTCCGGTTTGCGCACTTCTTCGATGTTGATATGCACCGGGACACCCATTTCGCGGGCCACGGCAGCGCGCAGTTTCTCGATATCCTCGCCCTTCTTGCCGATCACGATACCGGGACGCGCGGTATGAATAGTAATGGCGGCGTTGCTCGCCGGACGCTGGATCTGAATGCGGCTGACAGAGGCATGCTTGAGCTTCTGCTTGATGAAATCACGCATTTTCAGGTCCTGGTTGAGCAGATTCGCGTAGTTGTCCGAATCCGCGTACCAGGTGGATGTCCAGTCCTTGACGATGCCAAGACGGATACCTATCGGATGTACTTTCTGGCCCATGCCGTACTCTCTTTGTCGCTTTCTGGGACTACTGTTCTGCGACAGTAATCTGTATATGACTTGTGCGCTTGAGGATCTGGTTGGCGCGGCCCTTGGCGCGCGCATTCCAGCGCTTGAGGGTGGGGCCCTCGTTGACACAAATCTCGGAAATTTTCAGCTCGTCGACATCGGCGCCTTCGTTGTGCTCGGCGTTGGCAATTGCCGATTCGAGCACTTTGCGAACGATGCGGGCGGCTTTTTTCTGGCTGAAACTCAGCACTTCCAGGGCGCGCTCAACGGGCAGACCACGTACCTGGTCGGCGACCAGCCGGCACTTCTGCGCGGAAATGCGCGCTTGACTCAATTTGGCTCTGGTTTGCATTCGTCGATACCCTTACTTGGATTTCCTGTCCGCCGCATGCCCTTTAAAGGTACGCGTCACGGCGAACTCGCCCAATTTATGCCCGACCATGTTTTCGTTGATCAGAATCGGCACATGCTGACGACCATTGTGAATGGCAATCGTCAGACCCACCATATCGGGCAGCACCATGGAGCGGCGCGACCAGGTCTTGATAGGCTTGCGGCTGTTACTGCTCACAGCCTGTTCAACCTTCTTTACCAGATGAAGGTCGACAAAAGGACCTTTTTTTACTGAACGTGGCACGGTCTCTAACCTCTACTCTTTACTTCTTGCTGCGACGACGCACAATCATATTGTCTGTGCGTTTGTTTTTGCGAGTTTTGTAACCCTTGGTCGGCGTGCCCCAAGGCGACACCGGATGGCGCCCGCCCGAGGTACGACCTTCGCCACCCCCATGGGGGTGATCGACCGGGTTCATAGCGACACCGCGCACCGTCGGGCGCACACCGCGCCAGCGTGTCGCGCCAGCCTTACCCGCCGAGCGCAGGTTATGCTCTGAATTACCCACCTCGCCGAGAGTCGCGCGACAATCAACCGGTATTTTGCGCATCTCCCCGGAGCGCAGGCGGATCGTGGCGTGATCACCTTCACGCGCCACCATCTGCGCACTGGCCCCGGCGCTGCGCGCGATCTGACCGCCCTTACCGGGCTTCATTTCAATGTTGTGTACCACGCTGCCCATGGGGATATTACGCAACGGCATGGAGCTGCCGGGCTTGATGGGCGCTTCACTGCCGCTGTGGATCTCGGCTCCCGCGTAGACACCCCGAGGCGCCAGTATGTAGCGTCTTTCGCCATCCGCATACAGCACCAACGCGATATGCGCGCTGCGGTTCGGATCGTATTCCAGCCGCTCGACACGACCCGGGACGCCGTCCTTGTCGCGTTTGAAATCAATAACGCGGTAGTGCTGGCGGTGACCGCCGCCACGATGGCGCGTGGTGATACGGCCGTTATTATTGCGTCCGCCGCTCTTGCTCTTTTTTTCCAGCAACGGCGCATAGGGCGCGCCCTTGTGCAACTCAGGCTCGGTAACCTTGACAACAAATCGACGTCCGGGAGAAGTCGGTTTTGACTTGACGATAGCCATTACTCTGCGCCCATAAAATCTATATCGGAATTTTCAGCCAGGGTAACGTATGCCTTTTTCCAATCGGAACGGCGACCCAGCGACTGACCGAAACGTTTCACTTTACCTTTGACGTTGGACACCTGTACGGCGGTGACCTGAACATCAAACATTTTTTCCACCGCTTTGCGGATTTCAAACTTGCTGGCGTCCGGCAGCACCTTGAAAACAATCTGCTTAGCCATGTCGGCAACCCGGGTGCTCTTTTCAGAGACCACCGGACCGATCAGGATTCTGCTCATGCGCTCGTTGTTCATGCCAGCTTCTCCTCGAACTGCCGTAGCGCCGCCGCCGTCATCAGCACCTTGTCGTAACCGACCAGGCTTACCGGATCGGTGATGGTGGTATCGACAACATCCACGCTGTGCAGATTGCGCGCCGCCAGAAACAGATTTTCATCCGGCGTGTCGTGCACGATCAGTACGTGCCCCAAGCCCAACTCGCCCAGCTTGCCGGTCAATTGGCGGGTTTTCGCCGCATCAACGGCAAAACCTTCCACTACCACCAGACGATCCTGGCGCACCAGCTCCGACAAAATGGAACGAACCGCGGCGCGATAGGCTTTTTTATTGACCTTCTGCGAGTAATCACGCGTCGTGGCCGCAAAGGTTTTACCGCCGCCCCGCCACAGCGGGCTGCGGATTGTACCAGCTCGCGCGCGTCCTGTCCCCTTCTGCCGCCAAGGCTTGGAACCGCCGCCGCGCACCGCCGCCCGATTCTTCTGGGCGTGGGTGCCGGCGCGGGCCGCCGCCATATAAGCCACGACTACCTGGTGGACCAGGGTTTCGTTAAAATCCTGACCGAAAACGGCATCCGACACGTCCATGCTCGATCCGCCATGCATCGTAATATTCATGTCCGCTGCCCCTTATGCCTTGACTGCCGGCGTGACAATGACCCGGCCGCCGCGCGCGCCCGGCACCGCGCCCTTGATCAGCAGCAGGTTGCGATCGGCGTCGACGCGCACGACTTCCAGATTCTGCGTGGTGCGGCGCACATTACCCATGTGGCCGGCCATCCGTTTACCCTTGAACACCCGCCCCGGGGTCTGACATTGACCGATAGAACCCGGCGCGCGGTGCGACAGCGAGTTACCGTGAGTGGCATCCTGGGTCCGGAAGTTGTGACGCTTGACCCCGCCGGCGAATCCTTTACCGATGGTGGTCCCGGCGACATCGACTTTCTGACCGGCGGCGAAGAGCTCCACACCGATCTTGTTACCCACGCTGATATCGTCACCCTCACCGTCAGCCAGACGGAATTCCCACAAGCCGCTACCGGCCTCGGTTTCGGCCTTGGCGAAATGCCCGGCCATGGCCTTGTTTACACGGGTGGCGCGGCGGCTGCCGGCGGTTACCTGAAATGCCCGGTAACCGTCGACTTCCTGGCTGCGCACCTGGGTGACCCGGTTGGGGTCGACTTCAACCACAGTCACGGGCACCGACTCACCGTCTTCGGTGAAGATGCGTGTCATGCCTGCTTTTTTTCCAATTATTCCGATCGCCATTTTCGTTTCCCCGGCAAAGCTGCGCCTTCGGCCTCAATTCAACTTGATCTGCACGTCAACGCCGGCCGCAAGGTCCAGCTTCATGAGTGCATCAACGGTTTTGTCAGTGGGATCCACTATGTCCATAAGCCGCTTGTGGGTACGGATTTCATACTGGTCGCGAGCGTCTTTATTGACGTGCGGAGAAATCAGTATAGTGAAGCGCTCTTTTTTGGTCGGCAGCGGAATGGGGCCACGGACCTGCGCACCGGTGCGGCGGGCGGTCTCGACAATTTCGCGGGCGGACTGATCGATCAGACGATGATCGAACGCCTTCAAGCGGATGCGAATTCTTTGATTTGCCATATCAACCTCTAAAGAACGGGGACGGCATGCGATCCGTCCCCATTATTTCATGATTACTCGATAATTTTTGCGACCACGCCGGCGCCGACGGTACGACCGCCCTCGCGGATGGCAAAGCGCAAGCCCTCTTCCATCGCAATCGGCGCGATCAGGCTCACCACCATCTTCACGTTGTCTCCCGGCATCACCATCTCCACGCCCTCCGGCAGATCCACCGCCCCGGTCACGTCCGTGGTGCGAAAGTAAAACTGCGGCCGGTAGTT
>JASBSN010000032.1 GCA_030148915.1 Thiogranum sp.
TGGCGCCACAGGACTACCGAGCGCATGGCCGCCAACAGTAAGGCGCGGATCTGCCGGGCGACGTCGGTTTCCTGCAACCGCAGCGGATCACCGTTGACCATGATGCGCGGGCGCAGGGTGCTCAGCGTGTCAGCGTAGGTATCGGCGAAACCGGCGAGCACGTTGGGGTGCAGAATGTCGAAATGTTCGATCTGTCGTTGGGAATGCTCAATGCCGGTACGCAGGCGCTCCAGCAGATCGGCGCGCTTACTCAGCTTGCGCTCGAGGTGCAGCAGCACGACCAGATAACGGCTCAGCTCTGGGTCCGGTCGTTGCCGATCGCCAAGTAACTGCGTCTGCAGCAAACGTAACCCGCTGCGCAGGCCGTCGATGCCGCCGTAGATCTGTTCCACCGAATCGGCGTTCAGGGCCAGCACGCTGCGCAAGGTGCCGGCGAGAACGTCGCTGTCGCAGGGCTTGCCGTAAGCGGTTTGTTTGACCAGTTGCAGCGCCTGCACGACGCCGGCGAAAGCCAGTGTACGGTGGTGATGAGTTTTAATATTCATGACAGAATCGTACCACCTCCGAGGCATTCGTCGCCGGCGTAGAACACCACCGCCTGACCGGGCGTGACCGCCCGCTGCGCGGCGCTGAATTCGACTTGCGCGCGCTCGCCGGACAGGGCACTGAGGGTGCACGCCTGCGTTTGCTGACGGTAGCGGATGCGCGCCTCGCACACCAGCGGCACGCGCGGCGCACGGCCGCTTATCCAATGCAGATCGCCCGCCTGCACGGAGTGTTTGAACAGGGCCGGGTGCCGGGCGCCCTGTACCACCACCAGCTGATTGTCGCGCAGACGCTTTTCGACCACGTACCAGGGTTCTCCGCTGTTGTCGCGGATACCGCCGATGCCCAGGCCCTGACGCTGTCCGATGGTATGAAACATCAGTCCCTGGTGGCGACCGAGGTGCGTGCCCTCGAGGCTGACAATGTCTCCGGGTTGCGCCGGCAGAAAGCGGGCGAGGAAATCGCGAAATTTGCGCTCGCCGATAAAACAGATGCCGGTGCTGTCTTTCTTGTGCGCATTGGGAAAGCCATATTGCGTGGCGCGCTGGCGCACCGCGGGCTTGCGCCGCTCGCCGAGCGGAAACAGGCTGTGGCCGAGCGCGCGCTGGTTCAGGCGGTGGAGGAAATAGCTTTGATCCTTGTCGCCGTCGCTGCCTTTGAGCAGTCGGTAGCGGTCCTTGTGCGCCGCGATCCGTGCATAGTGGCCGGTGGCGATCGCACCGGCGCCGAGCGCCAGCGCGTGGTCGAGAAAGGCCTTGAACTTGATTTCCTGGTTGCAGAGGATATCCGGATTGGGGGTGCGCGCGGCGCGGTATTCATCGAGGAAATAAGCGAATACGCGCTCCCAGTATTCACTGGAAAAACTGACCGTGTGCAGGCGAATACCGAGGATATCGGCGACCGCGCGGGCGTCGGCGAGATCCGCTTCGGCCGGGCAGTAGCCCGGTTCATCGTCTTCATCCCAGTTCTTCATGAACAGGCCTTCCACCGCGTAGCCCTGTTCCAGCAGCAGGCCCGCGGCGACGGCCGAATCGACGCCGCCGGAGAGGCCGACCATGACCGAGGTTCTGTTCACGCGCCGTCGCTGTTGTCGATGTCGACCAGCAGATCCAGCGGATAACGTTTACCCTGCCGGTAATCGTTCAACGACTGCATCACCAGGGGGCTGCGCAGCTGCGAGCCGCGCGCGCGGATTTCCTCCAGGCTCAGCCAGTGCGCCGCGACAATCTCGGTGTCGAGCGGCGAGTCTGGCAGGTGGGCGAGGCACTGTCCGGCAAAGGTGGCGCGCAGATAAGTGTCCTGGTTGCGCTCGCTGTACCAGCGGTAGAGGCCGACCAGCGCTTGGGGCTGAAATCGCCAGGCGGTTTCCTCCCGGCATTCGCGTATTGCGGCGGCCACCAGGCTTTCGCCGCTTTCGAGATGTCCGGCGGGCTGATTGAATACGCGCCGGCCGGCGATGTTTTCTTCCACCATCAGATAGCGATCATTCTGTTCGGCAATCACAGCGACGGTGACACGGGGTTTCCACACCATAAGGCTACGTTCATCCGGTTACGTGGTGAATTAAAGTATAAACAAATAGTTATTCGTTGTGGTTCGTGCGTTGCCATAAATATTTGCCTGAGTCGGGCGTCATAGACTTGACATTGTGCCAGGGTCCCATAAAGTAAGCTCCATGACCAAAGCCGCTTTGCGCGGGTTCGCCTCCGGTTCTCCAGGCAAGTTGTTGTTCTGGCCCGGAGAACCGGCAGAGCACCGAGGCCATAATAATAACGCTGGAATCGCCGCGCGCAGATTCCGGACATGCCAAATAACACGACTAAACGTGAGGAGGAGTCATCATGCACAAGGTCGTTAAGCAGTTATGTGTTGCCAGTGCCTTGCTGGCATTATCGTTGGGGAATGCCCTCGCCGAGGAGGCGTTGAAACCCTTTGTGCTGGCCTATGAAACCACTGGTGATATCCAGGCAGTGGCGAATGACGTCAAGAGCAAGGTGCAGGCCGCGGGTTTTCAGGTTGTCGGCACCTACTCGCCCTATGATGGCGCAGTCATTATCGCCATCACCAACGACGGTCTGAAAAAAGCGGCAGCCAGCTCCGAGTTCGGCGGTTATGAAGCCGGGCAGCGCGTCACCGTGACCAAGGTCGGCGATGACGTTCAGGTGGCTTATACCAACCCCGTCTATCTGGCCGACGCCTATCGTATCAAAGATACTTCGGGTGCCGATGCGGCACTGGCCAGCCTGAAGACGGCGCTGGGCGACAAGGAGGCCTATGGTACCGGCGACAAGCAGCTCAGTGCCAAGGATCTGCGCAAGTATCACTATATGTTCGGTATGGAATACTTTGACGACCCCAGCGAGCTGGCCGAGTACGACAGTCAGCAGGACGCTATCGCGGCGGTTGAAGAGGGCCTCTCCCAGGGCCGCGGCGGCGCTACCAAAGTCTACCGCATCGATATCCCCGGGAAGGATGAAACCGTATTCGGCGTCGCCTTGAACGACAGCGGTTGCAGTGGTGATAAATACATCATGAGCCGCGTCGACAAGGATAAGATTCGTTCCACGGGTCACCTGCCTTATGAGATTTTGGTCTCCGACGGTAACGTCTACGCCCTGTATGCGCGCTTTCGTATCGCCATCAGCTGGCCACACCTGCCGATGATTCAAAGCGACACCGGCGCCACTTTCTTCAACATCATGTGCGCACCGAATGCCATCGAGGAGTCGTTGATCAAAGCGGCCGGTGGCGAAATCTAAGACAGTTCCGCTTTTTCTGTCGTAGACAAGACCCCTGCACCTTGCCGGTGCGGGGGTTTTTTATTTGTGCGAATTTTTCCGTACCGCGGTGTATCGGGCCGCCAATTTGATACAATCCCGCGATCTTGAAAGCTGCAAATCGGGAAGCAAGAGATGGGTTATGAGAAAATTGTTGTGCCGGAACAGGGCGAGAAAATCACCGTCAACGATGATTTGACACTGACGGTGCCGGATCAGCCGATCGTGCCCTTTATCGAGGGCGACGGCATCGGTGTGGATATTACTCCGGTCATGCGCCAGGTGGTCGACGCCGCAGTGGATAAAGCATTTGACGGTCGCCGGCGCATCGTCTGGATGGAAATCTACGCCGGCGAGAAATCCAACGGTCTGTATGGCGAGAACACCTGGTTGCCGGCCGAGACCTTACAAGCCGTGAAGGATTTCAGCGTCGCCATCAAAGGCCCGCTGACCACGCCGGTCGGTGGTGGCATTCGTTCGCTGAACGTCGCCCTGCGCCAGGAGCTGGATTTGTATCTGTGCCTGCGCCCGGTACGCTACTACGCCGGGACGCCCAGTCCGCTGAAAGCGCCGGAGAAGACCGATATGGTCATTTTCCGCGAAAATTCCGAAGACATTTATGCCGGCATCGAGTGGGAAGCGGGCAGCGCGGAGGTAAAAAAGCTCATCGATTTTCTACGCAATGAGATGGGGGTGAGCAAAATCCGTTTCCCCGAGACCTCGGGTATCGGCATCAAGCCGGTGTCCTCGGAAGGTACCCGGCGCCTGGTGCGGCGCGCGTTGCAATATGCCGTCGATCAGCAGCGCGATTCGGTGACGCTGGTGCACAAGGGTAACATCATGAAGTTTACCGAAGGTGCGTTCAAGAACTGGGGTTATGAGTTGGCCAAGGAGGAGTTCGGCGCGGTCGAAATCGACGGCGGTCCCTGGTGTGTCTTCAAGAACCCGAACACCGGCAAGGACATCGTCGTCAAGGATGTGATCGCCGATGCCTTCTTGCAGCAGATTCTGTTACGGCCCGCCGAATACAGTGTTATCGCCACGCTCAATCTGAACGGCGATTATGTCTCCGATGCCCTGGCCGCACAGGTCGGTGGGATCGGCATGGCGCCCGGGGCCAATCTCTCCGATAGGGTGGCGCTGTTTGAGGCCACGCACGGCACGGCGCCCAAGTATGCCGGCAAGGATCAGGTTAATCCTGCTTCACTGATCCTGTCGGCGGAAATGATGTTGCGCCACCTCGGTTGGAACGCCGCGGCCGATCTTATCGTTAAAGGATTATCCGGAGCGATCGCCCATAAGACAGTGACCTACGACCTGGAGCGCCTCATGGAAGGCGCCACCAAGTTGAGTTGTTCGCAGTTCGGTCAGGCTATTGTCGAGAATATGTGAGGCGCACAGCCACATTCACCCGCCGCCTGGGCGGGTGGAAGGCCGCTTCCTGCGGGGACCGCTACCCTGAAATCAGCTGACGGTTTCTGCGAAACAGATTTTACTGGCCTGCAGTCCCTTCGGTCCGGTGGCGACGTCGAACTGCACGCGCTGACCTTCCTTCAGACTTTTGTACCCGTCCATCTCGATAGACGAGAAATGGGCGAAGATGTCATCACCACCTTCGTCGGGAGATATGAAACCGTAACCTTTGGCATTACTGAACCATTTAACGATACCTGTCGCCATGACTCTTACATCCTCACTGCGTTCTTTGGCGGGTGTTACCCCAGCTTATTTTTAAACGCGTCGTTCCATGCTCTGTGGCCTGTGAACGACCCCTCCTTTGGCTCAGAGAGCCAACGGCTATTGTTAGTCCATGCAGTCGAATAGTCAAGTTTCGAAGCGGGGGAAAAGCGCATGAGATCACCGGCTTAGACAGATGCTTGCTTGTTTCAAAAGCATGTGTATCCTGTTAATCGAACGTTGGAAATCCGGCGCGGGGAGCGACCGGATCGGTTAGAATTGGATTATGGGGAAGGAATCGCGAAATTCGGGCGATCAGGGCTTATCGGTTCTGGAGTCCAAGCCGGAGCTGAAACGTCCACCTTTGTATAAGGTGGTGCTGCACAACGACGATTACACGCCGATGGAATTCGTCGTGCTGCTGCTCGAACAGTTTTTCGCCATGCCTCGGGACAAGGCGACGCAGGTTATGTTGCATGTTCACACCCGCGGAAAGGGGGTCTGCGGTGTGTTCGCCAAGGATATTGCGGAAACCAAAGTCGCGCAGGTCAATGAGTTCGCGCGCCAGAATCAACATCCGCTGTTGTGTGCCATGGAGGAGGCTTAGACGGGCAAGAGGTAGTTACCATGCTGAGTAAAGAACTGGAATTTACCCTCAACCTGGCATTCAAGGAAGCCAGGGAAAAACGTCATGAATTCATGACGGTAGAGCACCTGTTATTGGCTCTGCTGGATAACCCCACCGCCGCCGAGGTGCTCAAGTCCTGCGGCGTGGATATCGACCGGTTGAAAAAAGAGCTGGTCGCCTTTCTCGACGAGACCACGCCACTGCTGCCGGGCCACGATACCCGCGAAACCCAGCCGACGCTCGGTTTTCAGCGGGTATTGCAGCGCGCCGTATTCCATGTCCAGTCCTCCGGCAAAAAGGAGGTCACCGGCGCGAATGTGCTGGTGGCCATTTTCAGCGAGCAGGAATCCCAAGCGGCTTATTTTCTCAATAAGCAGGACATCACCCGGCTCGACGTGGTCAATTATATTTCCCACGGTATTTCCAAGGTCGCGGGTGATCAGAGCGAGGAAGATCCGGCCGCCGAGTCCGAAGGGGCCGCCGCCGCCGACAGCGCGCCGAAAAAGCCGCTGGAAAGCTTTGCCACCAACCTCAACGAAATGGCCATGAAGGGCAAGATCGATCCGCTCATCGGCCGACGCCTGGAAGTCGAGCGGACCATCCAGATTCTCTGCCGGCGGCGCAAGAACAATCCCCTGTACGTGGGCGAGGCGGGGGTCGGCAAGACGGCCATCGCCGAGGGGCTGGCGAAGCTGATTGTCGACGGCGAAGTGCCCGAGGTGCTGCTCAACAGCACCATTTATTCGCTCGATCTGGGTTCGCTGGTGGCCGGTACCAAGTACCGCGGCGATTTCGAGAAACGCCTCAAGGGGGTGTTGTCGCAATTGCGCAAGGAACCGGGGGCGATTCTTTTCATCGACGAAATCCACACCATTATCGGCGCCGGAGCGGCTTCTGGCGGAGTCATGGATGCCTCTAATCTGGTCAAACCGATGCTCGCTTCCGGGGAACTGAAATGCATCGGTTCGACGACCTACCAGGAGTATCGCGGTATTTTCGAAAAAGATCGCGCGCTGGCGCGGCGCTTTCAGAAAATCGATGTGTCCGAACCGACGGTGGACGAGACCTTCAGTATCCTCAAGGGACTGAAATCGCGCTTCGAGGATCACCACGAGGTCAAATATTCGGCCAAAGCGTTGCGCGCGGCGGTGGAGTTGTCCTCGCGCTACATCAACGACCGCTTTTTGCCCGATAAGGCCATCGACGTCATCGACGAGGCCGGCGCCAACCAGCGCCTGCTGCCGCCGTCGCGGCGCAAGAAAACCATCGGTGTCAGCGATATCGAAAGCATTATTTCCAAAATCGCCCGTATCCCGCCAAAGACTGTGTCGTCTTCCGACAAGGACGCGTTACGCACACTGGAGCGGGATTTGAAAATGGTCGTTTACGGTCAGGACGAGGCGATCGAAACCATGGCCAGTGCCATCAAGATGTCGCGCTCCGGCCTGGGCACCGAGGAAAAACCGATCGGCTCTTTCCTGTTTGCCGGACCCACCGGTGTGGGTAAAACCGAAGTCACGCGTCAGTTGGCGATGATTATGGGCATCGAGCTGATCCGTTTCGATATGTCGGAATACATGGAGCGTCACACCGTATCGCGCCTGATCGGCGCGCCGCCCGGTTATGTCGGCTTTGATCAGGGCGGCCTGCTGACCGAAGCGGTGTCCAAAAATCCGCACGCCGTGTTGCTGCTCGATGAAATCGAAAAAGCCCACCCTGACGTGTTCAACCTGTTGCTGCAGGTCATGGATCACGGCACGCTGACCGACAACAACGGGCGCAAGGCCGATTTCCGCAACGTGGTGATGGTGATGACGACCAATGCGGGCGCTTCGGAAATGAGCCGTCCCTCCATCGGTTTCACCCACCAGGACCACTCCAGCGATGGGCTCGAGGCGATCAAGAAACTGTTCACGCCGGAGTTCCGTAACCGCCTTGACGCCGTCATTCAGTTCAAGCCGCTCGACCCGGCGATCATCACCCGGGTGGTCGACAAGTTCATCTATGAGCTGGAAGCGCAGTTGCAGGAGAAAGGGGTGACCCTGGAGGTGGCCGATTCGGCCCGCGAATGGCTGGCCGAACACGGTTTCGACGCGCGTATGGGCGCGCGCCCCATGGCGCGCCTGATCCAGGAGCAGATCAAGAAACCGCTGGCCGAAGAACTATTGTTCGGCCGACTGGCCAACGGCGGCAACTTGATTATCCGTGCCGAAGAGGGTCAGTTGGTGCACGAGGTGGATGTTGAAGAAGAGGTGCTCTGAACGCCCGGCGCTGCGCCCGGCCGGGAACTGCGACTAACGGGCGCGGTAGGTGATGCGCCCTTTGCTCAGATCGTAGGGTGTCAGCTGAACGGTGACTTTGTCGCCGGTCAGGATGCGGATGTAATGCTTGCGCATTTTTCCGGAAATGTGCGCCGTCACCACGTGACCGTTCTCCAGTTCGACGCGGAACATGGTGTTGGGCAGGGTCTCGACAACCGTGCCTTCCATTTCGATGTGATCTTCTCTCGCCATTATCTCTCTGAGGTCAGTCTAACGACAGCGGCGGAGTATAACCGATTCTCCGGGAAAAATGGCACTTCCCCATTTGGGGTAGGGTTAGGCGTCTGTTTCCAGCTCGCCCCAGGCGCCGCCGCGGTAAGCGTGGAGCGGGCGGAATTTGCTTTTGTAGTCCATTTTTTCGCTCCCGGCGATCCAGTAGCCGAGATAAAGCCATTGGCGCCGCATGTTTCTGGCCCATTCAATCTGGCGCAGGATGGCGAGTGTGCCGGGACTGCGTCCGGCCAGCGTGGTGTCATAAAAGGTATACACCGCCGAGAGGGCGTCGTGCAGCACATCGGTGACCGCCACCACCACCGCACGTCCTTCCAGCCGGCCTACCTGGAAGTGGGTTTCGCTCCAGTCGCTGTCGAGAAAGCGTTGATAATCTTCCTCGCGAGGCTCGTCCATGCCGCCGCCCGCGTGGCGCTGTTGCAGATAATCGCGATACAGCGGGTATAGATCCAGCGACTCCGCGGGCGTGCGGATCTCCCAGTCCAGGTCCTGATTGCGTCGCCAGACGCGTCGCTGACTGCGGGTCGGTGCGAACCGCGCGACCGGCACGCGCACCGGTACGCACTGCGCACAGCCCGGACAGGCGGGGACATACAGATCATTGCCGCTGCGGCGGAAACCGAACGGCGCCAACTGATCATAGAGTGACAAGGAAAGCTGCGCTTGGGGATCGGCAAATACGGAAACCGCCGATCGTCCGGCGAGGTAAGAGCAGGGCCTGGGTGTGGTGGCGAAAAAGCGCAGTTGCTCTTCGCCCCGGGGCGGGCGGCCGTTCATCCGCCCCAGGGCTCGCCGGGCAGCCCGTCGTCGAACCGCCAGTGCGTAGGCTCACGGCGCGCTTCGCAGAGTGTATCCAGGTGCCGGATAAACCGGCTGCGGGGAATCTCCACGGCGCCCAGGGTGGCCAGATGAGGCGAGTAGACCTGGCAGTCGATCAGGCTAAACGCCCACACGCGTAACTGGCGCACCAGGTGGCAGAACGCGACTTTCGAGGCATCGGATTGGCGACTGAACATGGACTCACCGAAAAACACCCGTCCGAGAGCAATCCCGTACAGACCTCCGACCAGCCGTCCATCCCGCCAGCATTCCACCGAGTGGGCAAAGCCTTCCAGGTGCAGCCGGCAGTAGGCATCGCTCATCTCACGGGTGATCCAGGTTCCCTCGCCTTGAGGCCGGGGCTCGGCACACGCGGCGATGACCTCATCAAACGCCTTGTCGAGCGTCACTGCGAAGTGCTGTTGGTTGAGCCTCTTGCGCAGACTGCGCGAGATTTTCAGGTCGGCCGGAAACAGCACCGTGCGCGGGTCGGGCGACCACCAGAGTATCGGTTGTCCCTCGCTGTACCAGGGAAAGATCCCACGCCGATAAGCGGCCAGGATACGGCCGCTGCTGAGATCGCCGCCGGCGGCAAGCAGTCCGTCCGGTTGGCGCATGGCCTGGCTGACGTCCGGAAACCGCTGCGCGGGGTCGGCCGGGCTCAGCCAGCAGGGGCGCTGAGGACTCACGCCGCCTGGCCCTCGCGAAACGGCGATCGCTCGCTCAGCTCCTCGATGTAATCGCGCATGGCGCTGGCTTCCTGGTGAACGAACCGATCGATGATGTCGCGGAAACCCTCGTCGGCGATCCAGTGCGCCGACCAGGTGGGTGTGGGCAGAAATCCGCGGCTGATTTTGTGCTCCCCCTGGGCGCCGGGCTCGAAG